>JBAQIQ010000259.1:0-11658 GCA_049288935.1 Candidatus Competibacteraceae bacterium
TGGCATGAGTTGGGCGCGGGAAGAGTTCAAAGACTTGGAGTTGGGGGATGCGCGGCGAACCCAGCGCGTGATCAAATTGGTGGACGATCTGTCGGCCCAGCCGACGGGGAGCATCCCGCTGGCCTGCGGGGGCTGGCCGGAGACCAAGGCTGCCTACCGGTTGCTGGATAACCCGGCGGTCGAGTGGCGGGAGATTTTGGAGGTCCATACCACGCGGACCGTGGAGCGGATGGCCGGTCAGCCGGTCGTTTTGTGCATTCAAGACACGACCCCAAGCGGATTTCACGTCGCAACCGGGGATTGCCGGGCTGGGGCGGCTGAGCTACGAGGCCCAGCACGGGCTGTACGTGCATCCGACCTTGGCGGTGACGCCGGTGGGGGTGGCGTTGGGGGTGCTCGACGCGTGGATGTGGGCGCGGAAGCCGAAAGACCCGCCCGACGTCAAGGAAAGTACCCGCTGGGTCGAAGGCGACGAGATCGTGGCCGATCTGGCCGAAGCTGTGCCCGACAACCCGGCGGGTGTACGTGGCGGATCGGGAAGGCGACCTGCGGGCGCTGATCGATGCCGCCGCCCGGGCCGTGTATGCCAGTGACGGATAAGTTGTGGGTAATCGGGTACCCTCAAACGGGATATCTTGATAAGTGAAGGAATCCCGGACGGTAGCGTGGACCTGTTCGAGCAAAGTGTCGAAGCGCATCGCGGCCGACGGACGAGCGCGTAAGACGACCGTGTTCACGAAGAAGCCGATCAACGGTTCCAGTTGTCGGCGGGCGCGGTTGGCGACCGGCGTCCCGATCAGAATATCTTCCTTTCCGGTGTAACGGTGCAGCAGCAGGCCGAACAACGCCAGCTGGGGTCCGCGAAGTGCATTGCAACACCAATGAGCGGTAGCGATTTAAGGCTCAATTTATCTTGATCCCGTAGTCTTGGGCGCATGAAACAACTTTCGCCCCAGGATGATCATCATGCGATTAACCCTCACTACCGCCTTGTTAGCCGCTACCGTTGGCGCTCAAGCGGAAACTCCCCCTGATTTTGAAAAACTGTTCGCGACGCAAGCCCAACAGGAAAATCCGGCGTTTGTGGGCTTCTCGGCGGAACAAGGCCAACGCTTTTATGCCCGCACGCATGGCAAGGACTGGAGTTGCGCCTCTTGCCATGGCCGTTCCCCGTCCGCCATCGGGCAGCACGTTGCAACCGGTAAAACCCTCGCCCCGCTGGCGCCCGCCGCCAACCCCGAACGCTTCACTCGTCCCGACAAGGTCGAAAAGTGGTTCAAACGCAACTGCAACGAAGTGCTGGGCCGCTCCTGCACGGCCCAGGAGAAGGGAGATGTCCTGGCCTATCTGCTCACCGTTCGCTAGAGGAATCGCCATGATCCTGCCCTATCCGAGCCGTTGGCGGGTCGCCGCCTTGGGGGCGATGCTGGCGCTGGCCGCCGGCGGAGCGTTCGCCGACGACGACGTGCGCATCCGCCCGCTGAATCATGCCGCTTGGCAACAAGAATGTAGCGCTTGCCATGTCGCCTATCCGCCGCAATTACTACCCGCCGCATCGTGGCGGGCGATCATGAACGGCCTCGACCGGCATTTCGGCGCCGATGCCGCTCTCGATCCCCAACAGCGAGCCGACATTCTGCGCTTCCTGGAGACCAACGCTGGCCCAGGTCGCGGTTCGATGGGCGGCAAGCCCCTGTTGCGCATCACGGAAACCCGCTGGTTTATCCACGAACATTCCGAGGAACTACCCGCCAGCATATGGAGCCGACCCAGCGTGAAGTCACCCGCCAACTGCATCGCCTGCCATACGGCCGCCGACCGTGGCGATTACGGCGAGCAGACCCTGCGTCTACCGAGATAGCGAATCCCGCGCGCCCGAATTATGGAAATCGTTATGAATCTCTTTCATCGAGTTCGCTGGTTCCACGGACTGTTTGTTCTGGCGTTCCTGGCCGCCTATTTCAGCGGTGACGAGAGCGAGTTGCTGCATGTCTGGCTGGGCTACGGTTTGGTGACCTTCCTGGTTGCCCGGTTGATCGTGGTGCGGGCCAGGGTTAAGGGATTCCCGGCGTTATGGCCCTCGTTCCGCTCCGGCCTGACCGTTACCGCCGCCAGCCGGGCAGTGGTGGTCGCGCTGCTCCTATCCGTCGGCGTCACGCTGGCGACTGGCTTGGCGATGGTCGATAACGCCCGCGTATTGGGGATCACGGGTGTTTCGGCGATGGCGCCTGCGGATGCGGCGCGGGAAGAGTCCGGCGGTATCGCCCGTGAATTTTTCCAAGAAATTGAGGACGTCCATGAAATTGCGGCCAACACCACGCTGGGACTCGCGGGTTTGCATGTTACGTTTCTCTTGGCATTCCGGCGACGCTTCGCCTTGAACATGATTCCGGGGTTCGAGGGGTTAGCTCGTCGCTGGCGGGGCCTTGCGTCGAAAGCAAGCGAGGTCTGCGGCAATGACCTCCGCTTCTCCAGACTGCGCCAGACGCGGAGAACGAACACGGTTTGATCTTCCCGGCGACGCAGGACATCACTCCGTTGACCGAACGGTATCAGTACCCACCTATAGCGGCGTGGCCGAGCAACGCCAGCAGGTTGCCGGGATCACCGTCTTTTTGATCTGCGGAGTCATGATGGATTCTGCACCTTTAAAATCGCTTGATTCTGATCAAGCATTGCACTTAACGCGCCATTCAATATTCTCACCTCAACCACATGTTCCCGGTGGTCATCCACCAGGGGAATCACGGCCTCGGGTTGATCAACGCCATCCACCGTGACCCGCATTTCACGGGTTGCGCCGGCAGTTTGGGTGACGGCGATGGCGTAAGTCGTTTCCCGATAGCGGTAGCGCAGAGTGAACCCCCGCCAATCGGCAGGGAGACACGGCGCGATAGACAGGGTGTTCCCTTCCAGTCGCAGCCCCAGCAAGGATTCCACGATCAGCCGGTACAGCCAGCCCGCTGAACCGGTGTACCAGGTCCAGCCACCGCGACCGATATGCGGCGAAACTGCATACACGTCGGCGGCGACGACGTAGGGTTCAACTTTATAGGTCGCTACGGTTTCGGGTGAACGGGCATGGTTGACCGGGTTGATCATGGCCAGCAGTTCCCACGCCCGCTGATCGCCCAGGGCCGCGAAGGCCATCGCTGCCCAGATCGCCGCATGGGTATATTGCCCGCCATTCTCCCGCACGCCGGGAACGTAGCCCTTAATGTAGCCGGGATTCAAATCCGAGGTATCGAAGGGCGGGTCCAGCAGTTGGATCAGTCGCTGATCCCGGCGCACCAGGCGGGTATCCAGCGCATTCATGGCCAACCGCGCTCGCTGACGATCGCCAGCCTTGGACAGCACCGACCAGCTTTGCGCAATGGAATCAATCTGACATTCGGCGTTGCGGGCCGATCCCAGTGGGGTCCCGTCATCAAAGTAGGCGCGGCGATACCAACCGCCATCCCATCCGTGCTGTTCAAGATGCTCCCGCACTTGCGCTGCTTCCTGTTGGCAACGCTCAACAAAGGACTCGTCACCCCGCAACCGCGCCACCTTGGCAAATTGCATCAGCACGTCATAGAGGAAAAAGCCTAGCCAGATGCTTTCCCCTTGGCCCTGCATGCCCACGCGATCCATGCCATCGTTCCAGTCACCCGAACCGATCAAAGGCAGGCCATGCTCCCCGAAACGGAGACCGTGCAGCAGAGCGCGGACACAGTGTTGATACAAATTGGCTGACTCTTCCGACCGGCCGGGTAGATCGTAATACGAGTCCTCCTCGGCAGGGACCGGGCGGCCTTCCAGGAATTGCACGGGTTCATCCAGCACCCCGGTGTCGCCGGTGGCCAGCACATAGCGGCAGGTCGCCAAGGGTAACCAGAGGTAATCATCGGAACAGTGGGTACGCACGCCTCGACCGGACGGCGGATGCCACCAGTGTTGTACATCGCCTTCCGGGAACTGCCGGCCCGCACAGTGCAATAGATGTTCACGCAACAGATGCGGTTTGGTGTGAATCAGCGCCATCAGGTCCTGCAATTGATCACGGAAGCCGAATGCGCCGCCGGACTGGTAATAGCCGCTGCGCGCCCAGAGCCGACACGCCAGAACCTGATACACGAGCCAGCCATTCGCTAACACATTGAGCGACGCATCGGGCGTTTCCACCTGCACCGCGCCCAGCGTGTGCCGCCAATGGTGCTGCACCGCGTCCAGGGCCGTCTGCGCAGCGGCTGCTCCCCGGCAACGATGCACTAAAGCGCTGGCATTATCGGTCCCCCGCCGACCGGCCACGCCGAGTCGGAAGATCACTTCATGCGCTTGTCCTGCGGCCAATGCAAAGTTCACCTGGAGCGCCGCGCAAGCATCCATCGCCGCACCGACCTTATTGGACAGTCGCGCCCGGCTCATCGCCGCTGGATGACTGAGCGCGCCATTCCGTCCGAGAAATTCCGTGCGGTCGCCGCTGAACGTTCGCGTCATATCGTCCACGTCGAAGAAGGCCACGCGGTCAGCAAACTCGGTGTTGTACGGATTCCGGGCGAACAGCGCGCCGCTGGTGGGGTCGATTTCGGTGATCAGGTGTAAGGCCGACTTCGGACGTAGATCGCCGAGCACCCATTCCAGGTAGCCGGTGGCGGACAGTCGGCGCTCTCGGCCCGACTCGTTCCATACCTTCAACACCGTGAATTTAAGCGGGACATCGACCGCCACATACACCCACAACTCGGAGCGAATACCGTCTTCGGTATGCTCGAAAACGCTGTAGCCCAAGCCGTGGCGGACCACATAAGGCGTTACGCCGGTGACGGGCTGGGGTGTCGGCGACCAGAAGTCGCCACTCTCTTCGTCGCGCAGGTAAAAGGCTTCACCGCTGACATCGCTGACCGGGTCGTTATGCCAGGGGGTCAGGCGGAATTCGTGCGCGTTCTCACTCCAGGTATAAGCCGCGCCGTTCTCGGAAATGACCGTCCCAAAGCGTGGATTCGCCAACACATTGACCCACGGCGCGGGGGTGGTCTGACCGGACGCGAGCGTGATGACGTATTCGCGGCCATCGGGCGTGAACCCGCCCAAGCCGTTGCCGAGGATCAAATCGCGGTGCAGCAATCCCGTTTCTGCGGAGCGAGGGCTGTTCCGGGTCGGACGGAAGCGGGGCATCCGCTTTTCCAGCAGGCCGCGCCGGCTCAGCTGTTCCGCCAGCGTCCCCCGGCTGTCGCTGAGGATGGCGCGCGCTACGGTTTGGAACAGAATGCGGTCTTCGCTGGAAATCTGATCGGCCGGGCGAATGAAGATTCCGCCCGGACGATCAATCACATGGGCATCCACCCCGGCGGCAATCAGCCCCAGAATTTGCTCATGGAGTTGTTGCCGATAACCGACGCGATCTTCGTTCCAAATCACCAAATCGACGGTGAGTCCTTTCAGCCGCCAATAGGCGTGCGCTTGCACCAGTTGATGCACCAGCTCGATATTCGCCGGGTCGGCGATTTGCAGCAGCACAATTGGCACGTCGCCAGAGACGGCATGTCCCCACAGCCCGGATTGTCCGCGCCGGTTCTGACTCAGGATGCTGGCGTCCGCCCGCAGCGCGGCATTGGCATAGAGAACCGAACTGGCCAGCCGTCCGTAGAGTTGCGCGTCAGTCTGGGTCGCGTTGAGCTGCCGTAGCACGACCTGACTATGCGTCCACGCCACATCGAAGACCCGATCCGCCAACCGTTGATCCTGGTATTTTTCAATGAGACTGACCGCGACCTCGCGGGTGTCGCCGATACCGGTGACCCGATCGATCGTGGCGTAGTGATCGGGATCGAGGGTGATGCGATAGCGGATAGCGACAATGGGGTCCAGCACGGAACCCGCACTTCCCGACAGCGCCCCCGCCTGAATCAGCGCCTGGGGCGCGGCGACCGTGCGGCCACGCCCGATAAAGCGCATCCGGTCGGTCTCATAAGACACTGCACCGCAATCCGCCCCGCGCACCACCATCAGGTGAAACATCCAGAGCGAGGGTTCATCACGCGAGCGCGGTCGGCGGGTGCAGAGGATCGCCGGTTGCGGGTCGAGAATCTCAGTCTGGACAAAGAGGTTACTGAATGCCGGATGCAGCGCGTCGGCGGCAGGCGGGGCCAGAACCACTTCCGCGTAACTGGTCACTTCGATGACCCGACGGGTCCGGGCGCGGTTGGTAATCCGGACGCGGCGCAGTTCGATGTCATCTTCCGGGGATACGACGATCTCGGTATACGACTCGATCTCGTGATCGCGGCGGCGAAACTCGGCGCGCCCTTCGGAAAAAATCGCTTCGTAACTGTCCGGCTCCTGGAGCGTGGGTTGATAAGCGGTGGACCAGAAGGCGCCGCTTGCCACATCGCGGAGGTAACAGAACGTCCCCCAGGCATCGCGGGTCGCATCTTCGCGCCAGCGCGTCACCGCGAGGTCTTTCCAACGACTGTAGCCGCCGCCGGCGTTGGTGATCATCACATGATAGCGGCCATTGGATAACAACTGCACTTCGGGTAACGGGGTGTGGGGATGATTGAAGACCCGCACCGGAGTTTCCTGACCGGTGGCGGTCGTGCGGATATCGGTGATCTCGCCGGTGGTGTGTGAATAAAATGATGGAGTTTTGGGAATACGTTCCTGGAGCAGCAGGACGGTGGCCTGGAACATCGGGACCGATGCAAAGCGCTTCTGCATGGGGCGGTCCAGCAACACCGAGGCCAGCGACAGGAAACTCATGCCCTGATGATGGGCCATAAACGACCGGATGACCGCGCTGGCTTGTCCACGGGGCAACCGGGATGGCGTGTAGTCGATCGCTTCGTAGAAGCCGAATTTTCCCGCAAACCCGGCTGCGGCCAGGCGCTGTAAATTCAGGCACGCCGCTTCCGGCGCGACCATCAACGCGAGCGCCGAGGCATACGGAGCAATGACCAGATCTTCAGCCAGTCCGCGCTTCAATCCCAGACCGGGCACTCCAAAAGCGCGGTATTGGTAGTTGAAATGGATATCGACGGTGTTGTAGCCGGATTCTGAAACGCCCCAGGGTACGCCGCGCTGCTGGCCATACTCGATTTGCCGGCTGACTGCCGCCAAACAGGTTTGGTCGAGCAGGGTGTTTTCATAATTGGGCATGACCAACAACGGCATCAGGTATTCGAACATGGAACCGCTCCACGACAGGAGCGTGGGTTCACCGCCGGCAATGACCAGCAACCGTCCTAGCGCAAACCAGCTTTCCTGGGGCAGTTGGCCCTGGGCAATCGCGACGAAACTGCATAACCGCGCTTCCGAAGCCAGCAGATCGTAGTCACTCGCATCCCGGCGCCGCTCGCTGACGTTGTAGCCAATCGCCAGGAGATGACGCGCCTCGTCAAACAGGAAGTCATAGTCCATTTGGGCCAGTTCGCAGGCTTGCAGCGCTAAATATTCAATCGCGGCAATTCGCACCTGGGCATGGCGGCTGGCGTCCTGAATCAGGGGGTTGCATTCCTCAGCAGTCAGCAATAACTCCAGCCTGGCCAATTCACGCAAGGTTGGAACGGCGGAATCTCCCGTTGGGGAAAGAGGCGTCGGCGAGGGTTGATCCAACCACGGCGCAAGCGACAGCAACTCATCCCGCACTTCCCGGCATTGCCGGGCCAACGCCTGACCCCACTCGTTCGCGGCATTCCCGTGGACCCCGCTTTCGGCGTGGGTCGTCAGCGCGTCAAGGCAGGAATACGCCGACTCCAGCGTCGTGGGCCGGGTCTGAAGCGCCGCTGCCAGCGTTTGCTGAAAAGGCTTGAACGAAGCCGGTCGATCTCCTTCCGCCGCGTCCAGCAGAACGCCGAAGGTGTCGCTGATGCCATCCAGCCATCGCACGTTCAGGATCGGCGCATCGATTAACGCCAGCAGACCCGGTTGCAAGGTCAGCAGGCTGCCCGCTAAATTCCCACTGTCCACCGACGAAATGTAGATGGGTTGCAGCGGTTTCAGCGACTGCGTGTCGTACCAGTTAAAGAAATGGCCGCGATACCGTTCCAGATTCTTCATCGTCTGCAAGGCGCTGGTCGTGCGCTGAATCAACCGTCCCGCCGGCAGATAGCCAAAGTCATAGGCGGCCAGATTCGCCAGCAACGACAGTCCCATGTTAGTCGGCGAGGTGCGGTGGGCGACCATCGCGACCGGATGTTCCTGAACATTATCCGGGGGCAGCCAATGGTCTTCCGGGCCGACAAAAGTCTCGAAGAAGGCCCAGGTTTTGCGGGAAACCGTGTGGAGAAAGTCGGCTTGGTCGACGGTTAAATGCGACTCGCGGCGCGTCAATGGCCGGCTGATCCACCAGGCAATGGCGGGTGAGGCGAACCACAGTAATAACATCGGCCCAGCCACGATCAAGACCAGCGGTTTGGCTAGCGCCAGGCCGAGCGTGGTCACGACAGCCAGCGCGGGAGCCACGGCCATCGTGCGGCAGAAGGTGACGAGGTCCCGGCGCCACTGGCGATTCTGGTCGCCCGACGCGGTCCATTCAAGCAAGCGTTGATGCGTGACCCGCATCCGCCAGATCGTGCGGATCATCGCGTCCAGGCTGAAAAATGCCTCGTAAGGCAAGCAAGCCATCGCGAAGGCGGCTTGCACGAAATGCTGGCTCAGCGTATGGAGTGCGGCCCCGAAATGTTGGCTCCAGCGCACATCGCCGGGTTTGCGCAAGACGTTCAGCAAGGAGGTCGCCAGGGCCGGGATGAACAGAATGCCGAGGATCGCCACGGTCCAAAATCCGGGCGATTCCATCACGGTCCAGCCCAATATGAATAGCAGGGTCAAGGCCGCCGGGGCGAGACTGCGCCGCAGGTTATCCGCCAATTTCCAACGCGACAGGGCCGAAAGCGGGTTCTTCTGCAACGCGCCGTCGAGTCCGGGAACCTGGGGTAGCAACCACTGGGCAATTTGCCAATCGCCGCGAATCCAGCGATAGCGACGGTTGACGTCAGCGCTGTAGCACGCCGGATAGTCCTCATACAACTGCACATCGGAGAGTAAACCCGACCGTGCGTAGCAGCCTTCCAACAGGTCGTGGCTGAGAATGCGATTCTCGGGAAAGCGCCCGCTGACCGCCTGCTCAAAGGTATCGACCTCGTAAATGCCTTTGCCGATAAACGAGCCTTCCTGAAATCCATCCTGGTAAACGTCGGACACGGCTTGCGTATACGGGTCGATACCGGCGTCGCTCCCGTACAGTCGCGCATACCGCGACCGGTTGGCGCCGGGCAGGCTCACCGCCACGCGGGGTTGCAGAATGCCGTAGCCCGCCGTCACTCGTTGTTGCTGCGCGTCGTAATGCGCCCGATTCAGCGGATGCATGATGGCGCCGACCAATTCCCGGGCGGCATCCCGTGGCAGTTGGGTGTCAGTATCCAGGGTGATGACGTACTTCACGCTCGATAAGAGCGCCGTATCGCCGACCACTTGCGAGAAACGCTCTTGGGCGTCGCCGCGCAGCAATGCGTTCAAATCCGCCAGCTTGCCGCGCTTGCGCTCGTAACCCATCCAGACCCGCTCTTGCGGATTCCAGCGGCGCGGGCGATGGAACAGGAAAAACGTGTCGCCCCGGTCACGCGGATACTGTTCATTCAGTGCGTCAATCCGTTGCGCCGCTAACTGAACCAGCGCCTCGTCTCCCGGCAGGATTTCCTCTGACGCATCGCCAAAATCGGTCAACAGGCCAAAGTGGAGGCTGACGTCCCGATTCGCCAGAAAACGCACTTCCAGCGCCTCGATCAGCGCCTCGATGTTCCGGGTGCTGGTCAGCATCGTGGGCGTGACCACCAGAGTGCGCGCTTCCGGGGGAATACCATGGGAACAGTCCATCCGTGGCAGGGGATGGGGCGTGGTGAGCAGCGTCGCCAGCCAGTTCACCAGCGCCACCGCCAGATGACTGGTCCCGAATACCGCCAGCAGGCCGAGCAACGGGAGCCATCCACTCGGTAAGCCCTGCGCCTCGGCCAGCAAGCCCCCGGTCAAGAGTGCTGTGAGTAACAGGATCGCGCCCAGATACAGAAATAACGGGAACTGGCGACCCCGCCGGCGCAGGGATTCCACGGTACACCAACACGCCCGCGCCCGGCGTTCGAGTGGCGCTAACCCCTGGTCAATCAGGTAAAATCCCACATGCGCCGTGCGCTCGTCATGAGCGTTCTTAAATGCGCTTTCCTGCGCCAGATCAATCGCATGATGCGCCACTTCACTTTCGGAAAGTCGGCTGTTTTTCGCGATTTTCTCCACAACATGCCGATAACGGTCCCGGCTGGCAAAATCCATTCGGCCGTACACCGCGCCGGGATCGTTGCGCAAGATTTGTTCAACCACGCTCATCGTTTCCACAAACCCGCGCCAGTCCATCGCCCCCAGAAAACGGAGGCTGCCGATGCTATTGCTGATGGACATCTGGTCGGCGGCCTGTTGCTGGTTCTCCATCTGCACCAACTGTTCAATCGTCAGGCCCGACTCGGCGAGCTGTTGCTCGATCCAGGTCAGCGGCAAGGCCAAAGCGGCACTCTGACCCTGGAGCCGGCGCGCCAGCTCAGCCACAAAGGAACTCGACAGGGGCGGGTTCGACCGCGCCATGTCCGCAATCACTAACAACAAATTCTTCGGGTCGTTCTCGGCCATCGCCGTCATCTGATCCGCCCACCCGTCGGCCAGGTTTTGGTCCGTTCGGCTGGCGGCAATGCGCACGGCGACGCGGCGGAGATTCTCGATCAGTGCGAGTCGCAGCATGATCGGGATGGCCCATAATTCGCCCAGCTTGAGGGGGGTAACGTTTTGGTAGGCGGCGACAAACCGGCGGAGATTTTCCGGATCGACCCGGCCATCGCCATGCGCGATGATTTCCAGCGCCAGGTCATACACCCGTGGCAAACCCGCAGATGGGCCGTTCAGCAGGCGCGGCAATTCCCGGCTGTAGCCCTTGGGCAAGTGCCGCTTGGCGGTGCGAATTTGCTCTTCAATCAGATAGAAATTATCCAGCAGCCATTCGCCGGCGGGCGCAATTCGCCGGGTGGCCGTCACCGCCGCCATGAGCAGCGTACAGACACTAATCAGGGTGGATTCATTCTCGGTCAGTCGCGCCAGAAGCTGGTCCGGCGCCCGCACCGGCGTTAATTGATGTGAGGCGGCGAGATGCTTACCGTGCTGTTCCATCTGGACAGCGCTGAACAGTTCCGCACGCAGCGGTAGTTCGTCACCAACGTATTGTTTAATTAAGCCATTACCAAGGAGACGCCTCCTCCACTGAAGCAGTGTTTCACGAATCGCCATCGTCCTCACCTTCTAAAGTTTGCGATCTCCAGCATCGGAGCGAACTCATTCGTTCATGCAAAAAAACCTACCGTATTAACGGGCCAGCGTCTGTGCGCTAGCGCACAGACGCCTTTGGCATTCTGCCGAATCGGGTCGAAGGTTTCGTTCAACTGGCTCTCGAAGCTCGGGCCACGGGCCATCACCCGCACGCTCTCGACAATGCCTCGAAGCCGGAGACGACGTCGACTAGTTCCTCGTCGATACAGCTTTGACGCAGGCGGTGAAACGTCCGGTTCAGGTCCTCCAGCAACTCGTCGATATTTTTTCAGCGCGTTATACCGTCTCTCAATAGATTCTATTGAGAGACGGTATAAC
>JBAQIQ010000260.1:0-1860 GCA_049288935.1 Candidatus Competibacteraceae bacterium
CTGTCGTTCTTCTGGGCCATCGGCATGAACTATTTCATGGAAGTGGCCAAGATGCGCGCCGGGCGGCTGCTGTGGGCCAAGATCATCAAGCAGTTCAACCCGAAGAGCGACAAGTCGATGGCGTTGCGCACGCACAGCCAGACTTCGGGCTGGAGCTTGACCGAGCAAGACCCGTTCAACAACGTCGCCCGCACCTGCATCGAGGCGCTGGCGGCGGCGCTGGGCCACACCCAGTCGTTGCACACCAACGCCCTGGACGAAGCCATCGCCCTGCCGACCGACTTCTCGGCGCGCATCGCCCGCAACACCCAGCTTTATTTGCAGGATGAAACGGCGATCTGCAAGGTGCTGGACCCGTGGGGCGGCTCGTATTACGTCGAGGCGCTGACCAACGAACTGGTCAAGCGGGCTTGGGGTCACATTCAAGAAGTGGAGAGCTTGGGCGGCATGGCCAAGGCTATCGAAACCGGCCTTCCCAAGATGCGGATCGAGGAAGCATCGGCTCGCCGGCAGGCGCAGATCGACTCCGGCAAGGAAACCATCGTCGGCGTCAACAAGTACCGGATGGCCAAGGAAGACAAGCTGGACATCCTCAGCATCGACAACACGGCCGTGCGCGAGGCGCAGGTGCAGCGCTTGCAGAAGCTGCGGTCCATGCGCGACGAGGTCAAGGTCAAGGCGTGTCTGAACGCGATCACCGAAGCGGCCAGCGCCGGTTCCGGCAACCTGCTGGAGAAAGCGGTCGAAGCGGCCCGCGCTCGCGCTTCGCTGGGTGAAATCTCCGATGCGATGGAGAAGGTGTTCGGCCGGCACAAGGCGGTCATCCGCGCCATTTCCGGCGTGTACAGCAGCGAGTTCGGCGAGGCCGATGAAATCGCCAAGGTCCGGCAGATGGCCGATGAGTTCGAAAAGAACGAAGGTCGCCGGCCGCGCATCCTGGTCGCCAAGCTGGGCCAGGACGGTCACGACCGGGGCGCGAAGGTGATCGCCACCGCGTTCGCCGATCTCGGCTTCGACGTAGACATCGGTGCGCTGTTCCAGACGCCGGACGAAGTCGCCCGGCAGGCGGTGGAGAACGACGTGCATGTGGTCGGCATGAGCTCGCTGGCCGCCGGCCACAAGACCCTGCTGCCGCAACTGATCGCGGAACTGAAGAAGCTGGGCCGCGAGGACATCATGGTGGTCATCGGCGGCGTCATTCCCGCCCAAGACTACGAATACCTCAAGGCCAACGGCGCTGCCGCCATCTTTGGCCCCGGCACGGTGATTCCCGTTGCCGCGCAAAAGGTGCTGGTGGAGTTGAACGAGCGCCTGGCGGCGTGAGGGTGGTCTAAGAAGCAATGGCCCTCTCTGAACTTATGGAGAGGGCCATTATAAGTACCGTCATTTAGGATCTTCAAAAAACCATGATTTGCGATAACCCAGCCGCCCGTCTTAAAGCTATTCTTGATACCGGACTTAATGCGGATAAAAATCAGCAGTGTTTTATAGTATGGTGCAATATATTTAATATTTCTCCAAATGATATTGGAGAAATGTTTTGCAGAATTGGAAAAGTGATGGAGTTACCTCGTGAGATAATATCTCTTTTAAAAATACATTACCCTCATCAAATTGAATCATCCACTCTTTGGCGAAGCCAGATTGAAAGCGCCTTCGTAAACCAACAAATAGGTGGAAAATGGGAATCCTTTATTAACCAAATTAGCCAACACTGCACAGTTCACCTTGGGCTTATATAGCGTTCCTTTGCCGGTTGTGGAATTTTCAACTACATGATTTGTCTAACCCTTAAAGAATAGTGATGATCGAAAAGATCATGCAAGGAGAAGCCGCCATGTCAACTTTAGAAGACATTAT
>JBAQIQ010000261.1:0-8636 GCA_049288935.1 Candidatus Competibacteraceae bacterium
CCCATGATCCGCGCGCTGCCCGCCGCGATTTGCTCGGCGACCGCCGCGCCCGAGACCAATTGCCGCTGGAACCCGCCGGGCGTGTTCCCGTGCGAGAGATCGATCATCAACCGTTCGGGCAAATTGGACCGGGCGAGTTCGGTGCAAGCCGCCTCCACGCTCGCCTGATCGTAGTTGGGCTGGCTCCCCCCGCGCAGGATGATGTGGCAGTCGGCATTGCCCAGGGTATCGACGATTGCCACCTGCCCGGACTTATGCACCGACAGGAAGTGATGGCGCTGGCGGGCGGCCAAAATCGCCGCGATGGCGATCCGCACGTTGCCGTCGGTGCCGTTCTTGAACCCGACCGGGGAGGACAGCCCGGAAGCGAGTTCGCGATGCACCTGTGATTCAGTGGTCCGCGCCCCGATGGCGCCCCAGGAGACCAGATCGCCGATGTACTGGGGAGAGATCACATCGAGAAATTCGCAGCCGGCGGGAACGCCTACCTGATTGATGCGCACGAGCAGGTCGCGGGCGATGCGCAGCCCCTCGTTGATCCGAAAGCTGCCGTTCAGATAGGGATCGTTGATCAGGCCCTTCCACCCGACGGTGGTGCGCGGTTTCTCGAAATAGACGCGCATGACGATTTCGAGATCTTCGCCCAACCGGTCGCGCTCCGCCTTCAGGCGCGACGCATATTCCAGCGCGGAGGCCGGATCGTGAATGGAGCAAGGCCCGATGACCACCAGGAGCCGGTCGGAGACGCCATGCACGATAGCGCGCACGTTGTTGCGGGTCTCCGCGATGAACGTTTCCGCCGGGGTATTTTTGATCGGAAAGAATTGGATCAGGTGTACGGGCGGGGGCAGCGGCAGAATGTTCTCGATACGCTGGTCGTCGGTCGCCGAGGTACGGTCGGTCAGCGGGGACGCTGCCTCGTCGTTAAGAAAATGGGTCATGATCTGAGCATCTCTTGGCAAGGAAAATCGGTGTTTCAAACAGGCATTAGGCCATCTTACGGCTTTAGAGTTTATTCCGCATCGCGCCGAATAATCCACGAGCCGGTCGGCCTCGTCTGACCGGATGCCGCTGAGAGCATTCCTCGCTGAGGGATGAGAGGATGACCACCGTTCAGCGAACTCCACGCGCAGCACCGCACAAGGCGTCACCCAAACGGCAGGCTGCACCCTCGAAACACCCCGTCCGAAGGTAGGTAACCCTGCCCGGTCGGGCCAACCTCGTGATCGGAGACCTGCTCAGCGAGGTACACCGGCTGGATGAGCGCATCGAGCAGTACGACCTGGGCTTTTAGCCCCACGCCGCAATGGGTCCGATTGAGCGAATGGTTAGGCCTCGCTTGCCGATGTGTACATTGTGCCGTATAATGTGTAGGCATAGCCTCGGAGAACATGTATGCGTACGAACATTGTAATTGATGATAAGTTGATGGCAGCCACCCTAAAGGCCACAGGAATCAAGACCAAACGCGAGGCCGTGGAGCAGGGCCTGCAAACACTCTTGCGATTGAAGCAACAGACTGAACTTCGAAAATTGCGTGGTAAATATGAGTGGGAGGGTGATCTTGATGCAATGAGGCGCGACAAGTGATTCTCGTTGACTCAAGCGTATGGATTGACTTCTTCCGCAACCAGCCCACTGCACAGGCAGAATGGCTGGATAGGAACCTTGGCGTTGAAGGTCTGCTTGTGGGCGACTTGATACTTGCAGAAGTGCTGCGTGGCTTCAAGGATGATCGCGGTTTCATTGAGGCTCGGCGATTACTCGGCAGACTCCAGCAGGTATCGTTGGGCGGTGAAGATCTGGCAGTTGAGGCTGCAAGAAACTTCCGGAAGTTGCGGAACCTTGGCTTCACGATTCGCGGCACTATTGATGTGATAATCGCAACGCGATGTTTGGCTGATGGCTTTCGCTTGCTGCACTGTGATCGCGATTTTGATGCATTTGAAGCTCAGCTTGGTCTACACGTGGTGGATTGCGAAGCCTAACGAATAAAAGGGACTTCCTCATCCCAAGCTAGCCGCATTGCGGCGAGCGGCAACGGAATGCCACGATGGGAAGGGTGAACTCTCATCAACTGACTCGGAAGGAGAAGTCCATGGCCATTCTGTACGTTGGTATCGATCTCGCCAAGAGCGTGTTTGCGGTGCATGGGGTCAACGAGGCGGGCAAGGCCGAGCTGCTGCGCCCGAGCGTGGCGCGGGCCAAGCGGCCAAGCGGGTGGAACTGATCGCGGCGCTGCCGCCGTGCGTGGTGGGGATGGAGGCGTGCACAGGCGCACACCATTTTGCGCGGCTGTTCATGAGTCACGGCCACACCGTCAGGCTGATGGCGCCGAAGTTCGTCGCGCCGTACCGGATGGAAGGCAAGGGAGGCAAGAATGACGCCACGGACACGGCGGCGATCTGCGAAGCGGTGCAGAGGCCGAACAGGCGCTTCGTGCCGGTCAAGAGCACGGAGCAGCAGAGCCGACTCATGGTGCACCGAGCCCGTCAAGACTTCGTGGAGCAGCGCACGGCCACGCTCAACCGCATCCGTGGGCTGCTCAGCGAGCTGTGCATCGTGTTGCCGCCGGAGGCGGTCCGCTGCAAAGATGGGTTGGGCCGCTTTTATTCATAGTGCGACCACATCCTGAGTACGCGAACAACGCGCTCCCTGATAAATACTTCATAGACCAAACGGTGCTGGATATTGATGCGCCGAGAGTACGTGCCCGCAAGATCACCAACGAGCTTTTCGTAGGACGGCGGATTCTGAAATGGATCGTTTGACAGAACCGCGAGCAACTCTTGGGCTTTCGACTTCAGACCAGCAGCAGCCAACTTCTTTGCATCTTTCTCGGCATGCTTGGAGAAAACAACCTGCCAGCTCACCAGTCGAGATCCTTGGCGCTCCCGCTAAGAGGTTCAGCCAGGCCCTCCTTGATGGACTCGCGCATGCCAGGAACGGACAAAAGATACAGCGTTTCCTGGATGGACTGCCAATCCTCTGCCGAGAGCAAAACTGCGCTTGTGCGCTTGCCCGCTATGTGGATCGGCTGGTGCGACTCCGCGGTCTGATCGATGAGGCGGTACAGGTTGGCCCGTGCTTCGCTGGCGGTGAGTGTGGTCATGGTTGATCTCCGATGAGATTGAAATGGTACGCATTTGCGTACGTCACGTCAATCACTGCTGTGAGCGGTGTCCGCTCCAACGAGGGTTCGACGGCAGCGCAGCGCCGAGAACCCGACGTTGGACTCAACTCGCGCCCCGTTCGTCGGCTGAGCGTAGCGGAGTCCGCTGCAACGCCAAGTTAGGCTTGGGATTTGTCGTTGGCATACTCCAAGCCACCGACCTTGCGCGGTGGTAATGAAACCACACGCTCCGGGTGCATGGCTTGCTTTGCCATGAGGTCTTCAAAAATAGCATCAGCGTCATAGTTAAACTGACGTGCATATTCGTCTCTAAGGGAGCGCGTTTCGGCAACAATTGGATCTTGCCACATGTTTAATCCTCCGTAAGTTCGAGTGGGGTGCAGATAACGGGCGACTCGTAGCCATGCGCTCTGCAGGTGGCTTCGATTTTAGGCCGCGTATGTGCGTTGGCAATATGCGTGCAATTCCATGTGAGCAAATACTCGACGCCGTTCACGACGGCAATGGCCACATAGTAGGCATCTGCCTCGGCTTTCGGGGGCAGTGCATGATTTTCGATGAGTGCTTGCGCCAAAACCCGGACTTCGGGAGAAATTTGGAGTAATGGCAGGTCGGCGATTGCTGCTAGTGGTTCACCCGACCTGAGTTGACTTCAAGTAGCGCATGGGTTTTCCTGTGAGGGTAACCCCCAACCTGGAGTCTGCCCATGCCGCTGCCCAAATACATCGTCCGCTTGACCGATGAAGAGCGCACCCAATTGGAGGATCTGAGCCGCACGGGGACGCGAGCGGCGTCGGTGATCCTCCACGCGCGCATTTTGCTCAAGGCCGATGCGGGCGCGGGCGGGCCGGGCTGGGACGATGAGCGGATTGCGGAGGCGGTGGAATGCGGGGCCTCCACGGGGTATCGGGTCCGCCAGGCGTTCGTGGAAGAGGGACTCACGGCGGCGCTGTTCCGGAAAAAGCCGACCGGCCGACAACATCGCAAGCTCGATGGCGCCCAGGAAGCACACCTGATCGCGCTGGCTTGCGGCGCACCCCCCGAAGGGCGGGTGAACTGGACCTTGCGGCGGCTGGCCGATCGGTTGGTGGAGCTGGAAGTGGTGGACGCGATCAGCCCGGAATGCGTGCGCATGACGCTCAAAAAAACGAACTCAAGCCCTGGTTGCGCCAGCAGTGGGTGATTCCCCCGCAGGCCAACGCCGAGTTCGTCTGCGCCATGGAGGACGTACTGGAGGTCTATACCCGACCCTACAACCCGGCCCGGCCGGTGGTATGCCTGGACGAACTCAGCAAGCAACGGGGGGCGGAGACCCGCATCCCCCTCCAGGCCGCACCGGGTCAACCCGAACGGGTGGACTACGAATACGAACGCCGGGGAACCGCCAGCCTGTTTCTGACCTGTGAACCCCTGGTCGGGCAGCGCCATGTCGCCATGACCGAGCAGCGCACCGCCGTGGATTTCGCTCGGGAGGTGCGCAACCTGCTGGAGGTGCGCTATCCGCACGCCGAGAAAGTGGTTCTGGTGATGGACAATCTGAACACCCATAAACCTGCCGCCCTGTATGAGGCCTTCGAGCCGACCCTGGCTCGGTCCCTGGTCGAACGGCTGGAGATCCATCACACACCCAAGAATGGCAGTTGGTTGAATATGGCCGAGATCGAATTGAGCGTCCTGAGCCGGCAATGCCTGGATCGCCGCATCCCCGGCGCCGCCACCCTGACCCACGAGGTGGCCGCTTGGGAACAGGCGCGCAATGCCGACCCCCGGCCAGTGAACTGGCGCTTTACCACCCCTGATGCCCGCATCAAACTCAAGCGCCTCTACCCATCAATTCAGGACGGGTGAAGTACTAGAGTGGTGGGGGGAATTTGAGGCCTAATCGGGATAGGAAGAAACCTCGCGGCCCCTCCCTCCCACACCACCGGACGAACGGGTCACGTATCCGGCGGTTCGATGAATTGAATTCTTACCGTGTGGCAAGGCTCGGTACCCCCAAGGTCTCGAAGTAGCGCAAGGGTAACGCCAAAGCCAGGGCGGGTGTCTTCGACAGTCGCCCTGGCCCATGGGCGGACTTGCTGGTGTTCCACGCTTCGCGCACGGTTACCCCGCGCTTGCGCAGTTCCCGATAGCCCGCCGGCCCCCATTGTTTCCAGAGGTAGCAGCGTAACGTGCGTCGTATCCACTTGTCGATGTCGCGCAGAGGGCTCAGTACTTCGGCAATGCCGAAGTACGCTTTCCAACCAAGCAGGCTTTCTCTCAGCTCCGCCGCGATCACGTCTATACGGTTGCCTCGTGTACGACGGGTCAGTTCCCGCACCCGATCTTTCAGCTTGTCGATGGCCTTGTCGGCCACCTTCAGCTTCTTGTCGTTGCGGCTGACCGTGAAGCCCAGAAACTTGCGCTTCCAGGGTCGGTCCACCGCGCTCTTCAGCGGATTCACTGTGAGCCGCAGCGAGTCACTTACCAAGCGGGTCACGCTGGCCATCACCCGTTCGCCCGCGCGTTTGCTTCGGACCAGGATGTTGCAGTCGTCAGCATAGCGGGCGAAGCGGTGGCCGCGCCGGTCCAGTTCCCAATCCAGTTCATCCAGCACCACGTTGGCCAGCACGGGCGATAACGGGCCGCCTTGCGGCACCCCAGTCGGCGTGGCTTCGGTCTTGCCGTCGACCACGACGCCCGCCCTGAGGAAGCGGTTGATCAGGCGCAGCACGCCGGCGTCCAGGCAGCGGGTTTTGAGCCGCGCCATGAGCCGGTCGTGATTGACCCGGTCAAAGAAGCTTTGCAGGTCCATGTCCACCACCCAGCCGTAGCCTTGCCGGATCGTGGCTTGCACATGGCGGATTGCCTGGTGCGCCGAGCGATTCGGGCGGAAGCCGTAGCGGTGCGGGTGGCAGTGGGGTTCCCAGTGCGCGCTGATGACCTGCGCGAGGGTTTGCTGGATGCAGCGGTCCACCACCGTGGAGATGCCCAGGGGACGTGTTTTTCCGTCTCCTTTCGGGATGTCCACGCGCTTGACCGGATGCGGGCGGTAGCACCCCGTTTCCAGTTGCTCGCGGATGTCCAGCCAGTGGTGTTTGAGGTACTCGGGGAGTTCTTCGACGGTCATGCCGTCGATGCCCGGCGCGCCTTTGTTCTGGCGCACTTGCTTCAAGGCGCGTTGCAAGTTGGCCCGGTCCAGCATTTGGGCCAGCAACGCGCGGGGAGGAATCGACTCGGGTTGTCCATCCGATCCAGCCACGGGTTCATCCGGCGGCTGGGCCGCCGCCAACTTGCGCTGGGGGTCTGATGCATTCCCGTTGCTCTTCGTCATGGTCCTTTGTCTTCCATCGTTCGGGCCTTCGGCGGTGGCGGCCGCCTACTATGCCTTCTGCTGACTTCTCCACGGTATTCAGCGCCCGTTTCCCGACGCCCAGCTTCGATCTCTTGAAGCACCGGGGAGATCTCCCGGGGTAAGACACGTTACCTTCGCGGCATAGACGCCGGATTTACAAAATGCACCCCAGTCGCAGATGGAGGACTTCGCGGTCACGTGCCCGCTCGTCCCGGATGCACCACGCCTCGTATCCGGTTTTTGTTCATCGCCCCGCGGGTTCGGATTGGGCTTCCTCCAGACCCCGCCTCGCGACGACGCCCTTGCCCTTCTCCTTGCCTTCGGCTCTGCGTAAACCTGGCCATAGGACTTTCACCTACAAAGTAACGCGCCATGCCCGGCGCACACGTAGAAGTCACCGGCGCTGCGCGGCTTTATCGCGCAGCGGCCAGCGACCAAAGGGAGCGGAGGTTGAGCGCCGGGTTAGAAGGCATGGTAGGCATGCAGATCCTGGATAAAGGCAAGCATTTCGGGCATGGTTTCGTGCAGCGTTCCAGATAGAGCAACAGTATCCCATGAGGCTCTGGAGCCAACATACAAATGCACAGCAATCTCTAGTTTTTCGGAGCTTTCAAACAAACCGGCTGGTACCCAGACATAGGGCGTATTTCTCAGCGAATTTGGTACGGTTGAACCGCATGTAGAGCAGAAGTCAGAGCGGAACCCAGTAGGCAAAACAAACGACGAAATTCGCTCTTGGCCAGAAAGCCAGCGAAAATTTTCGAGTGCGACAACAGTCGCAGTGTTTGATGTGGAACCGCCTTGTTTGCGGCACAACGAGCAATGACATTGGTAGAGTTTTGGGACTACGCCAATAATCTCAAACTCAACTGCATTACAGAGACATTTGCCGCGCATAAAGTTTTGCCTTCTAAAGAAAAAAGCTGAGCCACCGCCGACCTGCGACGCGAACCGCGACAGCGGAACTGCCAGCGCCAACGGCGGTTGGCTCCGGCGACTGGTTAGGCCACTGGTCAATCGTAAAACTCATACTCAATAATCACCTGCCCAGAGTGAACGTTTGTGGACGAATACTGCAACTGGCAACTATCGGAATACCAATCGCCGCCAGTCTTCAAATCAAAAATGCCTGTCAACTTCTGCGTCAAAACGTTCGTGCCTGTAATCGTAGCCTCACCGTCAATCTGACCGTGGAAACGCAGCGAAATGCCTGTGATGTGCATCGCACTCTGGCCTCGGCTCGCCTTCAGGATAATCGTCTCTGGCTTGGAAACATCGCCAACCTGCACCGTCTGCTTGTGGCTGCAACCAGTAAGCATCGCCAGCAAAATCAATGTGCAAATAATCCTCATGCGCGAAGTGGCCTAACGAAAAGCTCACCCGACCCGCGTTAGCGGGTTCGGGTTCGGGTGCAGCGCATGGTTAGGCGATTGGTTGGACATAGGACCAGCCTCCTGACCTAGTTCTGTTTTCCGATAGCGGTATCTCGTCGTTGATCTTAATTAAACGGCTGACAGGGAATGGAGTTGGAATGGGTTGGAGGCGACGAATGTAAAGAAGGTTGATGCCGTCAGTGCCTTGTCCTGTGGCTGCATTGTCGAGTTCCGTCTCGCTGGGTTGGAGTGCAGCAATAAGGCGGTTGAGCACGCCACGCTTTGAATTGGACAGTTGGCGCTTGTCTTCCCAGCCGACTATCTCGGCGGTGTAGCGGACGGTAGGTAAATCGTCGGTGAGGGAAACGTAGAGGCGCATCGGGTCTTCGACGGATGGCGGGTTGTCTCGAAGCTCTCGCATCGCCGCGTTCTTGTAGGGCTGGAGAAAAAGAATCTGGTCCGGCAAGTCAGCCTGAACCATGAGGATCTCCTTGAGGACGGAATCATAGACGCCGTTGATGAACAGAGCTTGTTTCTTCATGGGATTGGATTCTGGGGTGAATGCGCGAAATCGCCTAACGAGCTAAGCTGAGCGTCACCCCGCGCTTGCGCGGGGCTTGCCGCGTTAGCGGTGTACGCTCCAGCGCACGGTTAGCCCGTCCCCGCACCACAACTGCTTGAATCTTCATAAAAATGGCTGAACCACCACCACCGTTCGTGCAGCGTCACTGACTGACGCCACTGACGCATCAACTTGTTATGCGTCGGCGGCGCTGCAGCGACGCTGCATAACCGA
>JBAQIQ010000262.1:0-2191 GCA_049288935.1 Candidatus Competibacteraceae bacterium
CCGCTGGAGAAGCCAAAAGCGGGCTGGAAGCCCGCGTACCCAGCAAAAAATCAAACAGTTAGTTTTTGGACAGCTTCTTAACCATTCACATTCTCTCCCCCTCTTCACTCGCAGGGGGCGGCGATTAGCGCTCACGTAATTCCCGCCGCAATACTTTGCCCGCTGCTGAGATAGGCAACGCGGTGACGAACTCGACATGGCGGGGAATTTTATAGCGGGCCAACCGCTCGCCAAGATGGGTGAGTAACTCTTCAACGCTGGCGGCCTGATCCGGCTTGAGCACCACAAACGCTTTGCCCACTTCGCCCCATTGGCGATCAGGCGCCCCCACGACTGCGCATTGAAACACTGCTGGATGCTGGTAAAGCGCCGCTTCGATCTCCGCCGGATAGACATTCTCGCCACCGGAAATGAACATGTCCTTGAGCCGGTCCACAATGTAGAAATGCCAATCCTCGTCGTAACGGGCCAAATCGCCGGTATGGAACCAGCCCTCTTCGTCGATGACCTCCGCCCAAGCGGCGACGTTGTTGAAGTAGCCGGAAGCGATGCTGGGCCCTTTTAGCACCAGTTCGCCGACTTCGTTCGGACCCAGCGGCCGGTTAGCAGCGTCCACAATCCGGGCGTCGATATAGAAATTGGGTCGCCCAATGCTGCCCGCTTTACGAATGGCGTCTTCAGGAGCCAGGGCGAATAGACCGGGGCCAAATTCGGTCATGCCGAAACCTTGCTTGAAACGAACGCCTTTTTCGCGGGTGTACTGCTCGACCAGTGGCACGGGTAAGGGTGCGCCGCCGCTGGTGCAGAAGCGCAGCGAGCTTAAATCGGCTTCCGCCCAAGCTTTGGCTTGAGTCAGCATTTGGTACATGGCGGGTACGGCGGCAAAGATCGTCGCTTGTTCCCGTTGGAGCAACTCCAGCACCCGCTCCGGGTCGAAGCGCTTCAACAGGATGGTCGTTCCGCCCATAATGACCTGCGGCAAGGTGTACACGAATAAGCCGCCGACGTGAAACATTGGGAAAACATTGAGGTACACATCATCACGATTGACATCATGGATGACGCTATTCAGGCTGTTCCAGGCGATTTGGCGATGGCTGATTTGTGCGCCTTTCGACAGGCCGGTGGTGCCGCCGGTGAAGACAATGGCGGCGATGTCCTCTTCAACCAGCGTTTCACAGGTGCGCGGCGTCGTTGGTGCGGTCGCCAGCCATTCGTTGAAATTCCGGCTGCCAGGGAAGCTGGGGCCATCCAGGTGAATCCAGTGGCGCACCGGGGAATCTGCCTGGGCTAATTCGACGACGCTGCTTGTGAACGCATCATCGTAAATCAGCACGGTCGGGGTCACCTCGGCGAGAATGTGTTGCAGCTCCCGCCAGTGCAACCGCCAGTTCAGCGCGGTATGAATGGCGCCCAACTTGCCGCAGGCAAACAGGACATCCAGATGTTCGACGCCGTCCAGCGCCAATATCGCCACCCGGTCGCCATGACCGATGCCGGCTCGATCCGCTAACCTGTTGGCCAGTCGGTTGGCCCGCTCGTTCATTTGCGCATAGGTCAGTCGCAGCTCCGGATTTTTGCCTGCGTCTATAATCGCTGGCTTATCCGGGCTATAGATTGTTCGCCGGCCAAGATAGTCACCGATGTACATCTGTTTTCCCCTGCTCAGGTTTGAAATTAGCTTGCCAGATTCTGCGCGGCGAAGTCCCAGTTGATCAGGTGATCCAGCACTGCGGCTATGTAATCGGCCCGTCGATTCTGGTAATCCAGATAATAAGCATGCTCCCAAACGTCGATGGTTAACAACGGTTTAAGACCGTGAGCCATGGGGGTGTCGGCGTTACTGGTTTTAGTAATGCTCAGCTTGTCGCCCTCCTTCACCAGCCAAGCCCAACCGCTGCCGAACTGGCTGGTAGCGGCCTTGGAGAACTCGGTTTTGAACTGGTCGAATCCGCCAAAATCCTTATTGATTTGTTCCGCCAGTGTACCCGTAGGTTTGCCGCCCCCTTTGGGTCGCAGGCTGTTCCAGTAGAACGTATGGTTCCAGACCTGTGCGGCGTTGTTGAAAATAGCCACTTGATCGACTTTGCCAACAGTGGCCTTGACGACAGCTTCCAATGATTGATCCGCCAGCGGCGTATCAATGACCAGTTTGTTGAGGTTATTGACGTAGCCCTGATGGTGCTTGCCG
>JBAQIQ010000263.1:0-3422 GCA_049288935.1 Candidatus Competibacteraceae bacterium
GTGACCAGGCGGACCAGCCCCGCGTCCATGTCGCCGGTATAACCGGGCGCAGCCTGATCCATCCGCACCTGTTCCGGGTGCAGGCATAGCAATTCCGAGGTTTCCCATTCCCCTGCATGCAAACCAACCGCCGTTAACGGAATACCCGCTTCTGCCGCGATGGCCAGCACCGCCGCGCCGCACACTGTCATCGCGTCGGGAATCCAGACCGCCAGGGTCGGCAACTCCTGTTGCAAGCGTGCTTCAGCCAGCGCCAGCGCCCGACCGTTGCCGCCATGCGCCGACAACACGACCAGGCGCTGTACGCCCCACGACACCATGCGTCGGGCGCAATCGACGATCACCGCCGCCAGCGTTTCCGCCTCCACGCTCAACAGGCCGGCAAACCCGCCATGTTCATCAGAACAACCCATGGGCAGGACCGGCGCGACCAGCGCCGGCCACCGCTCGGCCAGTCGCTCAGCCAGCGCGATTGCTCGACAAGTATCGGCGCCCAGCGGTAAATGCGGGCCATGTTGCTCCGTAGCCCCCAGCGGCAAAATCACCGTAGTCACTCCCTGAGCGACGGCTTGCTCCACGACGGGCCACGTCAATTCAGCGAGTGGCTTCATGCCGGTTTCTCCAGAAAACCCTGCTGCCGCAGAAAATCAATAATGGCGTCGGCCTGCTGTTCCGGGTTATCGCCCTCCAGAATTTTCCCGGCTTTACCCGCTACGCCGGCGGACAGAATCTGGGCAACACGTTCCCGCACTGACCCACGGGCATCTGGAGTATAGGTGACCCGCGCCCGTGGGCGTAGCGGCATGACTTCTTGCAAGGTCATCGCTGGAAAGTGCAAATCCTGGGGCGACAATTCCAACTCCTCCAGCCCGTACAACGGAATCGGCAGGTGCTTGACCCGCATCAGACTTGGCAAACTGGCCTGACGCAAATGCACCAGCCCGGTCTCCAACCCCAGAATCGCCGGTAAAGTCACTTCACTTTCCGCGCGCGCCCCACGATCCAGTCGGCGCTGCACGCGCATCCGCCCGGACTGGATCTCAAACTGGGTGACATCGGTCAAGACCGGCCAATCCAGATGTTCAGCCAGCAACGCCGGCACCGTACCCGATCCGCGATCAATGCTATTGCCGCCACACAGCACCAATTCGGGGAGTTCCGTTGCCCGCAATGCCGCAGCCAGTAAAATCGCCGCCACCATGGGCTTGACGCTGCTGAGCGAAGAATCCCACACGCGCACCGCCGCATCAGCGCCCGCCGCCAGCGCGTCCTGCAACAGGCGCTCCGCTTCGACCGGCCCGACGTTGAACACGGTCACCGTCCCATTCGACGGGCGCAGGCGCAACGCCAGCTCCAGGGCGCTTTCATCCGCCGGATTGAGCATATACAGCAAGCGGTCAGCCGCAATCAGACCCGTGAGCGGGTCCACTTCGATGGTGCTGGGATCAGGGACATATTTAAGGCAAACCGCGATGCGCATGAGTCAACCCCTCTCTAATCTTCACGATTCCCGGAACGTCACGCCATAACCACCGTCCGGGTAAGTCCACTGAATGGCGCCCTCCTGGTTGCAGGCGATATAACAAGTGCCGCACTCGAAGCATTGTTCGTAGTTGAACAGAATGCCGCCGTCGTCCAGTGGGACAAACAGATTGGCCGGGCAGACGTAAATGCAAGCCTGCACCGAGCATTCCTTACGGCAAATATCCGAGTTCACGACGATGTGCGGAGTAGCCGCTACCCGGAAGCGCACGGTGCGCATCTTTTCTTCGTGAGTGGTCATTACCACAGGTAAGCCCTCGCAACCTGGTAGACATCGTGGAGTAACTGCCCCGGCTTGATCGAAGACTGGCGCACCATCCGGTAGGCCAGCGGCAAAATCTTGCGCTTGGGCGTACCGTCCACCCGGAAGATCTGTTCCATACCTCGCGCGACCATCTCGGGATAGAGATTTTGCAAACGCGGTCCGTTGACGAAGGACGGTGCATGGCGGTAGGCCCGGAAATCCGTGGAAACATGCCGCTTTTTCAGATACTTGCGATAAACTGCCAGGGTGCGGGCGGAAAAATTCCCGCGCTGGCAGGCGACAATCGCCGTTTCCGCCGCCGCCAGACCGGACTGCATCGCGTAGTTCATGCCTTCCAGATACAGTCCGGCGGCCAGACAGAACCCGGCGGCGTCGCCAGCCACCAACAGGCCATCGGTGTACAGTTTTGGCTGCATCGACCAGCCGCTTTCCGGGATCAGATGGGCCGAGTACTCGCGCAATTTCCCGCCGCGCACCAGCGGCGCAACGGCTGGATGGGCCTTGAAGCCTTCCAGCAGTTCATACGAGCGCTTGCGGCGCTCCACCAGCGACGAGACCTGGCCGATGACCCCCAGCGACAGCGAATCGCGGTTGGTATAGAGAAACGCGCCGCCGTGAACATCCTCGGTAATCGCGCCCAGGTATTCAAACGCGATGCCTTCATTACCGTTGAGGTGAAAGCGATCCTGGATAATCGCGGGTTCCAGCCCCAATACTTCCTTGACCCCCAGCGACAGTTCATGCGGGTGAAACTCGCGCTGCAAACCGGCTTTCTTGGCCAGGAAGGAGTTGACCCCGTCGCAGGCGATCACCACCTTGCCGTAAATTTCACCCTGATCACGGCGCACCCGCACCCCAACCACCGCGCCGTTTTCCCGTAGCACATCATCGACGACGACCGAGGTCAGCAGAAAAGCGCCCGCCGCCTCGGCCTGCGCCGCCAGCCAGCGATCAAACTTCGGTCGGAGTACGGTGAAGCCGTTATAGGGCGCAGTGGCGTAACCCGCGCCCGCGCTGCGGAAATCAAGCGCCACGGCGGTGGTCGGCGACATGAAAGCAATGTCGCGCCGACAGATGTAACGCTCGACCGGCGCTTGTTCCCACCAGTTGGGAATCAGTTCATTCAGAATGGCGCTGCCATAAAACACCGCCCCGGAGACATTCTTGGCGCCGGGATATTCGCCGCGCTCCAGCAACAGCACCTTGAGACCGGCGCGGGCGCTTAACAGGGCCGCAGCGCTGCCGGCAGGTCCCGCGCCCACAATGATGACATCGAACTGTTCTTTGGCCGGAGAAGTGGTCATCGCATGATTTCCCTGAGCTTGCTGATCAGAATGGGCAGAATTTGATGGAGGTCGCCGACCACGCCCAGATCGGCCCGCTTCAGCATCGGTGCAGTGCGGTCACTGTTGACGGCGATTACGATCTCGCTGCCGGTCATGCCGGATAGATGCTGACCCGCGCCGGACACGCCAAAGGCCATATACAGCTTTGGCGCGACGATCTGGCCAGTCGAGCCGATGAAGCGTTCCACCGCCAGCCAGCCACGGTCGGCGGCGACCCGGGTTCCGCCCAGGGCCGCGCCGAGTTGCTCGGCCAGTTGCTTGACCAGCGC
>JBAQIQ010000264.1:0-3023 GCA_049288935.1 Candidatus Competibacteraceae bacterium
ATCGGCGGAATTGGTTCGGTGCGCGGCGCGTTCATCGCCGCACTGCTGGTCGGTCTGGTCGATACTGCGGGCCGCGCTTTCCTGCCGCCTCTACTGCGAGTCGTGCTGCCGCCCGCGCTCGCCGCCGATCTCGGCCCAGCGCTGGCCGGCATCGCCATGTATGTGCTGATGGCCACCGTACTCATTCTGAAACCGGCCGGGCTATTTCCCGCCCGCGCCTGATAGAGCTTTTAGCGAATTAACTCATTGAAAAGATCTCCTCACCCCCAACCCCTCGCCCGCTGGGTGAGGGGAGTTTTGTTAGCCCGCGCCCTGCCGTGGGCGCTGTTACTCGCCCTCGCGCTGTTCCCACTGGTCGCGCCAGCCTTCGATCTCGACTACTACGTCGGTTTCGTGCGCCATCTGCTGATTGTCATGATCGCCGCCACCAGTCTCAATTTCATTCTCGGCTACGGCGGCATGGTCGCGCTCGGCCACGCCGGCTTCATCGGCATCGGCGCTTATACAGTGGTAGCGCTGGTCGATGCCGGCTTCACCTCGGCCTGGGGCGCATGGGCCGCGGCCAGTGTCGTATCCGCAGTGTTCGCCGCGGCGATTGGCGCGGTTTCGCTGCGAACCCGGGGGGTGTACTTTCTCATGATCACCCTCGCCTTCGCGCAGATGCTGTACTACCTGGCAGTTTCGCTAAGCGCTTACGGCGGTGATGACGGTTACGGACTCCACACGCCACTGAAACTGGGAATGGGACTCGACGGCGCGCATATCCATGTCTTCTACTGGGTGGTACTCGCCATCGCCGCCTTGCTGTTCGCGTTCCTCAACCGCGTCGCCGTTTCGCGCTTCGGCTATGCGCTGCGGGGCATCCGGGACAATAAAATCCGCATGGAAGCACTCGGTTACCCGGTTTATCAGATTCAGTTCACGGCCTTTATCACCGCCGGCGCAATGGCTGGGCTGGCCGGCGCGCTACTCGCCAGCCACAACCAGTTCGTCAGCCCGTCGCTGATGCACTGGACCGAATCGGCCAAGCTGCTGGTGATGGTGGTCATCGGCGGTCTGGGCCAGCGTTGGGGCGGGCCGCTGGGAGTAGCGATCTGGCTCACACTGGCGGAAGTGCTGAAGCTGTACACCGAGTATTGGCGCTGGCCGCTGGGCCTGTTGCTGATCCTGATCGTGTTCTTTGCCCCGAAGGGAATAGCGGCGCTGGGCGATGATCACCGTGGGAAATCGGCATGAGTCTGTTCGTTGCCGAAAACCTGTGCAAACACTTCGGCGGCCTGATCGCCGTTGACCGGGTGAGCCTCGCGGTCGGGCCGGGCGAGATCCATGCGCTGATTGGCCCCAATGGCGCGGGCAAAACCACCCTGGTGAATCTGATTTCTGGCCTGCTGCCCCTGGACACCGGCCGCCTGGTGCTGGATGGCGTCGATCTGACCGCAGTGTCGCCGCATCAGCGGGTGCGCCACGGGCTGTCGCGCTGCTTCCAGATCACCAGCGTGTTCAAAAACGACCGCGTGTATGACAACCTCCTGCTTGCTGCGCAAGCCCATGCCGGTTCCAGCTTCCGCTGCTTCGGGCGGCGGGCGGCGGAATCGGCGTTGCGCGACCGCGCGCTCATGTTGGCGGAGAAGGTGGGGCTCAGTGCGGTCCTCGACTGCATCGCTGGCGCCCTGCCGCACGGTGCGCAACGCCAGCTCGATGTCGCCCTGGCGCTGGCGGCGCAACCAACACTGTTGCTGCTCGATGAGCCACTGGCCGGCATGGGGCCGGAGGATTCACTGCAGATGGTGGCGTTGATTCAGCGCCTGCGCACAGAGACCGCAATCCTGCTGATCGAGCATGACATGGACGCCGTTTTTCAACTCGCTGACCGTATCTCGGTGCTGGATTACGGCCGGGTGCTGACTTCCGGCGACGTCGCTTATATCAGAGACCATCCCGAAGTTCAGGCAGTGTATCTCGGCGCCGAGGCCACCGCATGAAGCCGGAAGTTTTGTTGAGTTGTCGCGGTTTGGAAGCAGGCTACGGCGCCAGCCAGGTGCTGTTTGGACTGGATTTCGACATCACCGCGGGTGAGGTCGTCACCCTGCTTGGCCGCAATGGAATGGGCAAGAGCACGACGATTAAGGTGCTGATCGGCGGCCTGCGGGCGCGGCGCGGCGAAATCCATTTCAACGGCTGCGCTATCCACACCGCACGCCCTGATGTTATCGCCCGCCTGGGCATGGCGATTGTGCCGGAAGGGCGGCAGTGTTTTCCCAATTTAACCGTGCGTGAACACCTGGTCGCCTTCGCTGATCACCGCAACGGTTGGAGCGATCCATGGACGCTGCCACAGCTCTACACGCTGTTCCCGTGTCTGAAGGAGCGCGCCGGTCACTTGGGCCATCAGCTCTCCGGCGGCGAACAGCAGATGCTCGCCATTGCCCGCGCCCTGTCTACCAACCCGCGCCTGCTGATCCTCGACGAAGCGACTGAGGGCCTGGCGCCGGTGATCCGCGAAGAAATCTGGCGCTGTCTTGACCGATTGAAAACTGCCGGCCAGACCACGTTGGTGGTAGACAAGTATGTGGGGCGACTCGTCAAGCTCGCCGACCGCCATCTCATCCTTGAGCGTGGCCGCATCGCCTGGAGCGGCAATTCGACTGAACTGAATGCTAATCGGGAACTATGGAGTCGCTATCTGGGCGTGTGAGTGTATCCCAAGCCGACACTATGAAAAAAGCTTTTAAAATACAGGTTCCTGCCTATTTTCTCATGAGCACTTACACAGGATTTATGCAGGAAATAGTAGGTCAGCGCAAGGAGCGGGGGCGGTGACCGATCACGGCGTACAGTACGTGTCGATCCGCTATACCGAACGCCTGGCCGAGGCCGATTTGGAGCTGGCGAAGGGATTTGAACCCCCGACCGGCTGATTACAAATCAGCTGCTGATTTATATAACTCTTCAAACTCAAAAACTTAATCGCGTCCGGTCGCGCCATTAAGGACTCAAAGACCCCAGTTTTGACCCTATGAAAC
>JBAQIQ010000265.1:0-7508 GCA_049288935.1 Candidatus Competibacteraceae bacterium
TCGCCGCCCTGGCCGCGCCATCCCGAAACTTTACGACTGCTTCCCCGGACATAAAGTCATCGCTCAACCGCATCCCTTCGCCAGTAGCCGTCAAGGATTGGCCCAGGGTCAGCACATAATTGGAGGCGCCGTTGATCGCATGCACGGCCACCAAATAGTCGCCGCTGGTCTTGACCGTTAGCGACTCGACGCGACTCTGGCTCACTGCAACGTCCAGCGGCTTGCCGGTCAGATCGTACAGACCTAGATCGAGATCGTTGCGCACGCCATCGCCAGCGATGAACAGACTGATTTGCTGACCCTCCAGCAGGTTGACCCGGTAAACGTCCACGACATCGCCGGCAACGCGGGAACGGCCAGCCGGGCCGCTTCCTGGTTGATTGACATAGCCACCCAGCGTCACCGGATTCGGAATCGGCTGGGCATCAGTCACCGTATTATTGGGTTGGTAGAAGGCCACCGGGTCGTTCACGTCGTTGTCAATAGCGGCGCCGGTGGCCGGGCGTACTACGCCACTGAGGGTGTACTTTTGCACCGGGGGAGGCGGAGAACTATCGCTCCCTCCGCCACCCCCGCAGGCTTGCAGCAACACGGCTAACAGGGCGCCGGTTAACAGGGCGCTGCCACGAATCGTCAGTTTCATTGATGGCTCCCAACTGGTTCACGAAGAAGGAAATGTAATGAATTCACCAAAAATCGGCCAATGACGCCGGTTCCCAGGCGGCATGGTGGACCTGCCAGTCATCCCTGCCCCGCCGAACGAGCTCCAGATCAAAGCGATAGAGATCCGCGTGCAAACCCGCCAATTCATCGGCGCTGGCGACTGGCCGCCCAGCCAGTGCAGCCATCACGATGAGCAGCGCCCGTTCCGGTTCGGGGAATTCAATCTGATGAATCCGGGTCAGCACATGAACGGACTGGTTACGGAAAATATGCAGGCGGATCAGATTCTCGATAGCCTTGTGATCATGGCCTTGGGCATCGACGTAATTCTCGGCGATTAACGCTCGCAGTTTGCGGGCGTTGCGCTCTTCAGCGGCAGCCTGCGCCTGGGCCACAAACGTCCGAATTTCGGTCTCGGGCGATTCTGGTTGACCGCTACAGGCCATCAGCGCCAGCAGCCACGCCAGCCACCCCCATTGACCGAGACGCCATCGGCGCCACTCCCGATTACAATGCTGGTCCATCCGGCTCTCTGAAACAGGTGCGCTTTGAGCATGAACTATCAATTTGCAGTCCTCGACAAAATTCTTGGCTATCGCGGTTTCTTCCGCCTGGAAAAATACCGGCTGCGGCATGAGCTATTCCGAGGCGGCTGGAGCCCGGATATCACCCGCGAATGTCTGGAGCGCGGCCACGCAGTCGCGGTTTTGCTGTATGACCCTGATCATGACCAGATCGTTTTGTTGGAGCAATTCCGGGTCGGAGCATTGGAGTTTCCCGGCGGTCCCTGGTTGCTGGAGATCGTGGCCGGCATTATGGACGATCCTGCCGAAACGACCGAAGACGTGGCGCGGCGCGAAACGGTCGAGGAAGCGGGTTGCGCGCTGCTGGACTTGATCCCTATCTGCCGTTACCTGGTCAGTCCGGGCGGCACGTCCGAAAGTATTACGCTGTTCTGCGGACGGGTGGACACGTCCGGGATCAGCGGCTTGAGCGGGTTGGCTGATGAACATGAGGATATTCGGTTGCATGTCGTCTCCCGCAGCGAGGCGCTGGATTTGTTGCGATCCGGGCGCATCAATTCCGCCGCGCCGATCATCGCTCTGCAATGGCTGGAACTGAACCGGCCTGGATTGCTGGAACGCTGGACACAGGCGTCGGCTTAAATCCCCAGTCGTTGCAAATCCGCGTCGGGCTGCGACCGGCTCCAGAGCCGGTGGAATAACTCCAGCAATTCCTTCATGCGCTCGCTGGGCTGGGGTTCATAACCGCCGACCAGCCGGCGCGGATCGCTGAAACGCAACAAAGACCGCTCGTCAGTGATAGCGAAAGCCTGCCCCAATTCCGGCTGATCCGGGATATCCTGGCGATGCACGGTGTGCAGGCGCAGGGCGCTGGTCAGGCGCTCACTCAGCCGCGCCAGCCCCGGACAGTCGCTGCGCCATTCGCGGGCCGGCGGGAGCAGTAGATGGAATCGCACCTTGGGCTGGCTCACGATCCGGTTGCGGATCGCCGCCAGCACTTCGGCGTCGTTATAAAGATCGGGGCGCACCAAGGGCGTGTACAGATACAGAGTGCGCCGCATATTTTCGAGCAGATCCAGCAAAGCACGCCGGCTGTCATCCAACCCGCCCAGTACCGTTGGGGAATTCTGGTCTTCATCGGCCATCGCTGTCACCTCGTTGCTCAATGCTGATGAGCTGAAGTTTAGCATCCTGGAAAAATACGGCCTAACCGATAGAGGACAAGCGCATGGCCCTTGAGATAAAAGGAGCGATGGAACGAGTGGCGTTTTGGAATTTTCTTCGAACGGGGACAGCGCGCTGCGGCTGAATGCCAGCAGCGCCACGGGGAGTGCTTATAAAACGGGATTCGCTGCTTGTTTCGGGGATGGCTGCGGAGCAGACCCAGCTTAATGCTGCGTCCGCTTTGAAATAACGGTCATGCCGGCGATGCCGCAGATAGCGGACGGCCCTCATCATCCAGCGGAATATCGCACCACTCTTCCTTGTAAATCCGCTGCAAATCGAGAACCGACCACGGAATTAGAATTAGCGCTGCCGTGATCCAGGCGGCCAAATGCCAAACCCAGCCGCCGCCAGGAATAAAGGTTGCGGCCACCACGAAAAAGCCAGTGATTCCGTAGAATCGGTAAGCGGCCTGTTGGGTATAGTGGCCTACCCTGCGATCGGGATGATGCCGGTTCATGGCGTACACCAGCATTGAGGCCCCGAACCAGAAGATTAACAACGGAAAAGGCAACAGGATCGCAATCAGATTGCCATAATTCATCAAAGCCGCAGCCCGTTGGGCAGACGCCCCACGCGCTACCTTGCCGATGATCGTTTCTTGGCTTTGCTCCAGGATATGCATGATGAAAGTCCTTTAGATTGAAACCGGATCGTCAACCGCCTTGATGGCGAACTCATTCAATAAATTGAGCTTTTTGCGTTTTTCTGCACGAACATCTCCACAGTAATTTTTCCGGCGCGTTCGAACTGGAGCACGACCGGAAAGTGCTGCCCTTCCTCCAACGGTTGCTTGAGGCCCATCAACATGAGGTGTGGCCCGCCGGGTTCCAGCCGTACTTCTCCGCCAGCAGGGATTGCAACGCTGTTCACTCGACGCATCGTTGGAATATCGCCCCCCTCGCCATGGGCGTGCAGCTCGACCTTTCTAGCGATTTCCATGTGGGCTGAAAGCAGCTTATCCGGTTGGTGACTGGCGTTCCGTAGCACCAGATACCCCATACCGCTGTCGCCATCAGTGATCGACGCAGCGGTAGGCATGGCCCAGGGATGCACGATCCGGATAGCGCCTGCTTGATAGCCATGGCCGCTGGCGAGGAGCGGGAAACCGATCCAGAGCAACAGGGCCAGCGTGGGATAACATCGTTTCAGAAACACTGCTGCGTCTCCTGGAATCGACAAAATTTTCCCGGTACGAAATGCGTTAACGATTGCACTCGGCGGCAGCGACCCGGCAATCCGAACCAGCGCGCTGGCATTCCGCGAGCGCGGCGGCCTCGGCGGCGGCTGGCGTATCACCCCGACCTACGCCCAATCCACCTTGGCCCAAGGCTAGTGTGCCGCATTGATCCGGGCCGAACTCCAGGACTACTCGACAGTCGGCGGCGGCGCAATCCTCAAGTACGCGCTGCCGCGCCCGGTGCGGATCAGCCGCCCGCCAGCGCAAGCGCCAGTCCTGAGTGCTGGGCGCGTAGGCCGCAGCGCCATAGCTATCCATCGCACCCAACCCCATACAGCCGGTGTTCAGGGCCAAGATTAGGGTGAACGATACGCCTGCGATGACTTCTTTCATGGCTTCATTCCCTGGAAACCACGACCGCCCTTGCCGTAGCCATCGATCAAAGCCTTTCTGATCGCTTCGCCGCCGCCGCCACCACCGCCACCGCCCCCACCGCCCCCACCGCCCCCACCGCCCCCATGGGCATAAGCGGTCGGCAGAGTGAGCGGATTATCTACCATCGGCAGTCCCAAACTGAGGGCCAGAACGCTACCCGTCAGCAGGCAGCGCCAGAGGAAACGATAATTCATAGTCAGCCTCTCCAGAAAAATTCAGTTGCAGCGAGCGGGTCGGGGGAAGTTGCCAAACGGATCGGCAAAGCGTGAATCGCAAATGAAGCTCCAATCCGTCAGGCTGTGCAAAAACGCGATAAGGTCCTGCTTTTCCCGCACAGTCAGCGAAAAACTCACGATCAGTTCGCTTTTATACGGATTTCTGGCCCCATCGCCGGCATAAGGTCCATCGCTGATCAGTCGCCCGCCTCGGGCATAGTGATCGATCACCTCTTCCAAGGTTGCGATGGAACCGTCGTGCATATAGGGCGCGGTGAGTTCGACATTGCGCAGGGTCGGGGGACGAAACCGTCCCATGTCGGAGGGCTTCTGAGTAAATTCCCATAACCCCCGGTTATCCAGGGGGTAGTCGCCCGTACCCCCGATGTTGTAGAGACCGTTATTGAAAAAGTCTGCCTGGGTAATGGATGTTCCTGCATGGCTTACCGACTGGCTGAAGTTGAAACCGCCGTGACAATGGAAACACTCCATCCGCTCGGAGAAGAACAACTCCTGGCCGCGCTGCGCGGCTGGACTCAGGGCGTCGCGCTGGCCCTGAAACGTCGCTTGGTCGTAGGGTGAGTTGCCCGAGATCAGCGTGGACTGGAAAGCAGCGACCGCCTTGGCCACCCGATCCGCATTAAAGGGATCAGACTCTCCGGGATACGCAGCGGCGAACAACGGCTGATACTGAGCGTCACGGCGGAACCGGTCGAGAATTTCTGCCTCGTGATCGCTCCAACCCAGCTCCAGCGGAAATTCGCCAAACATCGGGATCAGCGCCTGGGCATGAAGCGTCTTGAGTACGGGATTAGCCCAGTTAAAGGTCGAGTTATAGACCACGTTGGTCAGGCTCATCGAATTGCGGGGATGAACCTCGCCTGTTGCGCCGATAGCGGTGACCCGACCGTCGGTAAAAGCGCGCTCCGGCAAGTGACAGGAAGCGCAGGCCGTGGTCTGGTTAACGGACATCCGCAGGTCGTAGAACAGGTGGCGACCCAATTCCACCTTGGCGGCGGACATTGGGTTGTCAGCGGATTCCTTGGGCGTGGGGAAACCTGCCGGCAGCGACCAGGAATAGCCGGAGCCGGATGGCGACTCCGGCGGAGTTTCGACCCCATCGTCACCGCCGCCCCCGCACCCCCCGGCCGTCAGTAGCGTGCTGAACAGCAACGTCCATGTCCATGTCCATGACCGGCTCATGGCTTGCGCACGTTGAACAGAACTTGCGGAACCACTTTAGGGTACTGTTCCGGGGAGGCGCCAGCGCCGGCAACGTAGGTGTAGTCCAGGTTCAGGCGGGGCAGGATCGGAATACACTCGGGATCGGCATTGCCGGACATGCAGCCCGATGCCGTGTTGGGAGTGTTGAACGCGACATTGGACGCCGCCAGCGCGTGACCGATATCCATGACCACGCGATCCTGATCGACGTTAAAATGGTCCAGGCAAAACTCGGCGATGTTCGGATAGCCACAGGCGGCAACGGGTGGAGCGCTGGGTTCGGGACCGGGACATTCCGTGCTGCCCAGATGAATCACGAACGCCACGCTATTGTCGCCGCCGGGCGCGCCGAAACCATCAACCCGGATGAACTTGCGCCCGCCCCGCCAGTTCCACAACATCCCGGAGGCGTTGAGCGGTGAAGGCGCAGTGGCGTCGTTGAGATGGTTCAATGCGTAGGGAACGCCCACCTTGAAACACAGACCCGTATAATTTTCGTTGAGTACGGCGCCTTTGACGACCGTGTTGGTCGGCAGTGTACCGCTGCCGCAATCCTTACGCAGATCGAGCAGGGCCACGTTCTGATACTGCCAGGTCCCGTCCTGGTCGAGATCGAGCGCCTGGCGACTGCCATCGGCCTTGACCAATGCCACGTCGTGGACATAGAAACGCCAGTCAGTGACTTGATAAGCACCGGGCTGACCCACGCCCACATTGTTATAAGTCTTGCCGCAGACAAAATCCTGGCTATTGACCTGCGCCGCGAACGACACCGTGGCCTGCCGTTCGCTAGGAGCATCATCATCATCGCTGCCACAGCCAGCCAGCAAAGTCGGCAGGACGCCGGCGAGCAGCAGGCTGGGGAGGAAAAGCGGGAAGTGCCGGGCGTCGGGATAGGCCATGCGCGATGCTCCTGAATCAGGTTAATAGAATTTTTTCTATGATAAAGCGCAAGGCGCAGGGCCGGAATGCGACAAATTGCCGCAGCCGCTGGCTGAAACAGGTGCTATTAAACCGTTAAAATGCCCTGATAGCCGCGTCTGAAGCGGCGTTAGTCAAGCGAAGTGGGACGGGATGGACGACTTACGACGATTATTGTTATTGCGGGCGCTGGTGGTGCTGGGGCCGGGCATCATGCTGCTGTGGCTGCGGTTTGGCCTGACGCCGCCGCAACCCCTGCCGCTGCTAGCCGTGGCGCTGTTCCTGGGTTGGGGGATGTTGGCCTTCGCTGCCGTCCATCCGTTCGCCCGGCGGATGAAACCGGTGACCGCTGGAGAACTGTTTGTTTATCTGCATCTGGACATACTGGCGCTGGCGCTGCTGCTGTTTTTCAGCGGCGGCGCCAGCAATCCGTTTGTGTCACTGCTGCTTTTGCCATTGGTCATTGCCGCAATGTTGCTGCCGGTGGGCCAGGTCTGGGTGATGACCGCAGTCACGGTAGCGCTCTACACGGGACTGATGTTCGACTACCGGCCCTTGCCCGGTATGCTCACCTGCTACAGTCCCGGCTTTCAAGCCCACCTGTGGGGAATGTGGCTGGTGTTCACCATCAGCGCACTACTGATTGCCGGGTTCGTCGCCCGACTGGCGGCCGCCCTGCGGGTCCGGGATCGCCAGGTGGCGCAACTGCGCGAGCAGGCGCTGCGTGATGAGCAAATTCTCACCCTGGGTTTGTTCGCGGCGGGTGCGGCCCATGAACTGGGGACTCCGCTATCGACCATTGCCGTGCTGGCCCGAGAGATCGAATACCGCCTCGATGACGATGCGGAACTGTGCGCCGACTTGGGAACGCTGCGCCAGCAGGTGAACGCCTGCAAGACCATCCTCGGCGATCTGTTGCGCAGCGCCAATCTGGCGGCTGACCGGGAGGCCATGCAACCGCTGGATACGCTGCTGGAACACATCCGTAACCGCTGGCAACTGCTACGTCCAGGCATCCCGTTGCAAATGCGCTGCACGGGACCCTGGCCACCCCCTGCAGTGACCGCACCACAGGCGATTGGCCAAACTTTGATCAATCTGCTGAACAACGCCGCCGACGCC
>JBAQIQ010000266.1:0-38862 GCA_049288935.1 Candidatus Competibacteraceae bacterium
ATGCGGGATCACCAAAGAAACTAATCGCGCCATAGCCATTATCTTTTCATGATCTGGATTGAGCTAAATCTAATTGAAAAGTGAATAGTCATTTGTATGAAATTTATTGTTTCTGATAATGTCTAATACCAGGACAAAAAAACCGTTAGTCGGTGTGGTGCTTGCTGCTGCTGCCTGAACCTGCTGTGAAAAGGGCATAGCCTCTTGCCCGTTTAACCCGAGGCGTTTGACGCTCTGCGGCAAGCAGGCATAGCTGGTACAATTTCTGCCACTATGCTTATCCACCCCGACCAACTAAAAAAATTGGCCAGCCAGGTTTTAGCGATTGAAGCTCAAGCGGTAGAGCAACTCCGAAGTCGTATTGATGATCACTTCGTTCGCGCCTGCGATCTGATGCTGCGTTGTCCAGGCCGGATCGTTGTCCTCGGCATGGGCAAATCCGGGCACATCGGCGGCAAGATCGCCGCAACCCTGGCCAGCACCGGTACGCCCGCCTTTTTCGTCCACCCCGCCGAAGCCAGTCACGGCGACATGGGCATGATCACGGCCCAGGATGTGGTGGTCGCGTTGTCCAATTCCGGTGAGACGGATGAAATTCTCACGCTGCTACCGCTGATTAAGCGCCAGGATGTTCCTCTGATTGCGCTGACCGGCAACCCCGATTCGACCCTGGCCCGAACCGCCGATGTTCACATCGACGTCAGCGTCTCACAGGAAGCGTGCCCGCTGGGTCTGGCGCCGACGTCCAGCACCACCGCAACGTTGGCAATGGGTGATGCGCTGGCCGTGGCGTTGCTGGAGGCGCGGGGGTTTACCGCCGAAGATTTCGCCCGTTCCCATCCCGGGGGCCGCTTGGGCCGTCGCTTGTTGTTACTCACCGATGACGTGATGCATACCGGCGAGCAGATCCCGCGCAACGCTCCAGGGGATCTGCTCCGGGATGCCCTGCTGGAAATGAGCCGCAAAGGGTTAGGGACGACCGTGGTAGTGGATAGTGAGGAGCATGTGCTGGGGGTGTTTACTGACGGTGATCTGCGCCGGGCGCTGGATCGGCAGGTGGATGTACATACCGCCAAAGTCGCCGAGGTGATGACCCCGCGTGGCAAGACCATTGCCCCAGGGACGCTGGCCGCCGAAGCGCTGCGGATGATGCAGGAATACCGGATTAACGCCCTGCCAGTGGTAAACTCCGCCGGGAAATTGACCGGCGTGCTGAACATGCATGATTTGTTGCGCGCCGGTGTGCTGTAACCTCCAACCGCCGGGAACCCCATGATGCGCGACATACTCACCAAGGCTGCTCAGATTCAACTGGTCATCTTCGATGTAGACGGCGTATTAACCGACGGTCGCTTGTACTTGGGCAACGATGGCAACGAATTCAAGGCGTTTCATATCCGTGATGGCCATGGCATTAAAATGCTGCTGGAGGGCGGTGTGGAAATCGCCATTATTTCCGGTCGCCACGCCGCTTCAGTGGAGCGGCGCATGAGTGATTTGGGTATTCGTTATGCCTACCTGGGCGTCCACGACAAGCTGACGGCGTTTCATAGCCTGCTGGCTCGGCTCGGCCTAGCGGCCGAACAGGTCGCTTATGTGGGCGATGATCTGATCGATTTGCCGGTGATGACCCAGGTGGGCCTGGCGATTGCCGTGCAAGATGCTGATCCTTTCGTCAAACAGCACGCTCACTGGCAAACCCCCAGTCCGGGGGGGCGCGGCGCGGCCCGCGATGTCTGCGAGTTGTTACTGGAAGCGCGTGGCCAGTTGACCGATTTGCGGAGCCGTTATCTTTGATCCTGCCTCCCAGCGTCACTCTGCGCGGCGTCTTGTCCTTGACGGGATTGGCGCTGTTAGCCGGTTTGAGCTACGGCCTGCTGCGCTGGGTGGAATCCGAGTTACGCGAACCTGCTCCAGCGGAAAGTCAGGAACCGGTGCTGATCATCGAGCAATTCCGGGTGGTGCGTCTCAACATCGCCGGGCTGCGGGAATCCGTCATTGAAGCGCCCCGGTTGGCGCAATTGCCGAATAATCTGGGGACACGCATTGAGCAACCGGCGCTGGATTGGTATCAGCCAGATGGCCAGACCCGCAAGTGGCGCTTGCAGGCCGAGCAGGGTTGGGTTTCCGCAGACCAGCAGTCAGTGCGGTTGGAAGGTAAAGTCACGATGGTTCGCACCGCTGACAGTGGCGAGCCGCCGATGACCATCACCACCCGTGATGTACTGGTGCGGCCCAGTGAACGTTATGCGGAAACCGCTGCTCCGATGCGGGCGGTCACTCCCCAGGGCGAATTCCGGTCGGTCGGCGTTCGCGCCTGGCTGGATCAGGAGCGACTGGAACTGCTTTCCGAAGTGAGAGGTATTCATGAACCCCGTAAACCATAGGCTCGGTTCGATTCTGGCGCTGGCGCTGGTTCCAGCACTCGCCGCCGCGTTGCCGGAAGACCGCAACCAGCCCATTCAACTGGAAGCCAGCCGTGGCCAGATCGACCAGAAAACCGGCGTTAGCGTCTATGAAGGCAATGTCGTTATTAGTCAGGGCTCCATGCGTCTGACCGCCGACGTGGCGACCATTCACGTCAAGGATGGCGGCTTTCAGCGCATGGAGGCTACCGGCAAACCAGTCAATCTGCGCTACCGGCCCACCGCCGACAAACCGGAGATTCTCGGCGCCAGCCAGCGGGTGGAATACGATGTTGCGGGTTCCAAGGTCATCATGAGCGGTAACGCCCGATTGACCCAGGGACAGGATGTGTTCACCGGCGACCGGGTTGAATACGACCTCAAGAGTGATGTGGTGCGGGCGCAAGGCGCAGGTAGCAATGGCCGTATCCAGTTCACCATTCAGCCTCGGGTCCAGGACACCGCGCCTGCCAGGAAACCCTGAGCATGGCGCAACTGATCGCGCACGAGATGGTCAAGCGCTATCGCAAACGGGTCGTCGTGGATGCGGCTTCGCTGACCGTCGGCAGCGGCGAGGTCGTTGGTCTGCTGGGGCCGAATGGCGCGGGAAAAACCACCAGTTTCTACATGATGGTGGGCCTGATTCATTGTGATGAGGGTCGGGTGTCGCTGGACGACCGTGATCTGACCCTCCTGCCCATGCACGCCCGGGCACGACTGGGCGTCAGCTATTTGCCGCAGGAACCTTCGGTATTCCGGCGCTTGAGTGTGCTGGACAATGTGTTGGCCATTCTGGAAACCCGCCGCGATCTTTCCCGTGCGGATCGGCGGACGCAGGCCGAGGAGTTGCTGCATGAATTACATGTCGGCCATTTACAGGACAACCTGGGCATCAGCCTGTCGGGCGGTGAACGCCGCCGGGTGGAAATCGCCCGGGCGCTGGCAGCCAACCCGGCATTCATCCTGCTCGATGAACCCTTTGCCGGCGTAGACCCCTTGTCGGTTCTGGATATCCAGCGCATCATCAATCACCTCTGCGAACGCAACATTGGCGTGTTAATCACCGATCACAATGTCCGCGAGACCTTGGGCATTTGTGACCGCGCCTACATTCTTAACGAGGGTCGGGTAATCGCTGAAGGCGGCCCGGCGGCGATTCTCGCTAACCAGCAGGTTCGCCAAGTCTACCTGGGCGAATCTTTCCAGTTATGATCCATCCGGCGGGGTCCTCAGCATCTTTTCCCTACCACATCGTTCAAAACCCGCTAGGATTATGAATAGCTTCAATTCCACGGATCGACGTCAGACCGCAATGTTATGAGACAGTCGTTGCAGCTTCGCCTCGGTCAACAACTGACCATGACCCCCCAATTGCAACAGGCGATTCGCCTTCTGCAATTGTCCAGTCTGGATTTGCAAACCGAGATACAGTCACTCCTCGATTCTAACGTCATGCTGGAGCGGGCTGACGACCTCCAGGATGTACCCGTACAGCCCGAAGCCCAAGCCGCCCAGACCGCCGCGGACACCCGCGCCGAAACCGAAATCAACACCGCTACGACCGATAACTTGCCGGACGAATTGCCGGTGGACAGCGCTTGGGAGGATATTTACGAATCTTCTGACGGAGCCACCAGTTATTCACGCGGCGAGGATGACGACCGGGACCCCTACGAGCGTTACTCCGGCGCCAGCGAGTCGCTGCGCGATCATCTGTATTGGCAAATGCGGCTGACGCCATTGACTGACCGGGAACTGATGATCGCGACCATTATCATCGATGCGGTCAGCGAATCTGGCTATCTGAGTCTGCCCCTGGAGGAAATTTGCCAGGGATTACCGGATAAAGTCCCGGTGGCCCTGGCGGAAGCGGAAGCGGTGCTCAAACTGATCCAGCACTTCGATCCGCAGGGCGTCGCCGCTCGCAGCCCCGCCGAATGCCTGTTGCTGCAACTGGAAATGTTGCCTGAAGGTACGCCCTGGCTGACGGAGGCGCGCCAATTGGTCGAACACTATCTCCCCATGCTAGCCGACCGCGATTTCAATGGCCTGATGCGCCAGCTCAAGGTCTCGCGTGAGGCGTTGCAGGGCATGATCAGCCTGATCCAGTCGCTGAATCCGCATCCCGGCGCCAGCTTGTCCAGCGCTGCGCCGCAATATGTGACGCCGGACGTGCTGGTCTACCGCCAGGGGCGGACTTGGCGGGTCGAATTAAATCCCGAAAACGCGCCCCGGTTGCGCATCAATTCCCGCTATGCAGCTCTGGCGCGTCGCTCTGCACACGGCAGTGATGCGGATTGCCTGAAAAATCATTTGCAGGAAGCCCGCTGGTTCATGAAAAGCCTGCAAAATCGCAATGAGACTCTGCTCAAGGTCGCCACCTGCATCGTCGAACGCCAGCGGGATTTTCTGGAGCGCGGCGACGAATCAATGAGGCCCTTGATCCTGCGCGACATCGCCGCAACTCTGGGCATGCATGAATCCACGATCTCGCGTGTGACGACGCAGAAGTATATGCATACGCCGCGCGGCATCTATGAGTTAAAATACTTCTTCTCCAGCCACGTCGGCACCAGCGATGGCGGCGAATGTTCCTCCACCGCGATCCGCGCCATGATTCGCAAACTGATTCAAACGGAAGACCCCGGTAAACCGCTCAGTGACGACAAGATCGCTAAACTGCTCGGCGTCGAAGGGATTCAGGTGGCGCGCCGGACGGTGGCAAAATACCGGGAAGCGATGGCGATTCCATCGTCTTCAGATCGTAAACGCCTCGTCTGAACTGACGGGGATTTCTGCCTTCACTTCTAACCGAAAAAAGACCTCCAGCCAGGAGCCGATGCCATGCAAATCAAACTGAGCGGACACCATGTGGAAATCACCCAGGCGTTGCACGATTACGTGCATGGCAAGTTGGAGCGCATTGAGCGGCATTTCGACAGTGTGACCAGCATCCAGGTGATTTTGAGTGTCGAAAAACTGCGGCAAAAAGCCGAAGCGACCATCCATGTCGCCGGCAACGAAATTTTTGCCGACGCCATTGATGAGGATCTCTACGCCGCAATCGACGCTCTCAGCGACAAGCTGGACCGTCAGATTAAGAAATACAAAGAAAAAGTGACTGAAAAACATCGCGGCGAGAAGGCGCGCGATTATCCCGAATCCTGAGCAGTGCGAGGACGGCCATGATTATTACTGACCTGATCACCCGCGAGCGTATCGTTTGCGGCAGTGAAGTGACCAGTAAAAAGCGGGTCATTGAGGTCTTGAGCGAACGATTGGCGACCGGACAAACCGATCTGACCGCTCGCCCGATCTTCGACAGTCTGATTGGCCGCGAACGTTTGGGGAGTACCGGGTTGGGCCATGGGGTCGCCTTGCCCCATGGTCGGTTCAATCAGAGCGAACAGGCAATTGGCGCGTTTATCAAACTCCGCAAGGGGGTGGATTTCGACGCTATTGACCGGCAACCGGTAGACCTGGTGTTTGGCTTGCTGGTGCCGGACCACTATACCGACGAACATCTCAAGATTTTGGCCCACTTGGCGGAAATGTTCAGTGACCGGACCTTTTGCCAGCAGTTGCGGGACGCTGACTCCGACCAGGTGCTCTACGACTGGCTCAGCGCTTGGCAACCGGCCAGGCCAACGCTATGAATCAACCAGCTAGCGCCCAGGCAGTTTTTCAAAGTCTGGAAGCTCTTCTGGTCTTGCGCTGGATCGCGGGACAGGCTGGAGCCGGGCGGATTCTATGGGTGCCTGCAGAAGCAGGCGCGCCGCTTTTCGGGCGGCTGAACTGGATTCATCCGCCGCGCCTGCAAATCCTCGGTGCTAAGGAAAGCGCTTTTTTGCGTCCCCTGGAAGCCACAGTTCGTGAGGCGATGGTTCGTCGGTTGTTCGGGCCAACAACCGGCGCAGTGCTGGTTTGCGATGATTCGGATCAGGCTGAGGCGCTGCGCTCCTATGCTGATGCGGCGGGTACACCGCTCTGGCAGACTCCCGTCTCCCCCGAGGTAGCGCTGGAGCGGCTGACTCATTACCGGCATAGCCTGGAAGCCTCAACCGTTGTACACGGTGAGTTGCTGGAGGTGTTCGGGCTGGGAGTGCTGATTACCGGCGGCAGTGGCATCGGCAAAAGCGAATTAGCCCTGGAACTGATCAGTCGTGGTCATCGCCTGATTGCGGACGATACGCCGAGCCTGACCCGGGCGGCGCCGGACGTACTGGACGGCACCTGTCCACCGACACTCTGTGACTTGCTGGAAGTGCGCGGGTTAGGCATTCTCAATATCCGCCGCATGTTTGGCGACAGCGCCATCAAACGCAACAAGCGGGTCCGGCTGATTCTGCACCTGGTCAAACAGGAAGAAACTGTTTCGCCGGCGGAGTCCCGTTTGCAGGGTCTGCGTGATACCCGGGTCATCCTGGGCGTGGGAGTGCCGGTGATCACCCTGCCGATTGCGCCAGGGCGCAATTTGGCGGTGTTGCTGGAATGCGCAGTGCGCGATCATATTTTGCGTCTGAACGGCTACCACGCCGAGAAAGACATGATGGCGCGGATGACCCGGGCCATGGCCGAGGCCGCGCCATGCGCATAATTGTCGTCAGCGGACTGTCGGGATCGGGCAAGACCATTGCTTTGCAGACGCTGGAAGACCTCGACTGCTACTGCGTGGACAATTTGCCCTTCAAGCTGGTTGGGCCACTGGCGCAGGAAATTCTCAACGCCAGCGCGACGTTGCCTCCGACAGTGGCGATCGGGGTGGACGCCCGCAATTTTTTCGACGAACTCAGCCAGTTTCCGGCGATGCTCGCTGAGCTGCGCGCCAGTGGTCTCCGGGTGGACGTGCTGTTTTTGCAGGCTGATGACGAGGTTCTACTCAAGCGTTACAGCGAGACCCGCCGTCGCCATCCGCTGGATTTGGGCAATGTGCCCTTGCGTGAAGCGATCCGCAATGAACGGCACTTGCTGGGGCCGGTGGTGGCCTGTGCGGATTTAATCATTGATACCAGCGACACGAATCTTTACCAGTTGCGTGAACTGATCCATGCTCGGGTGCATAACACGCCTTACGAAGCGATGTCGTTGTTGTTCGAGTCCTTTGGTTTCAAAAACGGGGTGCCGTCCGACGCCGATTTCATGTTCGATGTCCGCTGTCTGCCCAATCCACACTGGGAGCCGTTGCTACGCCCCCTGACCGGGCGAGATCAACCAGTGATCGATTTTCTGACCGGCCATGCGGCAGTGATGGCGATGACCGATGATGTGCGCCGGTTTCTGGAAGTCTGGCTGCCGCGTTTTGAAACGAGCAATCGGAGTTATCTAACCGTAGCGATTGGTTGCACGGGCGGCCAGCATCGCTCGGTGTTTATCGCCGAGGCGCTGGGGCGGCATTTCAATGCGGTACGTCGCCATGTCATGGTGCGCCATCGGGAACTCAAATCATGACGCGAACCAGGATAGACAACAGGTAGACTGGTGTGCTGAAACGCGACATTTTGATTATCAATAAATTGGGGTTGCATGCCCGCGCCGCCGCCAAATTCGTTACTCTGGCGTCTGGATTTGACGCCGAGATTCGCTTGTTGCGCGAGGGGCGCGAGGTCAATGGCAAAAGTATCATGGGGGTCATGATGTTGGCGGCGGCCTGTGGGACCCGGCTGGAGCTGTGCGCCACCGGCCCCGAAGCCGAGCAGGCCTTGACGGATCTGGAAGCATTGATTCTGCGTCGCTTTGACGAAGACGAGTGAGGGAGAGGCTCTATGCCGTTTTCGTTGCATGGTATTGGGGTTTCGCGGGGTTACGCGATCGGCAGAACCTACCTGCTCCAGCGTAACCAGCCGGAAATCACCGAATACACGATCCCGGACAATATTGTCGAGGACGAGGTCCAGCGCTTTCTCCATAGCCTGGATCTGGCGCGACGGCAGTTGCAGGATATTCGGGGACGAGTGTCAGCGACGGCGCCGGGCGATATTGGCGCATTCATCGATACGCATCTGTTGATGTTGCAAGATACGTCATTTACCGAAGCACCGATCCACTTGATTCGCGCCCGTCGCTGCAATGCCGAATGGGCGTTGAAAATTCAACATGACTTGTTGATCCAGGTGTTTGAGCAGATGGATGATCCCTATCTGCGCACCCGCAAGGATGATGTTGACCATGTGGTGCGGCGGGTGCAGCGCATCCTGGTGACCGACGATCCGACTTATCTGAACGATCCGGACTATGCTGAATTGGCGTCCAGCCGGTTGGAAGGTCGAGTGATCATCGCCGACGATCTGACTCCGGCTGACACGATCCTGATGCAGCATCAGGGAGTGCTGGCGTTTGTCACCGAGTATGGCGGCCCCCTGTCGCACACGGCCATTCTGGCGCGCAGTCTGGGCATTCCTGCGGTGGTCGGCGCCCGCAACATCCGCAGCTATTTGGGGCATGATGAACCGGTCATCGTGGACGGTCGCCAGGGGGTGATTTTGGTTGGGCTGGACGAACGGATTTTGCGCTATTACCGCCACAAGCAACGGGAAGAACGTCGCCAGCAGCGCGAGTTGAACAAACTCAAGGGTAAACCGGCGGTGACCCGCGACGGGGTGACGATTGGCTTGTTTGCAAACATCGAACTGCCCGAAGATGCGTTGGCGGTTCAGGATGTTGCAGCCGATGGCGTAGGGCTGTACCGGACTGAGTTCCTGTTCATGAACCGCCCTGATACTCCCGACGAAGAGGAACATCTCGCTTCCTACCTGCACGTTATCAAAACGCTGGAAGGCATACCGGTAACCATCCGTACTGCTGACTTGGGCGCTGATAAACAATTGGGCAACGGGCGAGGCGGGCATGTCGCCACCAACCCGGCCATGGGTTTGCGGGCGATCCGCATGTGCCTGAAGGATATGGGGATGTTTCGTCCGCAACTGCGGGCCATCCTGCGGGCTTCAGCGCATGGGGCGGTGCGGATGATGATTCCCATGCTGTCTTCCATCCAGGAAGTGTTCCAAGTGTTGCGGTTGGTGGAAGAAACGAAACAGGAATTGCGCGAGCGGGGGTTGGCGTTTGATGAGCGCGTGCCGGTCGGTGGGATGATTGAAGTGCCGGCAGCAGCGGTCTGCGCCGACCAGTTTGCCCGTTATATGGATTTTCTGTCGATTGGCACCAATGATCTCATTCAGTACACGCTGGCGATTGACCGGGTGGATGATGAGGTCAACTATCTGTTTGATCCGTTGCATCCGGCGGTGCTAACGCTGATCCACTACACTATTCGCGCTGGTCAGAAGGCTAACATTCCGGTCAGCCTGTGCGGAGAGATGGCCGGCGACGCCCGCTATACCCGATTATTACTGGGGCTGGGCCTGACCGAATTCAGTATGCATCCCACCGGTCTGCTGGAGATCAAGAAGGTCATTCAGGATAGCGTCGTCAGCGAATTGAACGCGACGGTTCGCCGCCTGTTGCGCACCACTGACGCCGAAAAGTACGCCGAAATTCTCAAAGATATTGCGCAGAATTAGCCTTTGCCAGGCTAGACGCCGCCTCTTCCGCTGGAACCAGGGAGAGACGGCGGGGCGCTCTTAACTCCGTCGCGCAGACTGACGCAACGTGTCATACGGGCGACAGGCGAAATGCGCTGGCATGATACCCTCGACCGAATGTGGAGTGATCCCCAGTGCTTCCAGCCCGTTGCAGGAGCACACGCTGTCCACTTGCAGAGAGAGATAATTGTCTGTGGTGAAAATTTTGACCGGCAGCATGCCAAAGATTTTCCCCTGCAATCGCGCCAGCGAATCGGGCAGTCCCACGACCAGCCGCTTTTTGCCCAGCATTCGGGCGATGTCTTCGACAATTTCTTTAAAGGTATAAACCCGTGGCCCGCACAGCTCGTAACTCTGGCCGATGGTTGCGTCGTTTTCCAGCGCGACCTCGAACGCCTGCGCTACGTCTTCCACATAAACCGGCGCGAAGCGGCTGTTGGGGCAGGCCAACGGCAGCGCCAGGCTGAATTTTAGCAGGTCAGCGAATTTGTTGAAGAAATCATCATCCGGGGCGAAGATGATTGACGGTTTGAAGGTCGTTACCGCCAGATCCTGGGCCTGCAGGACCGTTTTTTCCCCTTCGCCTTTGGTGAACAGATACTGACTGGGACCCTTGGCTGCATCGGCGTGCAGGGCGCTCATATGCAGCAATCGTTTGATCCCGGTGGCCCGGCAGGCTTCCACCACTTTGGCTGGCAGTTCAGCGTGGACCGTGCGGAAACTCTGGTTGGAGTACTCGTGCAGGACGCCGACCAGATTGATCACAGCGTCGCAGCCGGCGAATTGCTCAGCTAAAATTTTGGGATCATGGATATCTGCACCGATCAGTTCTGCACCGGGCAATACCTCAATCTCCCGATGCCGTTGTGGGTGGCGGGTCAGCACCCTGAGTGAATATCCCCGGTTGGCCAGCCACGTCGCCAAATGCCGCCCGACGAAGCCTGTACCGCCCAATACGCAGATTTTTTGAATTTTCATACTGTTTGCCTGTTCCTCACTGTTATTGCGTCGTTATTGCGTCGCCCACGACGAAGGGAACGTCGCGGAATCATGGTCATCGGGATGGGGACAGACCCGGTGATCCGCCCTTACAATGGCCGCTTGCCGCAATAGCGCGCAGCGACCGCGCCAAAGTGAAATTTACCATACATCCGCCATGCGCTTCCGCCCGGAAATGCTGAAACTACAAGGATAACCCTCCATTGGAATCGATCTTGTCCACCGTGTTGCTCTATCTGGCGCTGGGGGCCTTTGCCGGCGTGATGGCCGGTCTGCTCGGGGTCGGCGGCGGCCTGATTATCGTGCCAGTGTTAGCCTGGATTTTCCACGGCCAGCCGATCAATGAAGCCATGGTCATGCATCTGGCCATTGGCACCTCGCTGGCGACGATCGTCGTAACGTCCATTTCTTCAGTCCGCGCTCACCATCAACGAGGGGCGGTGTTATGGCCGACTGTCTGGCAACTGACGCCCGGTATTGTCATCGGCGCCTGGGTTGGCGCGGCCATCGCTGACACGCTCCCCAGCGCCGCGCTGAGCAAGATTTTCGCGGTGTTTGTGTTGATGGTGTCCGCGCAAATGGCCTTTGGCGCCAAGCCGGCCCCACAACGCGAATTGCCGGGGACAGTCGGTATGACGCTCATGGGTGGCATCATCGGCGTCGTATCGGCCATTGTCGGCATCGGCGGCGGATCGCTGACCGTGCCATTTCTGAACTGGTGCAACGTCGCGATCCGTCAAGCGGTCGCTACCTCCTCCGCCTGTGGATTACCCATTGCCCTGGCCGGGACGCTGGGCTTTATTGTCACTGGTCTGAATAAGCCGGATCTGCCGGCCTGGAGCCTGGGCTATGTTTACGGCCCGGCGCTGATCGGCGTGGCCTTCACCAGTATGTTGACTGCGCCGTTGGGGGCAAAGTGGGCGCATACCTTGCCAACGGAAATATTGAAAAAGGTCTTCGCCGTCTTCTTGGCGATCATCGGGGCGCGAATGTTGCTGAGTTAGCCAAAGGTGGGTTGATTTTGCAAAATGATGGGTACTGTAAATTTTCCTGTGATGGCGGCGGCGCGGGAGCAGGCCTCTGGGATCGAACAGGTGAATAAAGCGATTTTGCAGATGGACCAGGCGATGCAGCAGAACGCGGCATTGGTGGAGGAAACAGCGTCAGCCAGTCAGTCGATGGGCGAACAGGCCCGCGAACTTCAGGAACTCATGTCGTTTTTCAAACTGGATGAGCAGCAGACCCAGGCAACTTCTTGATGGATCAGCAGAAAAAATCGATGAGAGGGGGTCGATGATCGGCACCTTGGTCAATACTGGGGCAGTGGTGGTGGGTAGCGCCATTGGCCTGGGCGTCGGGCCGCGCCTGCCAGAGCGGATCAAACGGATTCTGATGCAGGCGCTGGGTCTGTCTGTCGTGGTCATTGGCCTGCGCATGGCGCTGGAGGCGCAACACGCTTTGCTAGCGATTGCCTGTCTGTTGCTGGGTGGTCTGACCGGGGAGCTGTTGCATATTGAACAGCGGCTGGAAAATTTGGCGGAAACTTTGCGTCGCTTGCTGCGTTCCGATTCCAGCCGCTTCGTCGAGGGGTTCGTCACGGCGACGTTGCTGTATTTGACGGGAGCGATGACCATCGTCGGCTCGATTCAGGAGGGCGCCGTCGGCGATCCCAGCGTGTTACTGATCAAGGCGCTGCTGGACGGCTTCGCCTCGGTGGCGCTGGCCTCATCGCTGGGGATCGGGGTGATGTTCTCTGCATTGCCGATTTTGTTGGTGCAGGGTGGCATCACATTGTTGGCTGGACAATTGGCCTTCCTGTCGGAACCGGCGGTGTTGGACGCTGTTAACGCGACCGGTGGTTTGCTGATTCTGGGTATTGGCATTAACTTGTTGGACCTCGGTCGAATGCACATTGGCAACCTGTTGCCGGCGCTGCTGTACGCTATCGCCGGCGCACTACTGTTTTCTTAACCCTGGCGGTCTCCATGCACCATCGGCTGAAAGACGCGGCGTTGAGCGCCGTATTGATTCTTTTCATCAACCCAATCCCGGTTCTGGGCCAGCAAAAACCTGCGGAACCTCCGCTGCTGCCGGTCAGAACTGCAATGGTGATCCGCGAAGCGCTGAATGTCGAAGTGACGGCGGTGGGCACCCTGCGGGCCGATGAAACGGTGGTGGTTCGCCCCGAAACCGCCGGACGCATTGCGGTCATTCATTTCCGGGAAGGCCAGGCAGTGCGCCAGGGTGAGTCGCTGGTTACGCTCGATCAGGATGAGTACCAGGCGCAATTGGCCAGTAGCGCCGCCCAGCTCGCGCTGGAAGAGAGCAGTTTTCGGCGCTTGCAGGATCTGGATCGCAAAAACCTGACCAGCCAGCAGAATCTCGATGAGGCCCGCGCCAAGCTGGATGCGGCCCGTGCGCAACACGAACTCAACCGGGTACGGCTGGACAAAACCGTGATTCGGGCGCCGTTTGATGGGACGGTGGGATTGCGCCTGGTCAGCCCTGGCGCTTACGTCAAGACCGGCGACGACATCGCTAATCTGGAAAGCCTTGGGTCGATGAAGCTGGATTTTCGGGTGCCGGAGACTTACTTAGCGCGGCTGGCTTCCGGTCAGACGCTGGCGGTGCGCGTCGATGCCTGGCCCCATCAGTCTTTTGAGGGGGCAATTTACGCCATTGAGCCGGGCGTAGATGAGGAAACCCGTACTGTATTGCTGCGGGCGCGGTTGCCGAACAAGGGTAATAAGCTACGTCCTGGCCTGTTTGCGCGGGTCAGTCTGGTGCTGGAGCGGCGGGAAAACGCTTTGATTGCCCCGGAGCAGGCCATCGTGCCGGTAGGGCAAAAGACCTTTGTTTATCGGGTGATCGACAGCAAGGCGGTCATGACCCCAGTGAAGCTGGGCCTGCGCCGGCCCGGTCAAGTGGAAATTCTTGAAGGCCTCAATGCCGGTGATGTTGTTGTGACGGATGGGCAGTTGAAAATCCGCGATGGCGCTGCTGTCAAGGTATTGCCGACGCCGGGGATGTAGCCGTAAGGGATAGGATTGCGATCAGGCGCAAGAGTCGAGGATGCTTTGCGCCCCTGACAACCAAACCCGTTTTACTTCCAGATCAAAATGATCTGATTAGGAAATAATATGGACTTTAAAAAATAAAGGCTTGCAGCGCTGCAAGCCTTTGGTGTTTGCGGGTGACAGGGTGGGTTGCCAAGAGGGATCAGACACATTAGATGGATAGATTATGCTGGGGACTTAATGATGTTTTATCGCGAAGTTGAACAGTCCTGTCAGGCGATTCACCAGCATGCCGTTCAGTTCTCGGCCAGCGCTCGCTCGATCCGGGTCATCCAGATCAATGCTTCATCCTGGGTTAGCAACAGGATTTGCAGTTGATTGCGGAAATCCTGCCAGGATTTTTCCACGCATTCGCTCACTGTATCCGCGCAGACTACCACCCATTTTTTCGCCGGATCGTCGACCTGGATGTTTTTCACTGACGACGCGCCGTGTTGTAGCAGTAGCAAGTAGGTGTCCAGCGCTTTGCTCACTGAACCGATGGCTGCAATGTTTAACAACCCAGTGACGCGCAATGCGCATTGCCACGCCAGGAAGCGGGCCGCCTGTTGACGTTCAAACAGTTTTTTCGTGCTCATATTGACTCCTCACCCTAGTTTTATTTTTCATCGCAACATAGTTTGCAAACGCTGTCAAGTGGTCGTCGCGACGGGCGTTCTCTTCACGGAGAGAATCACCGGGATGGAGAAAACCTACTGAATAACTTGGATATTATTTATTGACAGTGCACTTTAAGAAGACAAACATCTCATGGACGAGTCTTTCGCAGCACAACATTTTGAATAATCTGGCTATTTATCTGAAATTAGGATGTTTATTCTAATTTTTGCGGTTAGGTTTTTCGCATGGCGCAAATTGCCCATAGGTCATTAAACGATCAACGAACTCAGGAATACACCCATGCCCACCTATACTGCGCCCGTGCGCGACATGCAGTTCATTCTGCATGAGCTGCTCAAAATCGACCGTTATGACGACCTGATTCCCGGTTTCGCCGAGGCCACGCCGGACACGGTGGCGGCGATTCTGGAAGGGGCTGCTCAGCTCAGCCAGGAAGTGTTGCAACCATTGAATAGGGTCGGTGACCAGGAAGGTTGCCGGCTGGAAAAGGGTCAAGTCATGACGCCCACTGGCTTCAAAGACGCCTACCAGGCGGTGATCGAAGGGGGCTGGACCGGCCTGATCGGCGACCCCGAATATGGCGGTCAGGGCTTACCTTACGTCCTGGGCCTGACCGTCAGCGAGATGATGGCTTCAGCCAACATGGCGTTTACCATGTACCCCGGCTTGACCAGCGGTGCGATGGAGGCCATCGAAATCGGTGGAACTGAGGAACAGAAGGCGTTGTACCTGCCGAAAATGATCGCCGGGCAGTGGACCGGCACCATGAACCTGACGGAGCCGCATTGCGGTACTGACCTGGGTCTGCTGCGCACCAAGGCCGAGCCACAGGCGGATGACAGTTACCGGATGACCGGAACCAAGATTTTTATTTCGGCTGGGGAACATGATTTGACCGAGAACATCATCCATCTGGTGCTGGCGAAGATTCCCGGCGGCCCGGATGGGGTGAAGGGCATCAGCCTGTTTATCGTGCCCAAATTTCTAGTCAACCCGGACGGCAGTTTGGGGGATCGCAACGCCGTGAGCTGCGGGGCGCTGGAAGAGAAGATGGGCATCCACGGCAACGCCACCTGCGTCATGAACTATGACGGGGCAATCGGTTACCTGGTCGGCGAGGCGCATAAGGGCTTGCGAACCATGTTCATCATGATGAACGCTGCTCGGCTGGGCGTTGCCGTGCAGGGTCTTAGCCAGGCCGAGGTTGCCTATCAGAATGCCGTCACTTATTGCAGGGAGCGGCTGCAGGGCCGTTCGTTGCGTGGCGCGAAATTCCCTGATCAGGCCGCCGATCCGCTCATCGTTCATCCTGACATCCGCCGCATGTTGATGACCGTCCGGGTCTTTCAGGAAGGAGCGCGGGCGCTGGCGTACTGGGCCGGTTTGCAGGTGGATGTCATTCGCAAGCATCCCGATCCGGAAACCCGGCGCAAGGCTGAAGATCTGCTGGGCTTGTTGACCCCGGTGATGAAAGCCTATTTCACTGATATGGGCTTTACGTCCGCTAATCTGTGTCTGCAATGCTTCGGCGGTCATGGCTATATCGCCCAATGGGGTATGGAGCAGTTCGTGCGCGATGCTCGCATCACCCAGATTTATGAAGGCGCCAATGGTATTCAGGCGCTGGATTTAATTGGCCGTAAGCTGCCCGCTAATAAAGGCCGGGCGATTCAACTCTTTTTCGCAGTTGTTGGCGGATTTTGCGAGAAGTACGAAGATAACGCCGCGCTGTCGCCTTTTGTGAAACCGTTAACCGAGGCGTTGGAGCGGTTGGTCGAAGCGACGCAATGGCTGATGCAACACGCAATTTCCAACCCGGATAATGGCGGCGCTGTATCGATGGATTATCTGTACATGATGGCGTTGATAGCGTTGGGCTATCAATGGGCGCAGGTGGCGCGGATTTGCGAAAATCAGCTTTCCAATCCGGATGATGACAGCTTTGACCGGGGCTTCTATCGGAACAAGCTGGCGTGCGCCGAGTTTTTCATGGAAAAGGTGCTGCCAGAGACGATGGCCCATCTAGCGAAAATTCAGGCAGGCGCTGACTCGCTGATGACCTTACGAGCTGAAGCGTTCTAATTTCTCATTTTCCAGCCGATTTTCCCCGGCTGCCCCCTGTCGCAGGCTCCCCCAAGCCAGTGGCAGGGGATTTTGGGGTCATCCGGTATGGCTTGCTGATTGGAACACCGTGGACATGGAGTAGCAGTCTATTAACGCGCTCTGACCTGTCCTTGGCGACGGGTGGCGCAACCGCCGTAAGCGTTCTAAACTTCGCATCCTTCCTCCACACCTTGCGCTGTTCGCCATGCCCGATGTTTTGCTGATCGCCGGCGTGGACGAAGCCGGGCGCGGCCCGTTGGCCGGCCCCGTCCTCGCCGCCGCTGTCATTCTCGATCCGGCCCGCTCTATTGCCGGGCTGGCCGATTCCAAACAACTCAGCGCTGCCCGCCGTGAACAACTGGCGGTTGAAATCCGCGCTCATGCACTGGCTTGGGCGTTGGGCCGGGCCGACGTTGCGGAAATTGACCGGATGAACATTCTGCAAGCTGCGCTGCTGGCCATGCGGCGGGCGGTGGAGCATTTGTCTACAGCGCCCGGCCAAATTTTGGTGGACGGTCAACAGTGTCCGGTAGGGCTGATTTACCCCTGCCGGGCCATCGTTAAGGGTGACGCCACCGTACCGGCGATCAGCGCCGCTTCCATTCTAGCCAAGGTTGCCCGTGACGCCGAACTGCATAAACTCCACGAGCGCTATCCCGACTATGGCTTCGCCCGCCACAAGGGCTATCCCACCCTGGTGCACCGGGAAGCTTTGCGCCGCTTCGGTCCCTGTCCTGAACATCGTCGCTCCTTCGCCCCGGTCGCAGCGGCTATCAAGGAGTCGGCATGACGGCGCCGTTTGTTCATTTGCGTTTGCACACCGAATATTCCCTGGTCGATGGGCTGATCCGCATTAAAAGCCTGGTCAAGCAAGTCGCCGCCGCCGGAATGCCGGCGGTCGCTATAACCGACATGAGTAACTTGTTCGCCCTGATCAAGTTTTACAAAGCCGCTCTCGGCGCGGGAGTCAAGCCCTTGGTCGGTGTGGAGTCCTGGGTGCAACGGCCAGATGGGGAGCCGTCCCGACTGGTGCTGTTGTGTCAAAACCTGGTGGGGTACCGTCATCTGACCCGGCTCGTTAGTCGCGGCTATCTTGAAGGCCAGCAGCGCGGGGTCCCGATTCTTCATTACGCCTGGCTGGAAGGCCATACCGACGGCTTAATCGCTCTGTCCGGTGGCCGAGAGGGTGAAGTGGGCCAAGCGCTGCTCAATGACCGGCTCGCCCAAGCGAAAAATGGGTTGGCGGACTGGCGGCGCTTGTTCCCGGAGCGGTTCTATCTGGAAGTGCAGCGCACGGGGCGGCCTCAGGAAGAGGAGTATCTGGAAGCGGCGATTGACTTGGCGACGACGACGGGAACGCCGGTTGTGGCGACCAATGAGGTCTGTTTTCTCCAGCGTGATGATTTCGAGGCGCATGAAGCGCGGGTCTGTATCCACGACAGTGCAACGCTGGATGACCCGAACCGGCCCCGTCGCTACAGCGATCAACAATATTTGCGCACCCCGGCGGAAATGGCGGAGCTGTTCGCCGACTTGCCCGAGGCACTGGAAAACACCGTTGAAATTGCCCGGCGTTGCAATCTGCAATTGGAACTGGGCAAGAATGTGTTGCCGGAGTTTCCAACGCCCGAGGGGATGAGCGCTGACGCCTATTTCACTACTCAGGCCCGCGCTGGACTGGAACGGCGGCTACAGCGGTTATTGGATTCCGCCGCCACTGATTTCGCCGAGCGCCGTCAACCCTATGATGAGCGTTTGGAATTGGAGCTGAAGGTCATCATCCAGATGGGTTTTCCCGGCTATTTCCTGATCGTGGCCGATTTCATCCAGTGGGCGCGGGATCACGGCGTGCCGGTCGGGCCAGGACGCGGCTCCGGCGCCGGGTCGCTGGTCGCCTATGCGCTGGGCATTACTGACCTGGACCCGCTGGCCTACGAGTTATTGTTTGAGCGCTTCCTGAATCCCGAGCGGGTGTCCATGCCCGATTTCGACATCGACTTCTGCATGGATGGCCGCGACCAGGTGATTGATTACGTTGCGCAACGTTATGGCCGGGAGCGGGTCGCGCAGATCGCCACCCACGGCAGTATGGCGGCCAAGGCGGTGGTGCGCGACGTGGGCCGGGTGCTGGGCCATCCTTATGGCTTCGTTGACCGCATCGCCAAGCTGATTCCCTTTGAACTGGGCATCACGCTGGACAAGGCCGTTGAGCAGGAAGCGGAGTTGCGTCGGCTGTATGAGCATGATGAGGAGGTGCGGGCGCTGATCGATCTGGGCCGTAAGCTGGAGGGACTGGCGCGCAATGTCGGCAAACACGCCGGCGGGGTGGTGATCGCCCCGACCCGTTTGACCGATTATTCGCCGCTGTACTGTGAGCAGGACGATCCCAGCATTGTCACTCAGTTTGATAAGGACGATGTGGAAGCGGCGGGACTGGTCAAATTTGACTTTCTGGGGCTGCGGACGCTGACGATTATTGACTGGGCGTTGCAAACGATTAACGCGCAACGCCAGATTCTTCATGAGCCGCCGCTGGATATTACAGACATCCCCCTGAATGATCCGCTGACGTTTGAACTGCTCAAGCGATTTGAAACGACGGCTGTATTCCAGTTGGAATCGAGCGGAATGAAGGATTTGATTCGCCGCCTGCAACCGGACTGCTTTGAAGAAATCGTGGCGCTGGTGGCGTTATTCCGGCCCGGCCCGCTGCAATCCGGCATGGTGGATGATTTTATCGACCGCAAGCACGGCCGCGCCCGCATTGAATACCCGCATCCGGCTTTGGCGACGATTCTCAAGCCGACCTATGGCGTCATCCTCTATCAGGAGCAGGTGATGCAGATTGCTCAGGTGCTGGCAGGCTATAGCCTGGGTGGAGCGGACTTGCTGCGCCGGGCCATGGGCAAGAAAGACGCAGCGAAAATGGCCAAGGAGCGAGATGGTTTCGTCAACGGCGCCAAGGAATATGGCGTTGATCCAGAAATATCTTCTTACATATTTGATTTAATAGATAAATTTGCTGGTTATGGTTTCAACAAGAGCCATAGCGCCGCCTATGCCCTGGTGTCCTACCAGACGGCCTGGCTGAAAGCACATTATCCCGCTGCGTTCATGGCGGCGGTGTTGTCTTCGGACATGGACAAGACCGACAAGGTTGTGGTGTTTATCGAGGAATGCCGGCGCATGGGGCTGACCCTGGCGCCGCCGGCGATCCATACTTCCGAGTACCGCTTCACGGTTAGCGTAACCGGCGAAATCCGCTATGGTCTAGGGGCGATCAAAGGAGTCGGGGAGGGCGCGATTGAGGCGTTGGTGCAGGAACGTCGCCAAAATGGGTTGTATCGCGACCTGTTCGATTTATGCCAGCGCGTTGATCTCCGCAAGCTGAACCGTCGGGTGTTGGAATCGCTGATTCGCTCGGGAACACTGGATGATCTCGGCGCCAACCGGGCGACTTTGACGGCGCAATTGCCGGATGCCTTGCAATTGGCGGAACAGCACTCCCGCAATGACGCCGCCGGCCAGAATGATATGTTCGGGTTGGCAACCGGCGAAAAGACCCCGGCCCGTCCCCTGCATCTTGCCAAGAAGCCAGAATGGAGTCAGGAAGAGCGGCTACGTGGCGAGAAGGAAACCTTGGGTATTTATTTGAGCGGTCATCCAATCGAGCGGATTGCCGAGGAATTGACTGCGCTCGGCGTTACTCGCTTGAGTCATCTGGCTGGGAGCAACGGCGCCTTACGTCGCGGAAACGACCGTTCGCTGTTGATTGCCGGGCTGGTGGTGAGCGTGCGCACCCGCAACGCCAATCGGGGAGGGCGCATGGCGTTCGTGACGCTGGACGATGGAATCGGACGGCTGGAAATTCGCATTTTCCCGGAAGTGTATGAGCGCCATCGGTCATTGATCGTGGAGGACGCCATTCTGCTGGCGCAGGGGGCGTTAAGTTGGGATGAATTCAATCAAGCGACCCGGCTGAATGTCGAGTGGATACTGGACTGGGATGAGGCGCGGGCCGCATATGCCCGGCAGTTGCTGCTGCGGTTGGACGCGGTGCAATGCGCGGCGGGGGTGTTGCCGCAACTGGCGAGTATTCTGGCCGAGCATCGCGCCAATGGCCGCTGCCCCGTGTGGGTGGAGTACCTTGGCCCGAACGCTCGGGTGGAACTGGCGCTCGGGCAAAATTGGCAGGTGAAGCCGAGCGCAGCGTTGTTGAAACAGTTGCGGGAACTGGCTGGAGAAGATCAAGTGCAACTGCGGTATGAGCCACCCGTTACAACGGACCGCCATCGGCGGGCTTAACGGCCATCGCTGACGTCTGCGCCCTCTGGACGCAAGAGGACGCAGAGGCTGTCAATAGCGCATCTTGACGTAGGAACCCGGCGCTTCTTCAAGCGGCGGCAATTTGCCATCGCCTGGCGCGCGGGCTGGAACCTGAGGGCCCGCGTTGGGTTTCAGCCAGTTCAGCCAGTTTGGCCACCAGGAGCCTTCCTGCTGGACTGCGTCCTTTTGCCAATCGCCGGGATTCGGCGGCGTCGCCGGATTCGTCCAATAGCCGTATTTGTCGGACGTGGCCGGATTGATCACGCCGGCGATATGTCCAGAGCCGCTCAGCACAAAGCTGACCGGGCCGCCGACCAATTGCGTACCCGCGTAGGTGGAGGTCCACGGGGCGATGTGGTCTTCGCTGGCGGACAGGAAATAGACCGGGTTTTTGATCTTGCGCAGATCGATGGGAACGTCGGCCAGGGTGATGCCGCCCGGTTCGCGCAGCAGGTTCTTCTGATACATGTTGCGCAGGTAGAAGCTGTGCATGGCTTTCGGCATTCGCGTGGAGTCGGAATTCCAGTACAGCAGATCGAAGGGGTAGGGGTCCTTGCCCAGCAGATAGTTGTTCACCACGAAATACCAGATCAAATCGTTGGCGCGCAACATGCTGAATACGCCGGCCATCTGGCTGCCGTCCAGATAACCTTGCTCGTCCATTTGCTTCTCCAGCAGGGTAATCAATTCCTCGTCGATGAAGACTTCCAGTTCGCCGGGTTCGCTGAAGTCCGTCATGCAGGCGAAGCAGATGGCGCTTTTTACCCGGTCATCGCCTTGCGCCGCGAGGTAGGCGAGCGTACTGAACAGCAGGGTGCCGCCCAGACAGTAACCGGCGGTATTGATTTCCCGCTCGCCGGTTGCCTGGGCAATGGCGTCCATCGCCGCGACGCAGGACAGCATATAGTCATCAAAGGTCTTTTCAGCCAACCGCTCGTCGGGGTTGATCCACGAGGTCATGAACACCGTGAAGCCTTGATCCACCATCCATTTCACCATGGAGTTTTTTGGGCGCATGTCCATGATGTAAAACTTGTTGATCCAAGGCGCAACGAACAGGAACGGGCGCTGATGGACCGTCGGGGTTGTGGGGTTATATTGAATCAGTTGCAGCAACTCGTTCTGGAAAATGACCTGGCCGGGCGTTGATGCGATGTTCTCGCCGGGCTTGAAGGCGTCCAGGTCGGTCATCCGAATCTGCAATTGGCCGCGACCGCGCTCCAAATCGTGCAATAGATTTTGCAGGCCCTTGAGCAGATTTTCTCCGCTGGAGTCGAAGGTGGCTTGCAGCACGGTCGGGTTGGTGAGCGCGAAATTGGTCGGGGCCATCGCGTCCACGAACTGGCGGGTGTAGAACTGCACCTTGCGGGTGGTTTTGTCATCCAGACCTTCCACCTCCTGCACCACGTTTTGCAAGCTGTCGGCGGCCAGCAGATAAGACTGCTTGATGAAATCGAACACCACATTTTCCGCCCACTGCTCATCTTTGAAGCGCTTATCGCTGGGTTCCGGTTGAATCACTGGCTGCGTATCGTGGCCGAGCAGACGGTTGGAAGTGTGCTGCCACAGGTTGAGGTAATTTTTCCAGAAATCCACCTGAGCCTGGAGCAACTGGTCTGGGTTTTTCAGCAACTGCTGGAATAGATCCTGGAAGGACTTGCCGATAATCGCGGGGTCGATCAAGGGCTTTTGTTCGCTGCGTTGTTGTTGCTTGAGATATTCCTGCAACACGCGCTGGCTTTGTTCGACGACTTTGGACAGATTTAACGCCAGTTGATTGAGATCAACATTTTTGCGATCGGGGGCGGGCGATGGGGCTGATGGAGACATGGGGCACCTTTGGAGAGAGCATGATTACCCTACGAATTATAGGTAAAAGATGGAGGGGTCGCCGGTGATTGCAAACCGCTTCAAGGTGATTGAGGATAAGTTGAGTGATCCCCCGGCAATCCGGCGCAGATCATCCAGGCAGCGGCGATCATCGTGGGTGCAAATCAATTCAGGATTTTTCGACAGTCTCTTAGAACCACTGCTAGGCTGCTAAGCTGGGCTGGGTCATATTTATCTTGTTTACGATACAATGATATTTATAACGAACATTGAGAGAGCGCTATGGGTAAAAGACAGACCACGATTGGGTTGCTGCTTCCGCTACTGATGTTTGCTGCGCCGCCCACCTTGGCCAAGGAACTGACCTTTTACAACTGGGTAGACGATATGCCTCAGGCCGTCGGAATTGAATCATGGTTTCGTGATTTGGCCTATCCTCAGGAAAAACCATCAGTGCGGGAAGGGAATTAAATCTATGTTCGCTGCGAATGTACCTTATCAGCCCCTGGTTCTGGCGGTCGACGACGATCCGACCATCACCCTGTTGGTGAGCACCGTGCTGGAACAAGCCGGATTTCGTGTTGAGCAGGCCGAAAACGGACGCCAAGCGCTGGAGGTTTTTGAACAAACTCAGCCTGATGCAGTGATCATGGATGTGATGATGCCTGAACTGGATGGGTTTGCCGCTTGCGTCGAATTGCGCCGCAAGCCCGAAGGCGCACTGACTCCCATTCTCATGATGACCGGTCTGGATGACCAGGAGTCGATCAACCGGGCGTTCGAGGCCGGGGCGACGGATTTCATTACCAAGCCGATTAACTACACCTTGCTGGGTCATCGGGTGCGCTATCTGTTGCGCGCCAGCGCAGCGATGCGTGATTTGCATGAGAGCGAGCGCCGTTTAGCCGCTGCCCAGCGGATCGCCCGGCTGGGGCACTGGATTTGGCGCCCGGACCAGGGCGTTCTGCATCTGTCGGCAGAGGTCTGTTGTCTGGTGGGCCTTGATCCGGCCCGGCCCGTGGCGCCGCTCCAGTCCTTACTCGACCGGGTGCCTGAGCAAGATCGGCTCCGGGTGCGGGCCTGGTTCGCAGAAATCCGTGAACCGGAGCAATCGGCAGGGATCAACCACTTGATTTTGGGCGCCGATGGCACGATCCGGCATGTCCGCCAGGAAGTTGAAGCGACTTTCGATGAGTCGCGGCGGGTGGTCCGGCTCTATGGCACCCTGCAAGATATCAACGACATGCAACGTGCCGAAGAGCGCATCCGGGAGCTGGCGTTTATCGATAGCCTCACCCGCCTGCCGAACCGCGAGTTGTTCAAGGATCGCCTGAGCGAAGCGCTCAAGCTGGCCAAGCGCCACGGTCGGCGGGTGGGATTGCTCTTCCTGGATTTGGATAATTTCAAGCGGATCAATGACACCCTCGGCCACAGTGTAGGTGATTTGTTGTTGCAGGCGACGGCGGAACGCTTGAAAGTGTGCTTGCGCAACAGTGATACGGTCGCACACGCCGAAATCAGTGATCAGACGGAGACCATTGCACGGCTGGGAGGCGACGAATTCACCGTGTTGTTGCCTGAGGTTCGGCGCAATGAGGATACCGCCTTGGTGGCCGAGCGTATCCGTAAAATTCTGGCGCAACCCCTGGTTCTCGCCGGACACGAAGTTTTCGTCACACCCAGTATCGGTATTGCGCTGTTTCCCGATGATGGCGACAGTCCTGAGATTTTATTGAAGAACGCTGATTTGGCGATGTATTTGGCCAAGCGCCAAGGTCGCAACCTGTATCGATTTTACGATCCTAGCCTGAACGAAGTGGCTCTCCAGCGCCTGACCATGGAAAACCAGTTGCGCAAGGCCATCGAACAGAACGAGTTGTCGATTCACTACCAGCCGCAACTGGATTTGCCCAGCGGCCGGATCAATGGCGTCGAGGCATTATTGCGTTGGCAGAGCGCCACGCTCGGCGCGATCTCGCCGCTGGACTTTATACCGCTTGCCGAGGAGACCGGCCTCATCATCCCTATTGGTGAATGGGTGCTGCGGACTGCCTGCCAGCAAGCCAGGGCCTGGCGGCAGTCCGGGATCGACTTGGAGCGCATAGCGGTCAATATTTCGGTCTTGCAGTTCGTGCAGCCGAGTTTTCCGGCGTTGGTGGCGCGCATTCTGGGGGAGACCGGTCTTGAGCCTGAGGCGCTGGAACTCGAAATCGCGGAAAGTCTGTTGATGAAAGATCCTGAAGGCGCGACTTGTACGTTGCAAGCGCTCAAAAACCTCGGTGTGCAACTGGCCATTGACGATTTCGGCACCGGTTATTCCAGCCTAAGCCGACTTAAGCAACTGCCGCTCGACCGCCTGAAGATTGATAAAGCGTTCGTGCGCGAAGTCAACTCACAACCTGACGATGCAGCTATCGCTACTGCGGTGATCGCCATGGCCGACAGCATGGGGTTGCGGGTCATCGCTGAGGGGGTGGAGAGCGAGGCGCAACTGTGTTTTCTCAAATCCAAACAGTGTGATGAAGTCCAGGGTTACTACTTGAGCCGACCATTGCCAGTCAGCGAGATCACCGCAATGCTTCAGTGTCACCAACACGCGGCTGAGGCGGTTGAATGCGTTGCTGAGGTGGGTGAATGCGCTGATGTGGGGGACCGGCGCGTTCTGCTCGTTGCCGATGATGATCCTGTCAGTCGAGCGGCCCTGGTGGACGTCCTCCACCCTGAAGGCTATCGCCTGCTCACCGCCGCCGACGGTCATGCTGCGCTGGATCTGCTGGCCAGCCATGAGGTGGAAGTAGTGGTCGCCGATTACCGGCTGGATGGAACGGGGAGCGGTCAATTTTTCCGCAGGATTCGTGAACTCTACCCCCACATCCCCCGGATCGTGCTGGGTGACCATTGTCGGATGGAGGATTTGCTGTACCTGATCAATGAGGGCGCAGTGTATAAATTTTTGCCCAAACCGGTTTCGCTCCCTCATCTGCGTGAAATCCTGCGCAAGGCTTTCCTGACCCGCAATCGTGGGATCGAGTAGGCGCTATTTCTCCACCCAGGAGCAATGGACATGATCGGGTTTCTTTCTGATCGATGGACAGGTGGCCTGCGCTGCCAGTTACTGACTCTGTTCAATGCCACCGTGTTGACGCTGCTCCTGATCAGCGTCGCTGGCCTCTTGCTGTTGGTAAACCGCACCGAACGCGAGGGCTGGCAGGGCCGTCAGCAGGAAGCGACCCAGCGAGTGGCTCCTGGAGGATCGTGGGCGGACGCAACAATTGAACGATGTGGCGACGCTCATGGCGGTAATGGAAAATCCAGTATCAACAGGTGTGGGACGCCCTGAACCTGGAGTTGCAAAAATCGGTGGGAGCCAGGAACGACTCCTGAAAATTCCACAAGGCCCATCGGGCTACGTAACTAACAATGACATTCAATCCAGTGTAGATTGAATCAGGGGGAAATGACCTGATGAACGTGCTTAATCGACTGAAAATCTGGCAAAAGTTGGCTTTATTAGTAGTGGCGCTCGGGATACCCATCGTGTTACTGACGTATCTGTTGATCACGGAGAAGAGCTTCGCCATCGACTTCGCTCGCCAGGAAATCCAGGGAGTGCAATATTTGCAACCAGTGCGCACGTTGTTGCAGCATCTCGCCGAGCATCGCGGCATGAGCAACGCCTATCTCAACGGCGATGCCTCATTTCGGGAAAAAATCACCGCTAAGCAAGGCCAGCTCACCGAGGACTTCAAGGCAATGGACGCTGCGGATGCCCAATTCGGCAGCCTGCTGGACACAACGAGTGCATGGCAAGCCATCAAGGCGGACTGGCAGAAGCTTGGCGCCAATGTTTTCAGTCTGGCCGCCAAAGACAGCTTCGCGCAGCATACCGCGCTCATTGACAAGCTGCTCGATCTAATAACCCATGTGAGCATCACGTCTAATCTGGCTTTAGACCCCGAGGTGGACAGTTACAGTCTGATGGACGCCACCGTCAACCGACTGCCGTTCTTGGTCGAACACTTGGGGCGGCTGCGAGGCAGCGCAGCGGGGATTGTGGCGCGCCGGCAGATTGCGGAAGACGACCACGTTCGGCTCGCCAAGTCATTGGGCCAGCTTGAGATGGTGCGCAGAGGCATTCAGGATAACCTGGAAACAGCGTTTAAGAGCAACGAAACGCTCAAACCGGTTTTACAAGCCCGGTTGGAGGCTCTGGCAGCTCCAATGAGCGCATTTTTGACGATAGTCGAGCAACTCGCCAGCAGCGAACAAATTGATGACAAGCTATCGCCCAGTGAGGTTTTCGCCGCTGGCACGCGAGCCATCGAAGCGGGCTTTGGTCTGTATGAAGTTGCAGCGCCCACTCTGCAAGGGTTGCTGCAAGACCGTATGGCTGAGTTGACTGAAAACGCCCTGATGACTTTGGCCACGATGCTGGTGTGTATGGCGTTCGCGCTCCTGCTGGCCTATGGGATTGTCCGTCTGATTGTTCGATCGCTCCGGCAGGCGCAACAAGTGGCTGGCGACATCGCAGCGGGTGAACTCGATCACGCCATCATCATCACCAGCCGCGACGAGGTGGGTCAGTTGCTCACAGCGCTGGACGCCACCCAGCAGAAATTGAAGACCGTTGTCGGGGAAATCAGCACCGCAACGGATACAGTCAGTTCCACCGCTGCTCAAATCGCTCAAGGCAGTGCTGACCTGGCGCAGCGCACTGAAGAACAAGCCTCCGCCTTGGAAGAAACCGCCTCCTCAATGGAAGAACTGACGGCGACGGTCAGGCACAGCGCTGACCATGCCGGACAAGCCAATCAACTGGCGGTCACCGCCCGGGCGCAAGCTGAGCAGGGCGGGCAGGTGGTGGATCAGACTGTGACCGCGATGAACGCCATCGCTCAAAGCAGTCAGCAGATTGTCGATATCATCGGCGTGATCGACGAGATCGCTTTTCAAACCAACTTGCTGGCCCTCAACGCCGCCGTCGAGGCCGCCCGGGCCGGGGAGCAGGGGCGAGGTTTCGCCGTGGTGGCCGCCGAGGTTCGCAAACTGGCCCAGCGCAGCGCCGACGCGGCCAAGCAGATTAAGGGGCTGATCACCGACAGTGTGGGCAAGGTGCGGGATGGTGGCCGATTGGTCGAACAATCCGGCCAGACGCTCAAGGAGATTATGGCAGCAGTCAAGAAAGTGAGTGATATCGTTGCCGAGATGGCGGCGGCGGCCCGCGAGCAGGCCAGTGGTATCGAACAGGTTAATAAGGCGATTTTGCAGATGGATCAGGCTACCCAGCAAAACGCCGCTCTGGTCGAGGAGACCGCGGCAGCCAGTCAGGCTATGGGTGCGCAGGCGACGCAACTGCAAACCCTGATGGGGTTTTTCAAGTGGGCGGAAGTGGGGCGTTAAGGGTCTTGGCCAACATGAAAATGTACTTCACTGGCACAGTCATAGCGCGACAAAGGAAATGGGCGGTAATAAACCCCTTGCTATAATGATTTCATCAAGAGGTAAAACAGCCTTGATTTTAATCAACAGGGAATCGAAAAAATGCTGCTGATAAGTCTCAAAGTTTCCATAAGCGCACCCATTCACTGGGTTAATCGCCGCTTATTGGGCGCGTTGGCTTTGCTCATCGTTTTGGCGAACATGGAAATGGCGGTGTCTCAGGCCGTGGCCGATGATCTGACCCAACTCAGCATCGAAGAGTTGATGAACGTGCCAGTGGTGTCGGCGACCAAGCAGACGCAGCGGTTAGCTGACACCGCCTCGGCGATTTTTGTCATCACCCAGGACGACATCCGGCGCAGTGGGGTCACCAGCGTGCCCGAAGCGTTGCGGCTGGCGCCGGGCGTCCATGTCGCACGGATCAGCAGCAACCAGTGGGCGATCACCATCCGAGGTTTCAACGGGCGCTTCTCCAACAAGCTGCTGGTGCTGGTGGACGGGCGTTCGATTTACACCTCAGCCTTTGCTGGGGTGTACTGGGAAATTCAGGATGTGCTGATTGAGGACATTGAGCGGATCGAAGTCGTTCGCGGGCCGGGGGCGAGCCTGTGGGGGGCGAACGCGGTCAACGGTGTGATCAACATTCTGACCAAGAAGGCGACGGACACCGGCAACTTGGTGAGTGTGACCGCCGGCAGCCCGGAGCAGACCATCGTCGGCGTGCGCCACAGTGGATCGCTGGGCGATGATGCCCACTACCGGGTTTACGGTAAATACCTCAAACAAGACGGCTTGCTGGATGCACAGGAGCGCGATGCCGAGGACGACTGGCGGCTGGGCAGCGGCGGCTTCCGGCTCGACTGGACGCCCTCGGGTCAGGACAGCGTCAGTCTGCGAGGTGGTCTATACGACGGATCGCTGCAACAAAATCTATCGGTGCCCAGCGTCACCCCGCCTTACACGCAACTGGAGCGGGATACGGCCCAGATATCAGGTGGCCATCTGCAAGGTCGTTGGGAGCGGGTTCTGTCAGACACCTCGCGGCTGTCCCTGCAACTGTATTACCAGAACCAGCACCGCGATGACGCGATTCTCGGTATTGACATCGACACCTTCGACCTGGAGTTTCAGCACACTGTTGCGCTGGGCGAGCGGAACGCATTGATCTGGGGGCTGGGTTACCGTTACTACCGTGACGACTACCAGCCGACAGCCCTGGGTTCGGTGACCCCGCCTCAACTCGATTACGATTTATTCAGCGCCTTCGCCCAGGATCAGATCAGTCTGATTCCTCAGGAACTCACGCTGACGCTGGGGGCGCGGCTGGAGCATAACGATTTTACCGGATGGGAGTTTCAGCCAAACGCCCGCTTGCTGTGGACACCCCATCCCCAGCATCGCGCATGGGCCGCCGTGTCCCGCGCCGTGCGCACACCCTCGCGGATCGATGACGGCCTCGCACTCGATTTGGTCATGGCGCCCCCCAGAACGACGCAAAACCCACTGCCGTTTCCCCGATTGTCCAATTTCCAGGGGAATCCGGCCTTTGCAGCCGAGACTCTGATCGCCTATGAACTGGGTTATCGGACTTGGCCGACCCAACGGTTGTCGTTGGACGTTACCGCGTTCTACAACGAATACGAAGACTTGCGAGCCTTGGAACCCCGGCCCGACCTGGCGACCCTGGAAGGTGGCTATTTGCAAGTTCCTTTCTGGTTCGTCAACGGGGTGAAAGGCCAGGCCCATGGTTTTGAATTAGCGGCTAACTGGCAGGCGGCGGACCGGTGGCGGTTGCAATTGGCTTATTCTTGGTTGCGGGTCAGGTTGCGGGACCAACCCGGTTTTTCCGAACTGATTCCAACTGTGCGCGACGGTTCGCAACCGCGCCAGCAAATCTCGCTGTGGTCGAGTTTTGATATCCGCCACGATCTGGAATTCGACCTGTGGCTGCGTTACGTGGACGAGATGCCCGATCTGGCCGTTGGCACACTGGAGCGCACGGCTTCGGTTGATGCTTATTACAGCATAAACGCCCGTCTCGGCTGGCGCCCGCGCAAGGATCTGGAGCTGTCGCTGGTGGGAACCAACCTGCTGGGGCCATCGCACGTAGAGTTCGTGCAGGAAACCCTCCCGTTTCCGGAGCAGGTGGAGCGCAGCGTTTATGGGCAGATGAAATGGTCGTTTTGAAAACGGGCCGTTCGCGAACTACAGAAAAATTTTGCCGAAATGAACGGGGAGGTTGGCGCGATGAATGAGCGGAAATCGGTAAGAGTCATACCCCTGCTGGCCGGTCTGGCCGGTCTGGGAATAGCTGCCAGCCAGGCCGGAGCCGCCACGCCGGATTTGACCGAGTTCAGCATCGAGGATCTGATGCAAGTCAAAGTGGTGTCGGCCTCCAAGACGGAACAAGCTTTGCAAGACACGGCGGCGGCAGTGTTCGTCATCACCGCCGACGACATTCGCCGGTCGGGGGTGACCAACGTGATGGAGGCGCTGCGGCTCGCGCCCGGCGTGGAAGTGGCCCGCATCGATTCCAGCCGCTGGGCCATCACCATCCGCGGGTTCAACGGCCGCTTCGCCAACAAGTTGCTGGTGCTGATCGACGGCCGCACGATTTACAACGCCCAGTTTTCCGGCGTGTATTGGGAAATTCAGGATCTGTTCCTGCCCGACATCGAGCGCATCGAGGTGATTCGCGGTCCCGGCGGCAGCCTGTGGGGCGCCAACGCGGTCAACGGCGTCATCAATATCATTACCAAACAGGCCAAGGACACCCAGGGTGGACTGGTGACGCTAACCGCCGGCAACGAAGAGCGGGCCATCGCCGGGATTCGCTTTGGTGGCAAGTTGGGAGATAGCGCCCAATATCGGGTTTTTGGCCAGTTCTCCGAACGGGATGGTCAGGTGACGCCGGACGGTCGCGATGCCGGCGACGATTGGCGCATCGGCCGGGGCGAATTCCGTGTGGATTGGACGCCATCGGCCGATGATTCGGTGGCCGCCCAGGGCGGCGTGTACGATGGAAATTTCGATCAGAATTACCAGCTTGCCACCCTCTTTCCGCCGTATGCCGAGCGGCGATTGTCGCCCGTCGATGCCTCGGGGGGCAGCTTGCAGGCGCGCTGGGAGCATCGATACTCCGCGACCTCGCGGATGAGTCTGCAAGCGTATTATCAGTACGAGGATCGCGATGATCCCCTGTATATCATCGAAGCGGAGTCCTTCGACCTGGATTTCCAGCACAATTTCGCGTTGACCGACCGGCAGGAGATCGTCTGGGGATTGGGCTACCGCCGAAATCGAGACCGGTTCACCGATACCGAAGTCAGCAAGGTCAGACCCAACGAGGATACCAACCAGCTATTGAGCGCCTTCGTTCAGGATCAAGTGGACCTGATTCCGGATCGGTTGCGATTGACGGCCGGGCTGAAGATCGAGCACAACGATTTCACCGGCTGGGAATGGCAGCCCAGCGTCCGGATGCTCTGGACGCCGCATCACGACCATCGGCTGTGGGCGGCGGTATCCCGCGCCGTCCAAACGCCTTCGCGTGGGTTTTTGGACTCCCGGGCGAATGTGGCGGTCTTTCCGCCTTCGCTCCTCACCGGCAACCTGCCAATACTGGTTACGATTTTCGGCGGCGGCAGCCTCCAGTCGGAGGAACTCATCGCCTATGAAATCGGCTACCGGGCGCAATTGGCGGAACAGTTCTCCGTGGACACCGCGATTTTCTACAACGACTACGACCAGGTTATCGGCACGGTTCAGGGAACCCCTTTTCCAGAGGTTCGACTATTGCCACCGCGTCTGGTCTTACCTCTGGAGTTGCAGAATACCGGATCGGGCTATAACACCGGCTTCGAGTTAGCCGCAGACTGGCGTCCGATGCAAGACTGGCGGTTGCGGTTGGCTTACTCGCACCTGTATTCGGACATCGAAGACCGGCAAGGCGAGCCGCTTTATAACAGTGGCAACCAAAATCGGATTTCGCTGTTTTCGTCCTGGAAACTGCGCGATGATCTCGAACTGGATGTCTGGTGGCGTTACGTCGACAACGATTCCACACGGACGCTTGCCGCCGGCCGCGCCGAACTCGATTCCTATTCCACCGTGGACCTGCGCCTGGGCTGGCGGCCGCGCAAGGACTTGGAGCTGTCGCTGGTCGGCGCAAATTTGTTCGGCGGCGCACATCTGGAGTTCGTGCAGGAAGCGTTCTCGGTCCCGGTCGAAGTCGAACCCAGCATTTACGGGCAACTGAAATGGAGCTTTTAATCAACCCACTTGCGGAATCAACCACATCCGGTCGGGGTGGGATCGGAAGCAGAAGATGGATTGCTGGCCGGGGTTGCCCCTGGGTGCTTTTATGGCGCCATGGGCTGGCGGCCGCGGTAGCACTTTTGCTGAGCAGCCTACTGTTGGTTGGCAACGCCCGCGCTAGCGAATTCGACGAATACGCCGTCAAAGCGGCTTATTTGTACAACTTCGCCAAATTTGTGGAGTGGCCGCCGGGGGCGTTCGCCAACGAGGAGGCACCCTTGCTGATCTGCATTGCCGGTGACAATCCTTTTGGTCCAGCACTGGCGTCGCTCTCGGGCAAAACGGTGAGCACCCATCCGGTGGAAGTGCGCTATATGCCCATGGCCACCGACCTCGATCCATGCCATGTCGTGTATCTAAGCCAGGCCGAGCAGGGGCGATTCAAGGCCATCCTGGCCAAACTGGTGCGCCTGCCGATACTGACCGTTAGTGATATCAACGACTTTGCAAAGGTAGGGGGCATGATCGGTTTGGTCGAAGCCGACCAGCGCGTTCGATTCAACATCAACTTAACTGCTACCCGGCAGGCCAACCTCAAGCTAAGCTCGCAATTACTCAAGCTGGCGACCATCGTCGAGTAGCGCAGTGGAATACCGGAATGATCACTTTTGACAAGCTGTCAGTAAAAAACAAATTGATGGCGGTGATGCTGCTGACCAGCGCATTGGTATTGCTCGCGGTTGGGATAGCGCTGATTGTCAATGAAACCTATTCCCAGCGCAAAGCCGCCCAGGCCCAACTAATGACGCTGGCCAATGTCATCAGCGCCAATGCCGCTTCCGCCTTGCTGTTCAACGACCTGAAGGCCGCTGAGCAGAATTTGGCGGTACTGCGCGCTAAGCCCGACGTGCCTTACGCCATCATTGATGATCCTCAGGAAAAACTGCTGGCTGAATACCGGGCGGCGGGGCTGACAGACGCGCAACGAGATCGGATCTGGAAGTGGCATGAAGAACTCGAAGGCGGATACAGAGCGGGGGGGGTGAACGCTGAGCAAGCCACTATCAGCAAAGCCGGATTGCTCGGTGCCCAAGGTCAAATGTTAGCCGTCAAAGTGCCGATTCGGCAAGATGGCCAGGCGCTCGGTTATATCGAAATCTATTCGGATTTGCGCGAACTCAGCGAAAGCCTGTACCGCTATTACTGGATCATCGCCGGGTTGCTAGTGGCTTCATTGATGCTGGCAGCTTTGCTGGCGGCGCGGTTTCAGTCGGTCATTTCCGGCCCGATCCTGCGGTTGCGCACTGCGATGAGTGAGATCACCCACACCCGCGATTACGCTGTTCGGGTCCAACGCACCAGTGATGACGAGTTGGGTTCGTTGGTGGACGGCTTCAATGACATGTTGCGGCAAATTCAGGAGCGCGACGCTGAGTTGGCCACCTACAACGCCCGCCTGGAGACGGAAGTTGCGGAACGCACGCACGATCTTTCAAGCGCTAACACCGAATTGCATCATGTGGTTCAGGAATTGAGCGTAGCCAAGGAACGGGCCGAGGCGGCCAATCAGGCGAAGTCGCAATTCCTGGCCAATATGAGCCACGAAATTCGCACGCCCATGAATGGCGTTCTGGGTATGGCCAGTCTGCTGCTGGCGTCCACCGAACTGCCGCCCGAGCAGCGACGCTTTGCTGAAGTGATCCAGCAGTCCGGTGACAACCTGCTGAAAATTATCAATGATGTGCTGGATTTTTCCAAAATCGAAGCCGGCAAGCTGCAATTGGAGATCATGGATTTCGATCTGCAAAACCTGATGGAAGACGTGGCCGCGCTGTTCGTCGAGAGTGCGCAACGCAAAAATCTGGAGCTGATGTGCGCCTTGCCGCCGGAGACGATCCGGGTCCAGGGTGATCCCGTGCGGTTGCGCCAGATTTTGAGCAATCTGCTGGGAAACGCCGTCAAGTTCACCGATCAGGGCGAGATCGTGCTGCGAGTGACCGTACTGGACGTCACGCCGACGGTTGAGACCCTGCGTTTTGAAGTGAGTGATACCGGAATCGGTATCCCCGCTCATCTGCACGAACAGATTTTCGGTGCTTTTGATCAGGCCGATAGTTCAACGACCCGCCAGTACGGCGGCACCGGACTGGGATTGACGATTACCCGCCAACTGGTGGAACTGATGGGCAGCGCCATCGAAGTGCAAAGCGTGGAGGGCCAAGGATCGACCTTCGGGTTCACCCTGTGCTTAGCGCACGCGGCCTATTTACCGGACAAGCCTGTTGACCACTCCACTCAGCTCCAGGGAGTCCGGGTACTGATCGTGGACGACCATGCGACCCGTCGCGAAATTCTGCGCTGTCAACTGCAATCCTGGGGCATGCGCAGCGCCAGCGCCGCCGATGGGCCAGCGGCGCTGGACATGCTGCGCGCCGCACACGCCAGCGGCGATCCTTACCGGGTGGCCTTGCTGGATGACCGGATGGCGCAAATGACGGGGCCTGATCTGGCGCTGGCCATTCAGGCCGACGACCGGTTAGGCGCGCCCCGGCTCGTCTTGTTGACGTCCATGACCTTGCGCGGCGCACAGTATGAAAAGGCGCGCCAGCTTGGCGTCCTGCGTTTACCCAAACCGGTGCGTAAAACGCAGTTGCAAGAATGCTTACTGCGTCTGCTTAATAAAGAGATTAGCCAACTATTCGCAGCAACTGCGCCAGACGGTGGCAGTGCACCGGTTCTGAATCACCAGAACACCAAGATCCTGCTGGCTGAAGATAATGCAGTCAACCAGGAAGTCGCCAAAGCGGTACTGACTCAGTTCGGTTGCCTGGTCGAGGTGGCGAATAACGGTCGCGAGGCGGTCGAATGGCTGGCGTGGAATACCTGTGACCTGGTGCTGATGGATTGTCAAATGCCAGTGATGGATGGATTCCAGGCGACCGCGCTCATCCGTGAACGGGAAGAGCAGGCGACAGCGAAATCGGGCCAGCAGGTGAAACGATTACCGATTGTGGCGTTAACCGCCCATGCGATCAGCGGTGATCGGGAACGTTGTCTGGCGGCGGGCATGGACGATTATTTATCGAAGCCGTTTGCACGGGACGAGTTGGCGGCGATCCTGAATCGCTGGATATTGGCGAATAGTCCATCTCCTGCCATGGAGAATTTCCTTACGCCTGAGGCGCCGTCGTCCGCGCCGCTGCCTGCTCCCCCCAGTGACGAGGAGCTGATTGACCGGAAAGTACTGGACGAAATCGGTGCTCTGGAAAGCAAGGGCGCCCAGAATTTACTCGCCCGTTTGATTGGGCTTTATCTACGCGATGCGCCACGGATGGTCGAACAAGTAGGACAAGCTATGGCCAGCAGCGACCATGAAGGAGTGCGCTCTGTAGCCCATGCCTTGAAATCCAGCAGTGGCAATATCGGCGCTTTGCATTTTTCGAAAATCTGTCGTGAGATTGAAACAGCAGCGCGCTCCGGTCAGTCTGCGTCTGTAGCCAGGCAGATCCAGACTTTGCCCGAGGAATTCAGTCGGGTGGAAGCTGCGTTGCAGGCAATGTTGAAAAAACGGGACGCCTCAGTCGCGCCAGAGCCGTCATTGTAGCTTTCCTTTATTTAATCAAAATCTTAAAAATCTTCAGGTCACCACGATTCAATAGATGAGTTCATGCAGGAATACTGGATTGAAATGAGGTGCGCATTATGAGGTCATCGCACGAGCGATCATTGATTTTGGTGGTGGACGATGATCCCGTACAACGGTTTTTGGCGAGCAATACTCTGGATCAAGGAGGGTTCACGATTCTGGAAGCGGAAGATGGCGAACAGGCCCTGCACCTGTTCCAGCGTGAAAAACCGGATCTGGTGCTATTGGATGTCGTGATGCCGGGCTTGGATGGTTTTGCCGTCTGTGCAGCGTTGCGGCAGCAGCCCGAGGGTCGGGATGTACCCATCTTGATGTTCACTAGTCTGGATGATCTTGAATCTACTGAACGAGCCTATGAAGCGGGCGCTACCGATTTCATTACTAAGCCCATTCAGTGGCTCGTACTCTACCAACGGGTGCGTTATATCTTGCGCGCTAGCCAGACGTTGCTGGAGTTGCGGGATAGCGAGGAACGGTTTCGCACACTGGTGCAGGCCGCCGGCAGTGTGATTTTGGTGCTGGATCACCAGGACCGGGTGTTGGAATTCAATCCAGCGGCGGAAAAATTTTACCTCTTTCAACGAGGTGAAAAGGTGAATGCAGATTTTATGGCGTTGTTGCCGCGCACTGAGGACGGTAAAAAATCAAGTCAGTTAGTGGGTTACGAAAGCACGATTTTATCGCTGAGTGGCAGTGAGCATACATTGATCTGGAATGTTTCGCAGTTGGTGGACGCCAATGAATCAGCCACTGGGCGGGTCTTCGTTGGGCAGGACATTACCATACGCCGTCGATCTGAAGAGCATATTCGCTTTCTGGCTTTTTACGACCATCTGACCCGCCTGCCGAATCGGGCTTTACTCCAGGAGCAATTGCGGGAATCCATTGAATTGGCCAAGCTGCGTTCTCAGCCCCTGGCCGTGTTATTTTTGGATCTGGATCAATTTAAGCGCGTCAACGATTCGCTGGGACATCGTGTTGGCGACTTATTGTTGCAGGAAGTGGCGGTTCGTTTGCAGGACTGTTTGTGTTCAATGGATTATGTCTGCGCTGCCCAGGCTGATCTGCCGATACCGCAAGATTTGCTGGCGCGACTGGGTGGCGATGAATTCGTTATCCTGTTGGCCGAGGCTGGCTATCCTGATATGGTGAGTACCGTAGCCCAGCGGATTCTATCCGCTATATCAAAGCCATTCATCATTGAAGGCAAAGAAATCTTTACGAGTTGCAGTATAGGCGCTGCTCTCTATCCCGACGATGGCTCTGACATTGATACCCTATTGAAGAATGCCGACGCCGCGCTGTATCACGCCAAGAATCAAGGAAGAAATAATCATCAGTTCTATTCGGATTGGATGAATAGCATGGTGGTTCAGACCATTGAGATGGAGGGTTTATTGCGCAAGGCGCTGGCTTGCCAGGAATTGACGCTGCATTATCAGCCACAAGTGAACATCAACAGCGGAAAGATTGTCGGGGTTGAAGCGTTGCTGCGCTGGAAAAACCCGGTGTTGGGGAGTGTGGCGCCCGCCCAATTTATTACGTTGGCTGAAGAAACGGGCCTGATTGTTCCCATCGGCGCATGGGTGATTCGGACCGCCTGCGCCCAGGCCCGCTGCTGGCGAGAAACGGGATTACCACCGTTGCGTATGTCCATCAATCTGTCGCCGCGCCAGTTTGTTGATACCGACCTGACCACATTGATCACCCAGGTTCTTCGGGAAAATGATTTGCCGCCGGATTTGCTGGAGCTGGAGATAACCGAAAGCCTGCTGATGAAAGAAAACGTGATCGATACCCTGTTGGCCTTGAAACAGTTGGGCGTCCGCCTGGCGATTGATGACTTTGGTACAGGCTATTCCAATCTCAGCTATTTGCGGCAGTTTCCTATCGATCATCTGAAGATCGATAAATCTTTTGTGAAAGACATTGATGGCAAAAGCAGTGAGCAAGCGATCTCGGTGGCCATCATCGCCATGGCGCGCAGCTTGCGCTTAGGCGTCATCGCGGAAGGCGTTGAAAATGAGGTCCAGCTGGCTTTTCTGCGGGCAGCGAACTGCGATGAAATGCAGGGCTTTATTTTCAGTCGGCCTTATCCTGCTGAATACATCACGACAATGCTCCAGGACCACTACATCCCAACCGCCGGTTCACGTCGTCGGTCAACGGGCAGGATTGAGATTCTGCACGAGTCCGCCTCACCCCCAATTTATAAAAACCTACCTTTACTCAATCGCCCATTGACAAAATCGGTCTGAAGATGGAGATTCGGTATATATTTTGCTTTTATATATTTTGTTTTTCCCCAACAGCGACGAGCTTCCTGGATCAGGATGGCGCAATTCGGCTCTGCTGTGCAACAATTTGCGCTTGGCAAGGATACCAAGCCTCTATGGCTTGCAAGCTTTTCAGCCAGGCGAAGGAAGGTTCGCTTGATGACTTTTTTGTCACACATGACAAAAATTAGCACATTCGGCTGTTGCCCAATCATAAGAAAGTCGCTCATGTCGGCAAATGGATGAAACCCCAAGAAGTAGGTGCAGCAAGACTCCTGGAATTCTGGCAGAATCCCAGAAGTACAGCACGTAGGACGATGTAGCTATGATCCGTTTTCCAATCAC
>JBAQIQ010000267.1:0-11431 GCA_049288935.1 Candidatus Competibacteraceae bacterium
GCCAGGCAATCACGATGTGCGGCCACCGGCTTGCCGCAATGCCAGGCCTCGAACATCACCCGCGAGAAGCTCTCGTTGACGCTGGGCTGGGCCAGCGCCAGGCAGTGATGCAACAGGGCAGCCTTGACCGGGGCTTCGACCAGACCCAGATCGAGCAATTCGGGAGCGCAGCCGGCATAGTGAGTGTGACCGGGGCCGGCCAGAACCAACCGCAGCCGGCTAGCGGGATGCTGCTCCCGAAAACGGGCGTAGGCATCGACCAGCAGATCGGTATTTTTCGTTGCGTCGCGGCGACCGAGGTAGAGAACAAAGGGTTGATCACGCAGTTCGGCAGGCAACCGTTCCAGTTGAAAGGTATCGAGATCTGCACATTCGATGCCGGACCCGGTGACCCTTCCTTTGGCCAGCATGGCGGGACCGTATAGTCGGGCCGCCAGCGCCTGTTCACCTGCGGAGTTGAACAGCAGGCGATGGGCCTTGTGGAACAGGGTGGCGATGGGCGGCAGGTAGGCATAAGCCTCGTCGTGCAGGCAGGGTTGCAGAGCAGCACGGTCGGCGACCAGCGGCAGACCGTTCAGGATCACCCCATACAGATACGGCAGAAAGATAAAGGACGAGTAATCATTCCGGCGCTGATTCAGATAGCTTTCAAGCGCCTGCGAATTGATGTTGTCCCGAATCCAGATCGCAGCTTCATCGGGAGCGACTGGGGAGACCCCAGGCAGGAAGCGATCGGTGGGCCGCGCCAGTAACTGTTGATTGAGTGCGTCGAAAGCCAAACGGTTACGTGCATCGACCGGGAAGCGGCGAATGGTCATGCCGGCCTCGCAGGTAGCGCCGGACGGCCAGTGATTGTCGGCCCAATCGTCGAGAAATGACCGGCAGCAGGTGGTCAGCACTTCAACCGGATGACCACGGGCGACCAGGCGGGTTGCAACCTGCCACGCCAACTGCTCAGCGCCACCTTTGAGTTCCACGCCGAACCAGGGAATCACGATGGCGATAGCGCCGGGCGGGATGGATGGGGCCGGTTTCCACAGGGGTTTGAGTCGGTCCAGCAGGTTCATGAACATCAGGAGGGAAATCAGTATGACGGCTGATACAGACTCATCAGCAGATCGTCGATGGAGTATTCAGGCAGTTCGCCGACCAATCGCCGCAGCTTTTGGTGATCACCGATGAGCCGGCGTATTTCGTTGGCGCGGACGAAGGAGGGATTGACTCGGATTTCAATCGCGTAACCGGCAATCCGGTTCATGCATGCGATGATTTCGCCGAGTGTGTTGCCAACCCCGGAGCAGACGTTGACCGTTTCCCCGGCGATGTCGCTCTCCAACAATCGCCGATAAGCCTCGACGATAAAACGCACGTCGGAGAAATCGCGGATCACATCCAAATTGCCCAGTTCAATAATGGGTTGTCGCCGACGATAATGATCGACGATCTTGGGGATCAGGAAATGATGAGCCTGACCGGGTCCGGTGTAGTTAAACGGGCGAGTGATCAGGATGGGCAACCGGTCCTGGTAGGTGCGGGCCATGTGCTCCATCGCCAGTTTGCTGCTGGCATAATGGTTAACCGGCGCTGGGCAGACCGTTTCGTCGATCACTTCTACCGGCGGGTTGCCGTAAACGTTAGCGCTGCTAGCCAGCAACACCTTGCGGGGGTTCAGACCAACCGCGAGGATAGCGTCCAGCAAATTCAAGGTGCCGAACAGGTTGGTCTGGTAAATCTCCAGCGGGTCGCCGTGGGGAACAAAAGTGATCGCAGCCAGATGCACAAGGTAATCTGGCTGGGCGGTTTCCAGCACGGCGCGGAGTTGTTCCGGGCGAGCCAGGTCAGCGCTGAAATCGTCAGCGCCAGGCGCCGGGCCGCGATCCAGCCCCACAACCCGCCAGCCGGCAGCTTGCAGATGCGTGCGCAGGCACTGGCCGGTGAAGCCGCGTGAGCCGGTAATTAAAACGGTTTTAGAAGGAAAACCCACGTCGATTTCTCCGCAGATCAGCCTCGACCATCAGGCGGCATAACTCCGCCAGATCGGTGTGGGGTTCCCAGCCCAAGTGCTCCCGGGCCTTGGCTGGATTACCTTGGAGAAGGTCCACTTCGCAGGGACGATAGAAGCGAGGGTTGACCCGGACTCGGAGTTGGCCCGTGCGGGCGTCATGACCGGTTTCCCGCTCGGCCTGCCCCGCCCAGTTTAATTCGATCCCGACGGCTTGGAAGGCCAGTTCCACAAAATGGCGCACCGTCCAGGTCTGGTTGGTCGCCAGGACATAAGTGTCGGGTTCGGAATGCTGTAGCATCCGGTACATGCCCTCCACATACTCCGGCGCGTAGCCCCAGTCGCGCTGGGCGTCGAGATTGCCCAGTTCGAGAACGTCCTGTTGACCCAGGTGGATGCGGGCGGCGGCGTCGGTGATCTTGCGGGTGACAAATTCCTTACCCCGCAGTTCTGACTCGTGATTAAACAAAATACCGCTGCAAGCAAACAGGTCGTAGGATTCGCGGTAGTTGACCGTGGTCCAGTGGGCGAACAGCTTGGCGACGCCGTAGGGACTGCGCGGGTGGAAGATGGTAGTCTCGGTTTGTGGCAGCTCGTGGATTTTTCCGTACATTTCCGAGGTGGAGGCTTGATAGAAGCGGATTTTGGGGTTAACCGTGCGGATCGCTTCTAGCAAGTACAACGGACCAATGCCGGTAATTTGAGCGGTGGTCACCGGTTGTTCGAAAGATACGCCGACGAAGCTTTGCGCGGCCAGGTTGTACACTTCGTCCGGTTCGGCCCTTTGCAAGAGGCGGATGCTGGCTCCTGGGTCCGTCAGGTCATATTCCACCAGGTCAAGATGGGGGTGGCTTTGAACGCCCAGTTCCTCCAGCCGCCAGAAATTAACCGAGCTGGTGCGGCGGTAGGTTCCGTAGACCTGGTAACCCCGTTCCAGCAAGAGTTGGGTCAGGTAGGCGCCGTCCTGGCCAGTGACGCCAGTGATGATTGCGTGTTTCATGAGGGTCCCTGAGATATTTGGAGATGGAATGTAGCGTGCAATATAACCAAAGCGAAAGGCGTACTTGAATCTGACGGGGTGCTAATTCAGTTGCAGTTTGACGAAGCCAATGCCGAGTTTGCGGGGGTCTTCGCCTTGCTGGAGGTCCGCCGGACTGGTGGGCTGGGGGATGAGGAACTCCAGACGGTCGGTCAGGGCGGCGAGGGTGAAGTCCAGGCGATGGGTTTGCTCCTCGGCGCTCAACGTCAGGGTCTGTTCGCTGGCGCCGGCCTTGACCTTGATCGGCGTGCCGATGTTGGGACCGAAGGCGTGCGCGGTGACGATGAGAGTGAAGCGGGAAGGCAATGGCTGCGTGAACTGGAATGTCACGGCCCCGCCATCGCTCCAGCGGCCCCAGGGTTCATGGCCGGACAGTCCGCTGACTGCGGCAAGGAAGGCGGGATAACCGGGTTTTCTGAAATCGATGCCTTCGGCCAGCGTAGCCGGGTAGCGGTCAGCGGCAGGTGAGGAGGCCGGAGGCGTGACCGGGGCAACGGCAGCCGCTGTCACTTTGGACGATTCCGGTTGCGGGCGTTCGCAACAGGCGGCGAGCGCCAAGGCAGCGGTAAAGGCCAGGGTCAGTGAACGGATAAAGGGCTGGGATGGCATGGCGCAATGTCTTTAAATTTTATTCGTCAAATACTTGAGTTTTTCTGATACGGGGGTGCGTACCGATTGAGTAGGGATGAGTGTAGCATACTGCCTCTTTCCTACAGAACTTGGGACATCGCAGACTGACAGCGCCCCGGCGATGGATTAAGATGCGCGCCTTGCTGGCCCGCCCTGATCCTCCTGCGATATTCAGAAATCGGAGATTCGAAAACCCTCATGATCCAGGCTGTGATGTTTCGCTCCCTCTGGGAGTACCGGGGTTTCATTCTGGCTAACGTCCGCCGGGAGTTCCGCCAGCGTTATACGAACTCTTTGCTCGGCGGGTTGTGGGCGGTGCTCAATCCGCTGACCATGATCGTGATCTATACAGTAATTTTTGCCGGGATCATGCGCCCCCGTTTGGCGGGACAAGAGGATAACCTGTTCGCCTACAGTATCTACTTGTGCGCCGGGGTGCTGACGTGGGGGGTCTTCACCGATATGGTAGGGCGGATGCAGGGCGTGTTTATTCAGTATGGCAATCTGATCAAGAAATCCAATTTTCCGCGCTCTTGCCTGCCGCTGATTGTAGCGCTGGCGGTGTTGATCGATTTCGCTATCGTGCTGACGCTGTATTTAGTGTTTCTGCTAGTGACATGCAATTTCCCAGGCTGGGTCCTGCTGGCGTTTCCAGTGGTGTTCCTGATCCAGTTGGCGTTTGGCTTGGGACTGGGGTTGCTAACGGCGACGCTCAATGTGTTTTTCCGTGATGTGGGCCAGTTCGTGGGGGTGGTCTTGCAGTTCTGGTTTTGGTTGACACCGATTATCTATAACGCCAGTGTCCTGCCGGAGGCGCTGCGGGATTGGCTGTGGCTGAATCCGATGTATCCACTGATCGCGGCTTATCAGGGGATTTTTCTACATCATGCCTGGCCGGACTGGTCAAGTTTGATCGGAGTCGCCATCGGGTCGCTGGCGTTGCTGCTGCTATCCGGCCGGTTGTTCCTGAAACTGGCGGGTGAAATTGTGGATGAGCTGTGATGGGACAGATTGTCGTTAGTAATGTGGGCAAGGCCTATAAGCGTTATCCCAGCCACTGGGCGCGGTTACTGGAGTGGCTGGGTCCAGCGGACCGGCCACGCCATCAGGCGCACTGGGTTTTGCGGGGCGTCAGCTTTGAGGTGGCGCCGGGCGAGGCGGTAGGCATTGTTGGCACTAACGGCGCTGGTAAAAGCACGCTCTTGAAGATCATCACTGGCACTACCCAGCCCACTGAGGGAACGGTGACTGTGGTGGGCCGGATTGCCGCTTTGCTGGAACTGGGTATGGGTTTTCATCCCGATTTCACCGGTCGGCAGAATGTGTTCATGGCTGGGCAGTTGTTGGGTTTAAATGCTAATGAAATTACCCAGCTTATGCCTGAAATCGAAGCGTTCGCTGAAATTGGCGACTACATCGATCAGCCAGTTCGCACCTATTCGAGCGGTATGCAGGTGCGGTTGGCGTTCTCGGTGGCCACGGCTAAGCGCCCAGACATTCTGATCGTGGATGAAGCGTTGTCAGTTGGCGATGTCTATTTTCAGCATAAATGCCTACTGCGAATTCGTTCTTTCAAGGAAAAAGGCACTACTTTATTATTTGTTTCCCACTCTCCAGATACCGTGCGTATGCTTTGCCAGCGCGGTATCTTACTTGAAGGGGGCATGGTCATTAAAAATGCTGATGCGGCTAGTGTGATGGATTACTACCGCGCTAGTCAGGTTCGACGCTGTGAATTGGCGACTCCCGGTAAATCCACTTCAGATTTAGAGGAAGGTGAAGCAAGTCTGGCTGGCCGGCAAAGCAAATCAGTGCTCACCCGTAAATCAGTAGGTGGCGTCAATGTTGAGTTATTCAGCCCTTCAATCCCCCTGCATTCTGGTGATCTATTGACTATCCAGATTTCCGCAGTTTTTAACGAAGACCATGCTGATCCGCATATCGGTTTCGGACTTCGCAATAAGATGGGAATCGTTATTTACGAAGCTAACACTTATACTTTGCGTCACTCGATACGTTTTGTTCAAGCCGGCGAGCAACTCAAAGTTTCTTTCACATTCCCGTGCCGACTTTTGCCAGGAACTTATGAACTTATGGTAGGAATTGCTAATGGTGGTTATGATCAAGGTTCCTTTGAACAATCATTGTTTTTTGATCAATCCTATCTGATCTTTGAAGTATTAGCGGGTGACCACATAGGTTGGGGTGGTTTATGGGATATCGAGCCTGAAATTGCTGTGAGCTGAGTGCGATGCTACAAGATATTCTTCGGGAATACCAAAAGGCCAGCTATGACTTCCGGCAATACGCCTGCATCGACGATCCTTTAAAAAGTCTATTTGATGAATGGTTCGACTATTACCGGATGAAATGGGCCATTGCTAAAGTTTTGCAACCAGTCAGCATTTTGGAAGTGGGTGTGCGCTACGGCTATTCAGCCCGGGCTTTTCTGGATGCTGCGCCAACCGCACGTTATGTGGGCTTGGATGCCGACCTGCCTGCTTTTGGCGGTCATCCTGGCGCACTGGCATGGGCGGCGCGATCATTGGAGAATTTCAATGTAGAACTACTCCAGGAGAATACGCAAAACCTTGTTCGCTTACCGGGAGATTGTTATGACTTGATTCATATAGATGGTCAACAGGATGGCGATGGTACTTTTCATGATCTCAATCTTGCCGTTAGTCAAGGACGCCATATTCTTATTGATGGTTATTTTTGGACTCGGGAAAATTTCATAGCGACCAATGAGTGGTTTTGGCTTAATAAAATGGCGATCGAATGGATAGTCACAATACCAGGCTATGCAGGCGAAATGTTGGTCAAAATTCGGCATGAATCTAATTTTTTTATAGACCAAGCTATTGATAGCCAGCCCCTTTCTGAATGTTATACAGATCGATATTACTTGCAGGATTGCGGCGGATATACTCATTGGCATCAGAGTAAGGGAAAGGTTTTGGATGATCAGCGTTTGAGAGTGGTAGCTGATGTCGCAAAATCACTTACTCATCCGGTACGGGTAATTGATTTAGGCGCTGGGCGCGGCGAGCTAAGCTATCATCTTGTTAAAGCTGGTGCTGAAGTTACGGCTATAGACTACTCCAAGGACTCAGTTGCTTTAATCGAGCAGACTTTCGTGGGGGATGAAGAGGCTCGGCAGCGAGTCACTGTGGTTTGTGATAGTGTGACTAATCCCCTTGTTTACAGCGGTTATTATAACGTAGCAGTTGCTTCCGACATTATTGAACACTTAGCGCCATGTGAGTTAGAAAACCTATACGAATTAGTCAGTCGGCATTTAGAGTCAAATGGTGTTTTGGTAGTGCATACCTCACCCAACTTATGGAACTACCGCTATGAGCATCCTCGCCAGCAAAAGCGTGCGAAACAGGCTGGGTGCTGGCTACCCAAAGTTCGTCGAACCTATTTTGAACGATTGATGCATATCAACGAACAATCGCCAAGGGTATTGAAAAAACAATTGGCGCGTCATTTTCCTCATGTCTATCTTTGGTTTGCAGCGCCTAACGATCCAGGTGGCAGCCTGCTCAGGCGGTATGGTATCAGCGATATGCGCCGCGCTACTAGCCTGTTTGCTGTTGCTTCCCGCCAATCGATTGATGTGGGCGCCATCAGATCTGCTTTCAGCATGGAACCGCTGTCTACTGAGCAAGCAGGTAAAATCAGTTTGCGCGTTACTGAAGCGCCCAGTTTAATGGAAGCGGGAAAGCGCTATTCAGTAAAGATTTCCCTATTTAATGACAGTAATCGATTGTTATCGAGTCGCCAGCCACATCCTTTCCACTTGAGTTATCACTGGGAGGATGCGGTTACTGGCGCTATAGTGGTTTTTGACGGCTTACGCTCGCCACTGTTGCCACCATGTCCACCTGACTGTCTTCAAGATTATGAATTAAAAATCGATGCGCCTGAAAATCCAGGATCTTATTTTTTAAAGATCGTACCGGTTCAAGAGATGATTCGCTGGCACGAAGCCGCTAATAAAAGCAAATTCTTGTTAGAAGTGATAATGCTGTCTACCGACCGCCGGCTAATAGATTACGACCTGACTGAAATCAGGAATGCTCATGATCGAAACCACCAATCCGGAAATTAATGTTGACGAGCTGATGGCGCGCATCCGCGAAGAGGCGGCGCGGCTGCCGAACCTGGATTTTCCCGATCCGGTGGATTTTGCAAGCGCGATACCTTCCTCCCTGGTTGCTTTGCCCCGCATGCCCAGTGAATCTGCATTTGCGATCAAACCCGTCTATGCGCTGGCGGATTTCCTCGACGCCCACGATGAAGCTTTCATCCGCCGCGCCTATCGAGGGATTTTGGGCCGGGAACCGGACGCCGGCGGGTTTCAAAACTATTTGGAGCAATTACGCACCGGACGGGTCGCCAAAGTGGAAATTCTGGGGCGGCTGCGCTATTCGCCGGAGGGACGAGAGAAGGCGGTGAAAATACGCGGCTTGCTGGCGCCGTTTGTTATCGCTACTGCTAGCCGGTTACCAGTGATCGGCTATGGGTTGCGATGGCTGGTTACTCTACTTCGATGAGTCAGAGAGTAAATCCATGTTGAATTGCCTGCGGGAAAAATCAAGATGATCGCCGCCTCCCCGGAAATTGATGTCGAGCAACTCATGACGCGCATTCGTGAGGAAGTCGCCCGTCGCAAACGGCAGATGGGAAATCCCACGATCGGCGCGCCGCCGCCTGCCGAGAAACCGCCAGCTCCATTATCGCCGGGTTTGGGGGAACTGCTGCGGCACGAAGGTGATGAGGTATTTGTGACCCGTGTTTATCGCACCCTGTTGCACCGAGAGCCGGAGCCAGGAGCGATAGCAGGTCGCCTGCCGATGCTGGAAGAAGGCGGTATAGCCGCCAAGCTCGATATGTTACGAGAGATTTGCGCTTCTGAAGAGGGACGTAATACCGGCGCCGAAGTTCGCGGGTTAACCACGCCTTATTCGCTGGGTGAGCTACTGGGCGGCGCTGATGAAAAGTTCATCGCCCATGCTTACCAGATTCTGCTGGGTCGGGAGCCGGATGAGGATGGATTACAGACTTATCTGGCTTATTTGCGCGAACACTCTCTCAGTCGGATTGATGTTCTGCGCGCTGTGCGCTTCTCTGAGGAAGGTCGGATGTTCAGCGTGGAGGTGGCGGGATTGCTGCCTCTGGTCGCCGGGGCATTCCCAGCTATCGCCATCAAGCCCGATTACACACTAGGGGAGCTGCTTGACGATCCAGATGAAGCATTTATACATAATGCCTATCGGGCGGTCTTGCGCCGGGAGCCAGATCCCGAAGGATTACGCATCTATCTGGGCCGATTGCGACAGGGGTCGTTGTCCAAGCTGGATATTCTCGGAGGGTTGCGATATTCCAGCGAGGGTCGCAAGGTAGGGGTTGCTGTTCACGGACTCCTGATGCCTTGGCTATTGCATGTGGCCTATCGAATTCCCTTGTTAGGTTCCTTGATGGCGCTGGCGAGCGTTCTACTGCGTCCAGGCAAGATCATTGAGCGTTTGCGCAGTCTGGAAGCCCGTCTTGAAAATGAGGGCTGGCAACACCGAGGTTCCAAACATTTCGACCTAGAGCTTAACCAACTCAAGTGGCTCATCGACGCTAAAGCCAATCAAGTTGAACTGGCGGGTTTGCAAGATAAGGCCAAGTCTTTGCAGCAGGGCAAGGCTGATCTGAATCTGCTGGAGACGTCTCGCGTCAATTGGCAAAATGCTTTGGAGAATAAAGCCGATGTGGGTGAGATTTCCACGCTCCAGTTGCGTCTGAAACAGGTGGTGGAGCGTCTGGACAGCCGCGCCGATCAGCAGACAGTGGTGGAGCTTCAGGATCAGTTGACGGAAACCCGCGCTCTGATCGATAGCCGCGCCGATCAACAAACGATGGTGGCGCTTCAGAATCAGTTGACGGAAACCCGTGCGCTGATCGACAGCCGCGCCGACCAGCAGACAGTGATGGAGCTTCAGGATCAGTTGACGGAAACCCGTGCGCTGATCGATAGCCGCGCCGATCAGCAGGTGATCGCTGAGTTGCAGGGACAACTGCGTGTGATGGCTGAGAGCAAGGCTGAGAAGTCAGACCTGACCGGTTTAACGAATCATCTGGCCGGTTTGATGCAAATTAAGGCCAATGCTGATGAAGTGGCAGCGGTCAGGGAACAGGTTGAGGTGCTGGCGAGCGCCAAGGCCAGCAACGACGCCTTAGCGGAGGTCCGCCAGACTCTTGAGGCCAAGTCTGGTGCTGAACAATTGGGGCAGGAGTTGGCTGAGATCCGTCGCCAAATTCTGGATCACAAACGCAGTATCGTCGATCAGCAGCGGCGCTTGGCGCTGTTGCTCGAAGAAGCCCGCAAGCGCTTGCCGGACCCACTGGATACGGAGCAACTGGCGGCGTTCAGTGGCGAGGCGGATCATGTGCTGGATGCCATGTATGTCAGTTTCGAGGATGGTTTCCGGGGAACGCGCGCCGATATCAAGCAGCGGTTGAGCGCTTATTTGCCCTCATTGCCGCCCGGCATAGGTTCGAGCTTCGCGCCAGCAATCGATTTAGGCTGTGGGCGCGGCGAATGGCTGGAGTTGCTCAAGGAACACGATCTGACTGTGACCGGCATTGATTTGAACCGGATGATGGCGGAGTGTTGCCGTGAGCAGGGGTTGACGGTGGTGGAGGTCGAGGCCCTGGCTTATCTGCGCGAGCAGCCGGACAATAGCCTGGGATTGATTACCGGATTCCATATTATCGAGCATCTGCCGCTGCACACCTTGATTGCGCTATTCGATGAGGCGCTGCGGGTGTTGAAGCCGGGCGGGATGGTGATCTTTGAGACGCCGAATCCGGAAAATCTGATCGTGGGGGCCTGCGATTTCTATATGGACCCGACCCATCGGAATCCCATGCCGCCGATGATGACCCAGTTCCTGGTTGAGGCACGGGGCTTCGTGCGAGTGGAGATTCGGCGAATGAATCAGCAGGTGCTGAACGACCCGTTACGCCTGCTGGAGTCAGGAACGCCGGGAGCGGCGGAGCTGAATCCGTTGATCCAGATGGCCAAGGAACATTATTTCGCTGCACCGGATTATGCGGTGGTGGCGTATAAGGCGTGATTGGCAATTCGCGTTTTCGAGGAGGGTAACCGTGGCGACTATTACGTTCGACACTGCGATACTTTGAAATTAGTCGCCTGTAAATTTTCCTGTGATCTGAACGATGGAGTGGGCAGGTGAATAAAAAATATCTTATCAGGATCAATGTGTTGTATGATGATGACGCACTAACCCCACTCTGCCAGCCTTCGCTATCACAAGAAGATTTACAGGACCTGAATTTTCCTGTATTAGCGCGGACTCGCAACGTATAAATTAGAATATCGACATCATCCAACTCATCAGCAATTCCCGGCGTCTTGATTTACAAGGACTTTTTTCGTATAATTAAATGACGTTTATAAAAAATATCCTTAAAAATAAATGTCACAAAAATAAGAGACCGGGAGTCGCTGCCAACTCATTGATTGATCATGCCAAGTGGTATTCGTTGCATTTGCCTTTTCCGTGGCTCCATCACAGGAAAATTTACAGGACCAACAATGTCCGAACAATTTAAAGTCGCTCATGTCGGCAAATGGATGAAACCCCAAGAAGTAGGTGCAGCAAGACTCCTGGAATTCTGGCAGAATCCCAGAAGTACAGCACGTAGGACGATGTAGCTATGATCCGTTTTCCAATCAC
>JBAQIQ010000268.1:0-13257 GCA_049288935.1 Candidatus Competibacteraceae bacterium
CAGTGCGTCTGGGCCGGGATCGCGGCCATGTCATGCTCGGCGTGCGCGGCAGCTTTGCTGGACTGATCGATGGCCGGATCGAAGAACTGACCTGGGGCGATGTTGAAGGCTGGACTGCGCTGGGCGGCGCGGAGCTGGGCGCCAGCCGGCAAGTTCCCACCACTGAGCAGTATTACACGGTCGCGCGCGCCCTGGAGACGCAGGGTATCGACGGTCTGCTGGTGATCGGCGGCTGGAAAGCCTACCAGGGGGCCTACCAGCTTCACAGTGAACGGGAGCGCTATCCCGCGTTCAAAATTCCGATGATTTGCTTGCCGGCCAGCATCGACAACAACCTGCCCGGCTCGGATTTGAGCATTGGCGCAGACACCGCACTCAATGTCATTGTCGATGCGCTCGATCGCATCAAACAATCGGCGATGGCGGCGCGACGCTGTTTCGTCGTCGAGGTCATGGGCCGGCACTGCGGTTATCTGGCGCTGATGAGTGGTCTGGCCGCCGGCGCCGAACGGATTTATCTGCCGGAGGAAGGCATCACCCTGAAGGATCTTCAGATTGATGTGGAGCAGATGACCGCCAGTTTCCGCGCCGGGCGGCGCTTCTATCTGACAATCCGCAACGAATACGCCAACTCCCACTACACGACTGACTTCCTGGCCCGGCTGTTCGAAGAGGAAGGAAGTCACTTATTCGATGTACGCCAAGCGGTGCTCGGCCATGTTCAGCAAGGCGGCAATCCTTCGCCATTCGACCGTATTCTGGCCACGCGCCTGGCGGCTTACGGCATTGACTTTCTTACCAGGGAAATGGAGCAGGGTTCAGCAACGGGCGCTTTTGCCGGCCTGGCTGAAGGCAAGCTGACCACCTTCCCGCTCAAACAGATGCCGGATATGGTGGACACGGCGCATCGGCGCCCCCTGGAACAATGGTGGATGGACTTGCGCTCGGTGCTGCAAGCCCTGGTGCAGCCATAATCCCGGCGCGATGGCTGACAAAGGCGATAGGCGCCTCAGCGCACTTTCCCGGAAAAATGCAGCGCAGGCGGGCAAAAATCAACCTGCACAGCCACGGGTCGTATCGTCTTGTTCGCTGTTATCCCAACATTCCAGGGGATGGCGATTCACCCGCAGCGGTACGCAGTGCGTACCCTACATCGAAGACGTTGATACCGATTATTGAAGCGTAGGGTACGCACCGCGTACCTTGGAATGCAGGCTAAACAGGTTACCAGACTATAGCTCCGGTATTCCCTTTAACGGAAAACCACCTTGGCGCTAGGCCTCTTCCATGGCCTGCTGCAACCGATGGAACTCCGCCCGCAAGTCGTTCATCTGGGTTCTGACCGCGTTGAGATCGCCACACTTGGCCGTTTTTTCCATCTCCAGGGCCAACACCCGCAACGCCTCACCGCCCACATTGGCGGATGAGCCCTTGATGGTATGCGCCTGGCGCACGACGCCAGTAACGTCTCTCGCCTCAAGCGCCTGCTCAAGAGCCTGAATTCGTTGCGTAATATCTGACAGGAAAATCTCCACCAACCGGCCAGCCAGTTTTTCATTGTTCATTATCCGCTTCAGCATACCCGCCTTATCCCAAACGGGAGGTGTGGCGCATGATGCTTTTTCAACGCGCTCCGGTTGACGAACGTCCGGCGCCCGGTCGCCTGCATCCCGTTCATTCAGTAACCATTTTTCCAGCACATCGGCCAAGGTTTGCAGCGACACCGGCTTGGCCATATAGTCATTCATGCCGGCCTGCAGGCATTTCTCCCGATCACCCCGCACGGCATTGGCGGTCATGGCGATGATCGGCGCCGCGTGATTGAGTACCGCAGACCGGGGGTTACGAATTTGGCGGGTTGCTTCATAGCCATCCATCACCGGCATCTGACAATCCATCAGCACCAAGTCGTAGGGGATGACTTCCAGCGCTTTGAGGGCTTCTTGCCCGTTGGCCACCGCGTCAGCGCGCAAGCCAAGGTTTTTGAGCATGCTCAGCGCCACAAACTGGTTAACGGTATTGTCTTCAACCAGGAGGATGCGCGCCTGGCAGCCTTCGAAGCGCCGCCGGGATTCCCGGGTTAGAGCGCGCATAGAGACTGGCCGGTGGTGCGTGGCTTCTGTCCCATCCTGGACATCCAGCGCCTGTAGCAAAACGTCACGCAGCTCCTGATATCGCACCGGTTTAGTCAGGTAGCCGGCAAAGTTGTTGAAATCATCAAGCTCGCTTTGGAACCCCAGCCCTGTCAGCACCACCAGGCGCAGCGCAGCCAGCCGCTGGTTCTCCCGAATCGCCCGACCCAGGGTTGCGCCATCCATGCCCGGCGTCGGCAGATCAATCACTGCGAGGCGGAAAGGGTCTTTTTCATCCACTGCGCGAGCGAGTACCTGGATCGCGGTGGAGCCGTCTTTCGCCTCCACCGGGCGCATACCCCAGGCGCTCAGGCGCGTAGCCAGCAGCTCACGGCTAGTGGCGCTATCGCCCACGATCAGCGTCCTCACGCCACGCAAATTTGCCCCAACCTGATCGCCCGCCTTCGCGCCTTCCGCCGGTCGCTCCAGACGTGCGGTGAACCAGAACTCCGACCCTTGGCCTTCCTCGCTGGTCACGCCGACTTCACCACCCATCAGCACGGCTAATTGCCTGGTGATCGCCAGTCCCAGGCCCGTACCGCCAAACCGGCGGGTGGTCGAGGCATCCCCCTGGGTGAATTTAGTGAATAAAAACTTGATCTTATCCTTTTTAATGCCGACGCCAGTGTCACGCACCGCAAAGCGCAGCAACACCGGGGACGATGGCCGGTCACCGTCAAGTTGGCGTATCCCCACCGCTGGAACATCCGCTGCCGACCCCCCGCTCTCTTCCGCCAGGGTGACCTGAATCACCACCTCGCCGCGCTGGGTAAATTTGACTGCATTGCTCGCCAGGTTGGTCAGCATCTGGCGCAGGCGGCCCGGATCGCCGCGCAGCAGTTCCGGCACACCCGAAGCAATGCCACAGAGTAGCTCCAGTCTCTTCTCCTGAGCGCCCGTAGCCAGCGTGGCGGTTAGGTCGTCGAGCAAGCTGGACAGATCAAAATCCAGCATCTCCAAATCGAGCTTTCCAGCCTCGATCTTGGAGAAGTCCAGGATATCGTTGATGATGCACAACAACACTTCGCCGCTATGCCGGATTGTTTCGACAAAGCGGCGTTGCTCCAGATTCAGCTCCGTGTCCAGCAGCAATCCGGTCACACCGATGACTCCGTTCATCGGGGTACGAATTTCATGACTCATATTGGCCAGGAATTCGCTCTTGGCCTGGGTAGCCGCTTCAGCCTGTTGGGCTAATTCCCTGGATTGGCTCGTGGCCAATTCGAGATTGAAGTTGGACTCGCGCAGGGCGTCTTCCGCACGATACCGCGTCACCGCCGCACCCAGCGAAGTGGCTAGCGAAGCCAGGATCGCCCGCTCCCCGTCGCCCCAGACGTAATCGCTATGGCAGTTGTCGAATCCGAAAAACCCCCAGAACCGACCCTCCACCGCGATCGGCATGACGAGCAGGGAGATAATCCCCTGTGGCGCCAGAATCGATTGTTCGCTCTCGGGAAATTCGCGCACCAGTCCGGCTACCGCCTCGCCCCGGCTTAACAAACCAAACCAGCGCGGGAATAATTGGTCGAAGGAGACGTTCTGCAACTCTGGATTATCGAGCTGTACGCTCACGCCATTCTTGACCCATTCATAACGTTGGCTCATCAGGTTTTCACCGGACGACGCATCGACGTGATGTTCAAACAAATAGACCCGGTCCTGGCCGGTCGCTTCACCAATCCTCTTCAGCGCCTGCGGCGCCGCGTTGTTAATATCCTGTTCTGAAAGCAGCCCATGGATAGACTGCGAAACCGCCTGTAGCAACTTATCCTGCCGCAGCAGGTTCACTTGCGCCCGTTTCAGCTCAGTAATATCTCTGGATGAAGTGATGATGGCGGCAACCTGGCCATCATCCGAAACTTCAGGAATCAATATCCAATCCATCCAGATGCCACTAGGCAATTGAAATTCAACACGGTTTTTCTGGGCGGTGGTAAATACCTTATCGATGGCTTCTGCAAAAACCGGCACGAGGTCGTCGGGGAATCCCAGTTCCTGATGGGTCTTGCCGATGAAATGGGCCGGTTTGATGCCGGTATAAGCTTCCACGATGGGATTGACGTAGAGGTGTTGGTGTTGCCGGTCAAAACGCATGATGACATCTATGGAGTGTTCCGCCAGCGCCCTGAATTTTTCTTCGCTTTGTTTTAATGCCTCCTCAACCTTTTTCCGATCCGTAATGTCAGTGACGTAGCCGTGACAGAGAATACTGCCGTCTTGCTGCAGGGCCGGATTTGCGATACCCCGCAACCAGCGGACACCGTGCGATGGCAGGTCCACACGGTAATCGCATTCCCACACGGAAAGATTTTTGCAGGCGCCCAGAAAGGTCCTGGTGACGCGACCCATATCCTCCCGGTACAGGCGCGCAAGCACTTTCGATCCGTCATTCTTGATCTCTTCCGGCGTCACTTCATAGATTTTACGGATGTTTTCAGAAACGAACGGAAAGCAACTTCGACCGTCTGGAAAGTACCGATACTGAAAGATCACGCCCGGCGCCTGCTTGGAAAGTTCTTTGAGCAATTGATCGCCCTCGCGCAATTCGTCTTCCATGCGTTTGCGCTCGGTGATATCGCGCATCACCGCGAGAACACCGGCTTTTCGTTGCGCCATGGCCGAAATGAGCGAGGTCGAGATGCTAATGATCCGCTGTGCGCCATTGCGGTGAGTCATCACCCATTCTTCATCTTTGAGATGATCGCCATCACGCATCCGTCGCATCCGTTCCGCCGCCTGCGCCTGGATTTGCGGGTCCCGGTACATCATCTGATACCAGCCGCGCTGGTTGATCTCCTCCATCTCATAGCCGGTCAACTCACGCATTGCGCTGTTCCAGACCGAAAAATGGATATAGGGAAAATCATCGAGCGCATGACACACGGCGATGCCGTTCCCGGCAACCTCCAGAACGGCATCCTTGAATTCATTTGACTCCTGCAACATCTGACGCTGCCGATGTTCTTCGGTCACATCGCGGAATACGAGCACCACGCCGATGACGGCTCCCTCGACATCCCGGATAGGCGCGTAGCTGTCGGCGACTTGGCGCTCCACGCCATCGCGGGCAACGAACCGGGTATGTTGGACCGGATCGATGACCACATGACCGCACAGTGCTTTCTGCACCAGGCTCTCAAGCGTGGTTCGGGTCTGGGCATTGCCGCTGCAGAACACCTCGGCGAGCGGCCGACCTAACGCCTCGGCAGTGGACCAACCGGTCAGGGTTTCCGCTACCGGGTTGAGGCTGGTGATGCATCCATGCTGGTCACAAGCGATGACGCCATCGCCAATGGAGCGCAGCGTCGCCGCCTGGTGCGCCTCGCTTTCACGCAGCGTGACCTGCTGGGCCAGGATGCCGACATCAGTCCGGTGCAGCAAAACAATAACGAAGCCCAACAACGCCGCCAGCAACACCGCGCCGTAGATTCCCCCCCCAATGATCTGCTGCTGAAAAGCGGCCTTCGTCGAGGTCACATCGGTGATGATCAGCAGGTCACCGATGGCTTGTTTCGAGGCGTCCACTAAAGGTATCGCGGCGACCCGCCAGATTTTCCCCTCGAAAGGAATCTCCCTGGCCACTTCAAGGCGAGCCCGACCATCTTCAGCATTGCGCCTGAGCACCTGTGCAAAGGTGTCGGGCAGGCTACGGCCCAAGGTCGTGTAGTTGATCACGCTGTGGGGTAAGCGATCCCATGCGGCCTCCCGACCCAGGGCGCGCATGCTCTCTTCCCATCCCTGCCGGCCGAGATACTGTTTATGGATCGCCACGGTCAAGTGACTGCCGGACCGGGTATGTCGCTCGTGCAGGATATTTTCAATCTCTTTGCCCAATTCCACATAGCCGACCCGCTCACCTTCTACAAAGACGGGCTGCACGACGCGCAAGGTTAACAGGCCACGGGGACCCACTTCGATGCCGGAAGCGATCTTTCCGGTGCGCTCCGCCTCCAGCGCGGTGAAGCGGTTGATCAAATCGCCATAATGCTCCGGTTTATGAACCCGCAGGATGCAGATTCGCTGGCGGTCGAAGAAATAGAAGTGGGTAAAATTATTTTCCCGGTGCAATGTCTCGTACAGGGGTCGCCAGTCTGCGAGGAGTCGGGCCACGTCACCTTCACGAAGGGCCTGTTGTAAACGCGGTTCTATTGTGATGGTGTGCAGGGCCGCCGCCATTGCGGCGGCGTGATCCCTCAAGTCCAACTGAAGCTCGGCGGAAATTGAGGTATGTAAAGTGTCCAGATGCTCATTCATCCAGGTTTGATGCCGCCACCATAGGAATGCTCCCGCACCCATGATCAGCAGCCCCAGCCCCAACACCATCGCCAGGGGTGGCAATAATCGCCGCAACACCGGCTTGGGCGAAGCATTCGCCCGCCGCCCGCCGGTCAGCGGCAGGCTAACGGTGTGTCCCGCCAATGTTAAATCGACTTCGTTAGCAACACGAATTGAATCCTGATCCATATTATTTAGGTAAACTCGATGAAGAAAACGATTTTTCGCAAAAGCCGTGCCCAGTTAATGCGAGTCGCCATGTCGTAAGCACCGCATACCTTTACTTTTTTTGGGACAGTCTTGACCCTACGGCTCTACTCCGCCGGCTCCGCCCATGGGTCAGAACAAAGAGTATGCCACCTCATTTTTTATGGAAATACTCAAGTCTATCGCCTGTTGATCTCATTGGCGTGATCCGGCACGGAATCAGAGTGCGCGCCCGGCGACCCAGGCGGGAATCTGTTCGGCGGGCATGGGCCGGGCGATACCGTAGCCCTGGGCGAGATCGCAACCCAATTCGATCAGCCGATGGCTGTGGGCATCGGTTTCCACCCCCTCAGCGATCACCTCGCGCCGGAACGCGACTGAAAGGCCAATCACCCCCTCGACAATGGCCCGCGCATCGGCGTCTACCAACAGGTCGCGCACGAAAGATTGGTCAATCTTGAGCACCTGCACCGGCAGATGCTTGAGGTAGGTCAGCGAGGAATAGCCGGTGCCAAAATCGTCCAAGGCGAAACGCACCCCCAGTTGCCGGCACTCCTCGATCAGGCGGGAAATCGCGGCCACGTCGTCCAGCGCCGCCGTTTCCAGAATTTCCAGTTCCAGCCAGTTGGGAGGCACCGTCGGGTACGACTCCAGCACGGCGCGCAGCCCGGCGACAAAGTCCGGTTGCTGCAAATGCCGCCCGGAAACGTTGACGCTCACCGGCAAGCGGAGTCCTTGCGCCGCCCAGACGCTCATCTGCCGCAGCGCTTCGCCCATCACCCAACGATCGACCGCAATAGCCAGACTGCTGGTTTCGACGGCGGGCATGAACCGTATCGGCGACAATAAGCCCTCGTCGGGATGCTCCCAGCGAATCAGGGCTTCGGCGCCGATCACCGCGCCGGTGCGGATGTCCATTTTAGGCTGATAATAGAGGCGGAATTCTCCCGCCGCCAGCCCGGTTTCGACCCGTTGCAGCAGCTCGCGATAGGTGCGGGCGCGACGGTCGTGATCGGCGTCGAACCAGTGGTAGCGGTGGCCGCCCGCCTGTTTCGCGGCGTACATCGCCTGATCGCTATGACGCAACAGCGCATCGGCATCGGACTCATCGTCAGGATACAGGGTCACCCCGATGCTGGCGGCGAGCGACCAATGCTGGCCGGCCACTGCAAAAGGCGCTTGCAAGGCGGTCATCATCCGGTCCAGGGCATGCTCGCATTCCTCCACATCGGTCAGGTCTCCCAGGAGCACGACGAATTCATCCCCACCCAATCGCGCCACGGTGTCGCCGGCGCGCACGCAGTTCTGCAAGCGCTGGGCAATTTCCACCAGGATTCGATCACCCTGGTCGTGACCCCAAAGATCGTTGATGGGTTTGAAGTCGTCCAGGTCCAGGTAACATACCGCCAACCGCTTCGGCTCGCGTTGAATCTGGGCCATGGCCTGCCGCAGGCGGTCGGCCAACAGGACACGGTTGGGCAACTGGGTCAGCGCGTCGTGGTAGGCCAAATGCGCGATTCGCTCTTCGATCCGTTTGCGGTCGACCACGTCCATGACCATCGAGGCCAGATCGCGCACCATCTCCGCATCGTCGGCGGTGTAATCGACCAGTTTGTTGCCGACACCGATGATTGCGACGACCGAGTCGTTGCGGATGACGGGAACGGTCAGCTCCCGAATCACCGGGGCATGGCCTTCCGGCAATCCTTTCTTATGGGCCAGGCTGGAGTAGTCGTTATGGATGACCGGCTGGCGCTGAGCCACGCATTCCACCCAGACGCCTGCCGCGCTGATCGGATAGTGCAATCCCTTACCCTCCGCCGTGCATCTGTGGCGCAGGGTGTTGGTTGACCAGGCTTGCAACGTCAGATTTTCCTGGTCGGGATCGACGAAATGAAAGAAGCCGATCTGGCTGCCGGTAAACCGCTCTGCGGTGTCCAGGGCCGCTTGCAAAAGGTCGTCCAGACTGCTCGTAAGCGCGAGTTCAGACAGGTGCATCCGCGCTTTCAGCAACGCTTCGGCGCGCTGCCGGAGGTGGATATCGCGGATGAAGCTGAAGAAGCGCCCACCGGCGATAGGCCAATAGGCGGCGGTCATCTCAGCTTGCCAGATCCGGCCGTTTTTGGCCCGGTGCTGGGTTTGAAACAGGCCGCTGCTCTCCCGGATCACCTTTTCGAGATGGGCGGCGACGGCGGCGGGATTTTCGTTCACATCCAGATCGGCGACATTCAACGCACACAGTTCGTCGCAGCGATAACCGGAAAGCCGGGCGTAAGCCTCATTCACTTCCAGCAAGCGTCCTTCCCGGTCCGTGATCCAGAATCCATCCGGTGAGGTTTCGATCACCGCCCGATGTTGTTCCTCGCTGCGCCGGAGGGCTTCCTCTGTCCGCTTGCGGTCCGTGATGTCCAACGCCGAAAAGGTAACGCCCTTGGCTAAGTTTTGGCCATCGAGGGGAGTGGAACTGAGAATCACCCAGATGATTTCGCCGTCCTTGCGCCGCCAGCGCACCTCGACCGTCCCGGTGCCGCGTTCGGCGATTTGCCGATATTTCTCCTGGCCGACCCACTCGTAATCCCGGTCGTTCAGGTAGAGCAGCCGAGCGTTTTGGCCGATGAGATCTTCGTGCGTATAGCCCGTCATCCGGCACAGGGTCTCGTTGGCTTCCAGAATGCGGCGATTCTGGACCAGGCCCACGCCGACCGGCACGGCGCGAAAGATGCTTTGCAGTCGAGCTTCGCTATGGCGCAGCGCCTCTTCCGCTCGCTTGCGCTCCGTGATATCGCGAGCGATGCCGACCGCGCCCCACCCATCACCCAGTCGGACTGCGGACAGGGTGAGTTCGATGGGAATTTCCTCGCCGCCTTTGCGCAGGGCCACGAGTTCCAGCGTTTGGCCGATCAACGCGCCCTGGCCGGTGCTGGCGAAATGAGCCATTCCCTCGCAGGCAGCCTCCCGCAGCGCCGTTGGCGTGAGACAATCATGCAAATTCTGTCCAATCATTTCCTCCCGGCAATAACCGAAAATCGTCTCGGCGGCTGGATTCCACCAAGTGATGCGACTCTGTTCGCCTTCGATGAGAATGAAGGCATCGCGGGTAGCGTCAGCCGCGAGCCGAAATCGGGCTTCGCTCTCGCGCAGTTGCTCTTCGCCGTGCTGGCGTTGGCGCTCGGTTTCCAGATGATCGAGAGCGAATGAAATATCACTGGCTGCTTCCTTAAGCAGGTCCATTTCCTGGGCCTGGAAAACATCGGGAGTCGTGGCGTAGACCATCAGCGCCGCGCACAACGCACCCTGAAAGCGAATCGGCAAGGCCGCCGCCGACCGCAACCCATACCGGCGCACGGCTGTCCGCCAGGGCGCAGCGCGCGGATCGTTGAGGATGTCATGAAAGACTCAGGGCTGACCCTCACGCAGGCAGAGGCCGGTCGGACCGCCTCCCTCAGGCCGGTCGTCGGCGTAGACGACGATTTCGTCCAAATAGCCCACCGCCGCCCCGGCCTGGGCGACCGGACGAACTTGTTGGGTCTGGGGATCAAGCCAGCCGATCCAGGCCAACTGGAATCCTGCGTACTGGACAATGATCCGGCAGATTTCGTCGAACAACTCCTGACGCATGCCGATGCGAACGATGGCCTGGTTGACCTGGCTGAGGGTGGCGTACAGGTCGCTCAGCCGGCGGATTTCCTCCTCGGCCCGGTGCTTGTACAGGGCGATTTCGATCAAGGTGCGCAGCTCGCGATCCTCGAACGGCTTGAGGATGTAGCCGAACGGTTCGGCCAGCTTGGCGCGTTGCAGGGTATCGTCGTCGCCGTGAGCGGTGAGAAACACCACCGGCACGCGCCAGCGGCGGCGAATTTCCAGGGCGGCGGCAATGCCGTCCATCGGTCCTCGCAAGCGAATATCCATCAACACCAAGTCGGGGTGGCGGTAATCCACCAGGGCCAGTGCATCTGCCCCAGTGGCGGCCGTGCCGGTCACGGCGTAACCCAGGTCTCGCAATCGGAGCCTGAGGTCGCTCGCCAGGATAAATTCGTCTTCGACGATGAGGATATGGGCGGGTTTCATGACGGGAGAACCTCCCTGGACTGGGGCGCCGGGAAGGCAATGCGGAACACCGTTCCGGCGGCGGTCCGGGTTTCGACCGCGCCGCCGAGCTGTCGGGCCAAGCCGGCGACCAGTTGCAGGCCCAGAGTGTCACTTTGCTCGATGTCCAGGCCGGGTGGTAAACCGACGCCATTGTCGGTCACAGCCAGCACCCGATGGCCATCGGGTTCGGCGGTCAATGCCACCTGAATCTCGCCGCCCCGTTCGCCGGGGAAAGCGTGCTTGAAGGCGTTGGAAACCAATTCGTTGACGATCAACCCGCAAGGCACAGCCTGGTCGGGCGTCAGCGCAACCGGGGCGAGCTGATGGCGCAACCGGACCCGCCCGGTCACCACACCGAATACGCTGTTCAAGTGGGCACAGAGATGGGACAGATAGACCGCGCCGTCGGCCTGGCCCATATCGCCCTCGCGGTAAAGGGTCTCGTGCAACAGGGCCATTGAGCGAATCCGGCACTGGGTGTCTTGCAGGGCGGCCAGGGCGGCGGGGTTCTGTACTTGGCGCGCCTGCAAGTTGAGCAAGCTGGTGACGATCTGCAAGTTATTCTTGACCCGGTGGTGTACTTCCTTCAATAACGAGGTCTTCTCCTCCAGCGCCACGCTCAACGCCTGCTCGGCCTGTTTCTGCTCGGTGATGTCGGCGACGATACAAGCGAACTGGCCCGGTTCGGGTCGGAAGGCATTCACCTTGAAATATCGCCCGAGATCCTGGCTGTAGTTTTCGAACAAGGCCGACTCGCCGGTCAGCACCACTTGGCCGTATAGGTCGATCCAATGCCGCTCGACGCAGGGCAGAACCTCCAGCACGGTTTTGCCCAGCAGATGTTCCGCCTTCAGGCCGATGAGGCGCTCGAAGGCAGGGTTGACGGCGAGAAAGCGATAGTCGGCGGGTTGGCCTCCCGCGTCGAAAATCAGTTCGTGCAGAGCGCAGCCGTCCTGCATCGCACGGAACAGCGCCTGATACTGGCGTTCGACCGCCTGCTTCCCGGTCTCGGCTTCGCGGAACGCGGTGATATCGCGCCCGATGCCCAACACCCCGATCAGGTTGCCGCCGGCATCCCGCATCGGCGTCTTGATGGTGTGCAGTAACGCCCGATGGCCATCCTCGGCGAAGGTGATCCATTCTTCGTTGGCGTTCGGCCGGTTGGCGGCGAGGGCTTCCCGATCCTTCTGGCGAAAAAAATCCGCCTGTTCGGGGCCGAAAAAGTCGTGATCGCTCTTGCCGATGAGGTCCGCTTCCTTCGCGCCGACGAAGTGCTCGAACCTTGGGTTGCAGCCGAGGTAGATACCGTCCGGGTCCTTCAGCCAGATCAGATCGGGGATGGTCTGGATCAAGGTGCGCAACCGATGACGTTCGTTGGCGAGTTGCTGCAAGGATTCCAGCATCTCACCCTGCGCCTGGCGCTGGTGGGCGACGATCTGGGTGGCTGCGGCAGCCAATAGCGCCAGTGCGCCGAGCAGGCCGATCCAGCCGGCGTCCCGCCATCCCGGGGCGTACACCTCGGCCTGGTCCAGTTTATCCGCCGTCGCCAACACCGGTTCGCCTTGGTCGTTCAGCAGCAGAACCTCCTGGTAGTGATAGATTTTGCGGTAGTCGTCCAGGCGCTGAAGCAACAGTTCGCGGCTTGCGAGATCGCTGGTATCGCGCCAGCGCCGATACAGGTCAGCCACGTAACGACTGCTTTGCAGTAATTGTGCATCCCCCTCGCGTTCCCGGAGCCAAGTGGCGATCTGATGGGTCTTAAAGGTGGCGATGGCCTGGAGTCGAGCAAATTCCTTTTGCTTCTGGTGATGGGTGATGTGGGCGATACCCCCCAGCGTCAGCGCGACGATGGCGGCGGCGAGCAGCACAAAGGGCCACGCCAGCAATCGCCGGAGGCTGATCGTCGGCATCTCGATCCACTGGCTGTTCATGCCATTCTTCATCGGAACGCTCCCCGCCCAACCGCCTCCGGGCGAAGGCTCCCGGAGGCGTCGCGGCTATTGGTTAGGGGCTAACCCGCCCCGCCCTCGTTTAAGGCGCTAAAACTCCTCCCATTCCTCGGAAGCGGAGGCCGTAGCCGTGGATTTCTTCTCAACGGGAACGGCCCGTAGCGCGGGACGCGCATTGGCGGTCATCGGTCTGTTCGCAGCGGATGAACGTGGATTCACTCCCGAACGCGGTTGCTCGGAAATTCTCGGTTTGGTTCCGACCGAGGCGATACGGGCGCCTGCATCGCGCTCGTCCAGCTTGAAGAAACCCATGAGGTTTTGCAGCTCGCGGGCCTGCTCGCCCATCGACTGGCTGGCCGCCGCCGTCTCTTCGACCAGGGCAGCGTTCTGCTGGGTCACTTGATCCATTTGCAGGATCGCTTTGTTGACCTGCTCAATGCCGCTGGCCTGCTCGCGGGCCGCCGCCGCCATCTCCGCCACAATGTCGCTGACCTTCTTCACCGAGGTGACAATCTCGCGCAACGTCTGCCCGGCCTGATCCACCAGCTTGCCGCCGTCCTCCACTTTGCTCACGCTGTCGGTGATTAAACCCTTGATCTCCTTGG
>JBAQIQ010000269.1:0-2460 GCA_049288935.1 Candidatus Competibacteraceae bacterium
CTGATATCCGCCAGCGTGAGGGGAGTTGCAGTAATGCGGTTGTAACCCATGTTGCAACAACCGGGTTCATCTTTTGACCAATCCTGAAAGATCGATGAACTCGTATGCGAAACAGCAGCAAACATGATCGAGATACACTGTAGATGAAGATCTTGCACATCCTCGAGACCTCGATTCCGGACATGGCGGGTTACACGATTCGTGCCCGCGCTATAGTCGAACAACAACGGCGGCTCGGGCTTGATCCCGTGGTGGTTACGTCACCTCTGTTTCCGGCGAAGGACCCTACGGTGGCGCTGGAACACTATGATGGGGTGCGCTATTACCGGACGAATCATATCACTACTCCGGCATCGGCCAAGTCGAAGCTGTCTTCTTATGCAATCCGGGCGATGATGCTCACCCACTATCGAAAGGCCGTGTTGCAGATAGCGCGAAGCGAGCGCCCTGACCTGCTCCACGCGCATTCGTCGTACCTTAATGCCTTTGCTGCTCTTCCAGCAGCGCGGCAGCTTGGACTACCGCTGGTGTATGAGGTTAGAACTCTTTGGGGAGAATCGGCAGTGGTCGAGGACGGGCTTCGTTCTAACTCTTTAAAGCACCGCCTAGTGTGGTATCTTGAACTCAGCGCAATGCGGCGTGCAGATGTCGTAGTCCCAATTGCGCAAGGAATCCGCGATGAACTTATTCGCCGAGGAATTGCATCCGATAAACTTCAAATAGTACCGAATGGCGTAGATAGCTCTCGCTTCACGCCCACCCCGCGCGACGAAGAGCGCGCGCGCTTAATAGGCCTTGCCGGATGCTTCATTATTGGATTTATTGGCTCAATTCGAAAGTTGGAGGGACTGTCAACATTGCTGGAAGCATACCGTATCTGCCTCTCTCGGCGCAAACAAATTGGGCTCGTGATCGTCGGCGACGGGCCGGAACGGAAGGCGCTCGAAACCAAAGCCCTGCAACTAGGTCTCGCCGGTGTTGTGTTCACCGGTAGCGTACCGCACACGGAAGTGCCCTCATGGTATTCGATTATGGATCTCGTAGTCTATCCGCGAATACGGGCAGTTATCAATGAGCGAGTTACTCCACTCAAGCCGCTAGAAGTGATGGCGCTGGGAAAAGTATGCTTGGGCAGCAATGTCGGCGGTCTTATCGAACTGATCCACGACGGCCAAACAGGGGTCATCTTCCGTAGCGAAGATTCGGCACACCTCGCTGATGTAGTGATGGCGCTCATGGACGACCCTCACCGGATACAACATCTAGGGAAGGCAGCGCTCGAATTCGTGCGCAAAGAACGGGAATGGAGCACCGTCGTAGAACGCTATTGCGAACTATATAATAGATCGATACAGCAGAAGCGCGGTTGAGTGGCGCCGTTATGTCGAGATAACAGTGGTGGTGTTCCCGGTCAGGCGCCCTGTTATAGGCCATCAATTGATACGGATCTGACCTATATGTCCAGCCCCGTGTGATCATATACCGAGACGGAGTTATCCGTTATTCTTAGGCAGGGAGGTGCCTCGCCTCTTGAGAGCAGAGGCACGGTATGTCCGACAGGCGGCACGCACGACGTCGCAACGATCCGACCGGAGACCAGCCAGCGATGAATCTGAACCTGCATAAGAACGCGCGTACCACGCCAGCCATCCGCCAGGAGCTGCGTGAGTCGACCAAGTCGGAGCGGGAACTGGCCCGCGAGTACCACCTGAACCGCGCCACGGTGCGTAAATGGCGGCGGCGCGACAATGGTCAGGATGCGTCGCATCGTCCCCATCGTCTGCACACCACGTTAACACCGGCCCAGGAGTTGGTCGTCATTGAGTTGCGCAAAACCTTGCTACTCCCCTTGGATGACTTGCTAACGGTGACGCGCGAGTTCCTCAATCCCGATGTCTCGCGTTCGGGTCTGGATCGCTGCCTGCGGCGGCATGGCGTCTCGAATCTCCAGGCGCTGATCCCGCCGCCGGAAGACGCGGCACAACCGCAGAAAACCTTTAAGGATTATGAGCCTGGCTTCGTCCACGTCGATATCAAGTATCTGCCGCAAATGCCCGACGAGACCGCGCATCGCTATCTGTTCGTGGGCATCGATCGCGCCTCGCGCTGGGTGTATGTGGAGATTCTCGGCGAGAAAACGGCGGCCAATGCGGCCGCTTTTTTCCAACGACTCATCGCGCAGGCGCCCTTCACGGTGCAACAAGTCCTGACCGATAACGGCAAGGAATTTACCGATCGCTTCTGCGCCACCGGCGAACGCGATCCCACCGGGCGTCATCGCTTCGACCGCGCCTGCGATAGCCACGGCATCGACCACCGATTGATCAAGCCCCGTCATCCCCAGACCAACGGCATGGTCGAGCGCTTCAATGGCCGCATCAGCGCGGTGCTGGCCACCACCCGCTTCGATTCCGCCCAGAGCCTGGCGGACACCCTGGGCCGCTATGTGCGGCTCTATAA
>JBAQIQ010000270.1:0-45953 GCA_049288935.1 Candidatus Competibacteraceae bacterium
TTTGAAAATAAGACTTTTAATCAGGTTAAATGTAGCTTTTTTAATTTCCTCAATAAAAAGATTTTTAATTTTGAAAAACCTCATTGGTACTTGAATACTCCACAACCTGTATAGGGATGCTATATGAATGAGGCACTCTTAATGTTAGTTAAAATAAAAAACCACTTTCGATTATTTGATCGGTAGTAACATAATTCATGAATCTTTACCCGAACAAGAATTTTGGGTGGAACTAAATTTAATCATAATGCCAACGCAAGAATTGGTTATCGATAAAGAGACTTTGCCCAGCTTCATGCCATCTTAGGGGAAGAGTATCAACCGCAGCGATTCCCGGTCTCTTATTTTTGTGACATAGATTTTTAAGGATATTTTTCATAAACGCCATTTAATTATACGAAAAAAGTCCTTATAAATCAATACGCCGGGAATTGCTGGCAGGAAAGCGTTCATGAAGAATTATTTTTTGATGTCGATATAATACTTGGTTTGCTATTGAAGCGACAACCTTATTTTTTATTAGTGGATCAGGTTTATAATACACTGTTGTTAGTGATGATCAGCTTTAAAAGGGCTGGCTTTTCATAGAAAAAAAGCAGTTATTACTAAATGCTTTTTATCAGCATGTCCGCGTCGTTAAAACTACCAGTGGTAGACTATCGGGGTGTAGATATGGAAGAGCGACTGATCGAATCCGCTGCCAAAACTGTGAATGATGCCGTAATTATTACCCGTGACCGGCGCTTCCTGGGCCGCAGTTTCATGACAATTTCACCTGAATCCTTTTTGGAAGTCGCCAAGCTGGATGATCAAAAAGTGCCTTTTCTGAGCCTTCAGGAAGCGCACCTAGAAATTCGTCAGGAACTGGATGCGGCCTACGACCGGATATTGAACTCCTGCCAGTTTATTCTTGGCCAAGAAGTCGAAGCCTTTGAGCGGGAGTTTGCCGCTTATTGCGAAGCGGAACACTGTATCGGAGTCGGCAATGGCCTGGAGGCACTGCATCTGATTCTGCGCGCCTATGGCATCGGGCCTGGCGACGAGGTGATCGTGCCAGCCAACACCTATATCGCTACCTGGTTGGCAGTGAGTTACGCCGGTGCTACGCCGGTGCCGGTTGAGCCGGATGCGCAGACCTATAATCTTGACCCGACCCGACTGGAAGCTGCGATCACGCCAGTGACTAAAGCGATTCTGCCGGTGCATCTGTACGGGCAGCCGGCGGATATGGATGCGATCAATGCTGTGGCTGCCCGCTGTGGTCTGAAGGTGATTGAGGACGCGGCGCAAGCGCATGGGGCGCGTTATCGGGGTCGGCGGGTCGGCGGGCTGGGCGATGCAGCAGGATTCAGCTTCTATCCGGGCAAGAATCTGGGTGCGCTGGGCGACGGTGGGGCGGTGGTGACGAATGATGCCGAGCTGGCCGACCGGGTGCGGTTGTTGCGCAACTACGGGTCGCGGGTGAAGTATCACAACGAGGTGAAGGGCTTTAATTCCCGGCTGGATGAACTGCAAGCGGCGCTGTTGCGGGTGAAGTTGCCGGTACTGGATGAATGGAACGAACGGCGGCGAGCAGTCGCGGCGCATTATCTGGATGAATTAGCAGGCAGCGGCTTGAATTTGCCGTTCGCGCCAGATTGGGTGGAGCCAGTTTGGCATTTATTTGTGGTACGTCATCCACACCGAGATGAATTGCAGAAAAGCTTGCGGCAGGCTGGCATCGAGACCATGATTCATTACCCCATTCCACCACATTTGCAGCCAGCTTATGCGGAGTTAAGCTTGGGTAGCGGGGTATTACCGATTACCGAAGGGCTACATCGAGATGTGCTAAGCCTGCCGATCGGACCTCATGTGCGTTGTGAGCAACAAACGCGGGTTTCATCAGCATTAAAGGAAATTTTAGGAAAGCTGGATTTGCCCTTTAAAGACTACTTGAGGACATGATCGTGAGTATTATTCCTGGAATGGATATAATCGACAATGAGGTTAAAAAAAGTGTTCAAAATATCGAAAATTTTATTGATTTAATATCAATTGAGCAAGCAATTAAAGAATTAAGTAAGCTCGCCAATGATTTGCTTCTTTTTTGCCGAAGTTATAATCATGAAGCGCGACTTTTTGGATCAAAAAAACTTGACCAATGCGCTATTAATATTGGGGCATTAGCCCTCGAATTAATACCAAACAAAAAATATGCAGAATCGTTTGACAGTTCGCTATTTTTATATTTGGCAACCAGCATTTATGCTGTAGGTGGACATACTCGCGTAATGCTGGATTTTGTAAAAGCACAACCGAAGCGCCGTCATGTTTTGGTTCTGACAGATATACTCGGAGAGCATGAGGCAGGGCAAAAGCCCGCAGAGTGGTTTAAAGAACTTGGGGTAGAGATTATTTGGTTAAAGGATCGACTATGGCTCGCTAAATTGCTTGCATTGCAATCCCTACTGATAGAGAGAAGACCATCCGCTGTTTTTTTATTTAATCACCACCAAGATGCGGTATCTGTGGCAAGTTGCCAGCCAGGATTAGCCAAGCGATTTATTTATTACCATCACTGTGATCATTACTTCGCTCTTGGTGTATACGTTCCGCACTTTAGTCATGTTGATCTCTCCCCACGAGTATTTCACACATGCCAAACGCAGCTAGGAATCAACAATAGCTACTTACCGCTTGCTACTCAGGATCACGCTAATTCATTTCTCAGGAAAAAGAATTTTAAGAAAAAAGAATTTAAAAAAAATTCGCTCAGAACAGCTTCTGCTGGCACATGGAACAAATATGTTTCATCAGAACACGAAGATTATTTTTATACAATTTCTTCAAGATTAGCAGATTTACCAGGAACACATTTACATATTGGGTACCTCAATACAACCCAAATTGAGCATTTCCAAGCGCTAATTAAAGAGAAAAAAGTAGATTGGTCTAGAATTATTTTTTTATCCTGGGTTGAGTCAATTTGGGATGCACTATGCGAGTGGAATGTGGATATATATATTCCATCTTTCCCACAAGGGGGCGGTAAAACAGCGATTGAAGTGATGGGTGCAGGAATCCCCGTGGCTGTAAGAGACACCGGTAATTTAGATGAACTAAACGGTATTGAAATGTATTACCCGGAAGCTTATCTCTGGAATAATGTAGATGATTTATTAAAAATTCTACATAATCTGGATGGCAAAAAATTAGTTGATGCTGGAAAAAATGCGCGCTTTTGGTATGAAAAATTTTATTCTTTCGATCAATTAGAAAAATCGCTTGACGGCTTGCCTGATGTATTGCCAAATATTATTGATGTCCCAGGCTCTGCTGATCATTGTCATACATGTGTATTTTTATCCATTGATGAAACAGAACCTACTGAAATTATCACATCAAAATCACAATATTCTAGCTACACTGATTGGTTTAATCATTGTCGCTGGACTGAGGCTGCTGCTGTACGCTTAGCCACTGAGACTGCTAAGTCTGCTGCCCCAATTGAAGTACACTTACTAACCATTGACGCTAGTGGAAGCAATGCGTTAATAGATACATTCGACAGCCTTAATGCACAGCTTTTATCTAATTGGCGACTCACGGTGTTTTCACCCGTAGGTTGCCCGGATGCATTTCTTGAGATGTTGTCATTAGCTTGGGTTGATGTAACAACATCTGATTTAGGGACGGCAATGAATTCTGTAACTACGAATTCAAGTGCTGATTGGTTACTGTTAAGCAACTTAGGATTTCGCGTCGAACCCGTATTTACTACTCTCATCAGTGCAACAGCAGCACGTCATTCTGAATGGCGATTTATCTATCTCGATGAGGATCGCGTTGACGCCAATGGGGAATTTTCAGAACCCATACTAAAACCGGACACTAATATCGATTTGCTGCGTTCAACCTGTTATGTTGGCTACGCATGCCTAATTCACCGTGAGCTTTGGAAAAATATCCCCAATGATGAAATAAAGCCTGGGTTGCTTTTAGGTTACGCTGCTGCACTGCGATGTTTTGAAATATTTGGCGCAGCAGCGATAGGCCATATTGACGAAATTATTTTTCATCGACCCACTGATTGGGCTGATCACTTGGAGAATTTTGAAAAAAATGGCAAGGAATTATTGCAGGCGCACTTATGGCGCCAGGGTATTTTCGCCGAAGTTGATCTTGGTCTAGTCAAGGGTAGCTTTTTCGTAGACTACCCTTTACTTTATAGTCCATCAATTTCGATCATCATACCTACTAAGGATCGTCTTGATTTAATCCGACCTTGCATCGAAAGTTTGTTAGAAAAAACACGTTACCTCAATTACGAAGTGATTGTTATGGATAATTGCAGCACGGACCCAGCTACTCTGGAGTACCTTGCCCAGTTACCCATACGTGATCAAAGATTCAGGGTCATACCTTACCTAAAAGAATATAACTACTCGGCGATCAATAATTTTGCCGCTCGACAGGCAAATGGTGACTTCCTTTTGCTTCTTAACAATGACACGGTGATTTTACAGGAAAACTGGCTTGAGAGATTGGTCTCGATTGGATTGCGTAATGATATCGGAGCGGTTGGTTGCCGTCTGGTCTACACGAATCAGAGGGTACAACATGCAGGAGTGATCCTGGGTTTAGGTGGAGTCGCTGAACATATCGGTATTGGGTTACCCATAAGTGATACCGGATATATGGGGCGTGCACAGCTCACGCAGAATTTTTCAGCAGTAACTGCTGCTTGCATTTTAGTGCGCAAGAATTTGTTTTTCGATGCTGGCGAGCTGGACGAGAAAGATTTTGCTGTTCTCTACAACGATATTGACCTCTGCCTGAAAATCAGTGAGCTTGGCTACCGAATTGTCTGGACACCTTTCGTAACGCTGATCCATCATGGCAACAGTAGCCTGACAGCAGAAAAAGATCCCGATCGTGACAAGCAAAATCTATTGTCGCGCAGAGTCTTCATCAAAAAATGGCGATCCCGTCTAGGCAACGATCCCGCTTACAACCGCCATCTCAGTTTGCGTCAGCGTGAATGGATGATCGATGGTGATTTCGACGTACCCTGGCATCCCGACTTGGAGCCCTTGCCACGAATTGTCGCCCAACCACCCGATGAAATGGGTGTTGGGCAATACCGGATGATCGGTCCACTGAAGGAACTGACGGAAAATGAACGGATTTGCAGTTTCCTGTTGCCAGCTTTGAATAGCGAAAAACGCTTCCTGCCATATGTGTCTGAACTTGCCAGAGCGAAACCCACGGTTCTGTTTCTGCAAAATGCCTTCACACGCTTCCATTTTGATGATTTACAGAATTACGCTGAATTACTACCCGATATTTTTCGGGTCTTTGGTCAGGATGATATCGTGTTTTCGGTCCCGCAAAAAAGTGCGGCGCGTCAATACTTCGGTAAAGACACCAAAGCCCGGGTGCGGCGGGCGGTTGCGCTCTGCCATCGCGCTATCGTGACCACAGAACCGATTGCTGAGGCGATGCGCGGCATGGTGGACGATATCCGAGTCGTGCCGAATTATCTGGAGCGCTCCCGCTGGGGCAACTTGCAATCGCCCCGAAACGAGCGTCGCAAACTCCGGGTCGGTTGGGCTGGTGCGCAGCAACATCAGGGTGATCTGGAATTCATTCTGCCGGTTGTCGAAGCCACCGCCAATGAAGTCGACTGGGTTTTCATGGGCATGTGCTTAGCTAAACTCCGCTACCATATTGCCGAACTGCATAATCCAGTCTCTTTTGATCAATACCCGGCGGGGTTGGCGGCGCTTGATCTTGACCTGGCCATCGCGCCCCTTGAAATCAACCGCTTCAATACCGCCAAAAGTAACCTGCGGTTGCTGGAATATGGCGCTGTTGGTTATCCCGTCGTCTGTACCGATATCGAACCCTATCGGGATGCCCCAGTGACGTGCGTACCCAACAATCCGAAAGCCTGGATTGATGCGATCCGCGCCCATATTCACGATCTGGACGCCACCCGCGCCGCTGGTGGGCAATTGCGTGATTGGGTGCTATCCAACTGGATGCTCGACCAACATCTCGATGAATGGATGAAGGCGCTGCTGCCGGATTGAGGCTGGGAAACACAGGGGCCAAATGACCGCTAAAAAAGACCTGTTTGCCGGGCTTGATCGTGATTTGCAGGCTGCCTTGCGGGCACAACTGCGTGATTTGTGGACCTATACCTCCACTGCGCTAGAAGGCAACAGTCTGACCCGCGGCGATACCGCGTTTGTTCTGGCGGAAGGACTGACCGTTGCGGGTAAGCCACTCAAAGATCACTACGAAGTGGTCGGTCATGCCCGGGCGATTGAGCTTATTTACGAGTGGGTAAAGCGTGCTACGCCCTTGGTGGAAAACGATCTCTTTCAACTGCACCGAGCAGCCCCTTTAAGGTCATTCAGTATATTGACTAATAACAACAATTTTTCAAAAAACTTCATCGTGTAAATTTTTCTGTGATGGTGAAGCCAAGAGGAAAATTTTTGAATCATGGATCAAACGGATTGAAGGATGGTACGGATGATCGCCTCCGTGGAATCCGCGCTATCGGTCAAATTATTGATTCAGAAAAGGTAAGCTTGCACCACCTCCCGCGCTTCGATCACAGGGGAATTTACACGACGCAATTTCTTGCGGGGGGACATCATAAGCCTCGGTGCCTGTGGTCAGCGAGGCGGGTGCGGAAAACAGATTACAATAGTACAGAGCATGCACATTTCGACCTCTCCACCTTAGGGCCCTGTCTGTGTCGAACAAACCCCAAAAATCTGGCGGTTCCCGTCGTCGTTCGATGACCTCACCGGCTGCGCATAACGCCGCCGTTTCCCTGTTGCAAAGCCTGACGCGCGGCAATCAGCCGCTCACCGTGCAAATCAATGGAAAGTCGCTGGCCTTGCCGCAAGCCCTGGCGCTGGCCGAGCAGCAGGCTAAGGCGGGCCAGGCCCAAGCCGCAAGTCATGTTTATCAGCAACTATTGGAACAGGCTGCCGACTGGCATCGCGAAAAACGCCTGGACGACGCAGAGGCGGTCTATCGACAGGTGTTTGAAGCACAGCCCAGCTATATCGACGCCCTGCATCTGCTGGGAGTGATCTATTCTCAGCGCGGCGACCACGCCACTGCTGAACGGCTGATCCGTCAGGCGCTGCGCGAAAACCCCAAGGCGGATACCTATCAGAACAACCTGGGCAAGGCCCTGCAAGGCCAGGGTCGATTGGAAGAAGCCGCCGACAGTTACCGGGGAACACTGGAACTGAATCCTGAGCATGTGCTGGCCTGCAACAACCTGGGAAAGGTCCATGCGGAACTGGGCCAGTGGGATGAAGCCGTCGTCGCTTTCCGTCGGGCGGTCGCACTCCGGCCCGATTTCAATGAAGCCCGGCGCAATCTGGAAGACGCCCTGCAGCGACTTCAGGGTTGTTCTTCGGAATAGAGCCATGTGACTGACTGAATCTATAAATTGAGTATGACCTACGGATAGCAACCCGCAATCTGGTAGGCAAGATTGCGGGTTGCTATCCGGGGATTTCATCAGAACCAGAGGCTCTCCTGGTCGGTTGCATGCCTTCCGCTGATTCACCTGATGGTGATAGTAGGGGGGACCACCATCCCTGCGACACCCTTCCCAAAAAAATTCTCCACATCCCCCTAAAGCCTCGCCGCCCCTCGCCGATAGAGAAGGGCAGGGTGGGACACAGACCCGCCACGGTTTCGGAAGCAACCCATCGGGCTTGCCTGAATTCACGAATTGCTGAGGAGATATCGTCATGGCTATGTTGACCATCAACCACAACCAAATGTCCCTGAACGCCCAACGGCAACTGTCAAAAAGCGGCGGCCTCCAAAGAACGACCATGGAGCGGCTGTCTTCTGGTCTGCGCATCAACTCTGCGAAAGACGACGTGGCGGGCGTAGCCATTGCTGACCGCATGACGGCCCAGATTCGTGGCCTCAACCAAGGGGTGCGCAACGCGAATGACGGTATCTCTCTGGCGCAGACTGCGGAAGGGGCGCTGCAGGAATCGACCTCGATCCTGCAGCGGATGCGCGAACTGGCCGTACAGTCCGCTAATGACACCAACACCGGCACCGACCGCGCCTCCTTGCAGAAAGAAGTGGGTCAGTTACAGCAGGAACTGAACCGCATCTCTAACACGACGGCCTTTAACGGGAAGAATCTGCTGGATGGCACCTTTAGAGCCCAGAAATTCCAGGTGGGCGCCAGCGCCAACCAGACTATTTCTATCAGCGCGGGTAATGCGCAAGCCACGGCGATGGGCGCCAATCAAGTCCAGGGCTCCACTACCGGCATGACGGCGACCGCCTCAGCCGGGAACAATGTTACCTCAGGTACGCTAACCATCAATGGTTCGCTGGGAACGGCGGACGTCACTGTGGCTGCCAGTGCTTCGGCGCGGGATGTCACCATTGCCGTTAACGACAAAACCTCAGAGACCGGTGTTACCGCCCGCGCCTCTACGCAGCTTGAGCTCAAAGCCACATCAACTGGCGCAGTCAGCTTCAACCTCAGAGGCCAGAATACGACCACGGCGCAGAATGTTGAAATTACCTACAATGTGAGTGCGACGGGTAGCGCTGGAGAAGCTGACTTGTCGGGCCTGGCCTCAGTTATCAATAACTATACCGGTACCACCGGGGTCACGGCCAAACTGAATGATTCCAAGACAGGGCTCATTCTTGAGCAAAGCAATGGCTATGACATCCAGCTCAAGGGTACGGGTGATGCAACGGCTAACCTGAGCGTACAAGGACTCAAGTTTGATGCGACGAGCAGCGGTGCATTGACCGCCTCTGGTGGTTTCATAGCGGCAGGCGCCAGCGGCAGCCTTGCGTCCGGCAGCACTGGTTACGCCACGGTGGGTGGTCAGGTGACCTTTGAGTCGGGCAAGAGTTTCAGTGTGGTGGCGTCAGGTACGAATGTGGTCTCTGGATCCGTATCGTCTACGCTAAACGCCGTGGCTGACGTTAATATCTCTACTCAGGCAGGTGCTTCCGACGCTATCAGCGTTCTCGACAATGCGCTGGCCTTTGTCGATGACCTGCGGGCGGAGTTCGGCGCGGTGCAGAACCGCTTTAGCTCGACCATCAACAACCTGCAAACCACGGCGGAAAATATCAGTGACGCGCGGTCGCGGATTCAGGATGCGGATTTCGCCCAGGAAACCGGCAACCTCAGTCGCGCCCAGATTCTGCAACAGGCCGGTACGGCGATGCTCGCCCAAGCCAACCAGTCGCAACAGAACATACTGCAATTGCTGGGCTAAGTCTGACAACCGCTCCGCAATACCTGGCAGTGCGATGGCTCCCTCCCCCTTCGGGGAGGGCAAGGCGAGGGAAAAGGTGGTCTCCCACCGGTCTGCAACACGCTAGACCCCGCTTTGCTCTCCCAGTGGAGAGAGGGAGCTAAGCCGCGCTCAGGGTGGGGGAAACCGGCGCAGACCACGGATTTCCTAGCGCGAGCATTGAGACCAAGGAGAAAACCGCCATGTCGAATATTACCGCCACCAGCAGCGCCTCGCCGCCGCCCATCAAGGCTCAGTCGCGGCCCACGGCGGGTCCGCTGGAAGATGCAGCACGGCAAGCCAGGAATACCAGCGACCCGACGATGCCGTCAGATCTCGCTCCCGCGACCTCCGAAGCCTCATCCACAAAGGCGACCGCGCCTACCGCCAGAGTTCAGGATGCCAGGACCCAGGATGCCAAGGCCCAGGACGCCAAGGCCCGGGACACCAAGGCGTTGGCTGAAGCGGTCGGGGAACTCAATGAACGCTTCAAAAGCTTGTCGCGAACCAACCTTCAGTTCAATATTAATGATGAAGCTGACCGCATCGTGGTCAAGGTGATGGATGCCGAAAAGGACGAAATGATTCGCCAGATTCCGCCAGAAGAAATACTGGAACTGGCAGCTTTTTTGAAAAGCAGAGCTGAGGAAGACGCTCAGCAGATGGAGCGAGCGGCTGGCTTGGCCCCGGAAACTTCTGCCCTGGAAGGCTTGTTGTTACACACCAAGGCTTGATTCATTGCAGGCGTAGTAGAATTTATAGTAAAGCCCAATAGCGGGCGGATGTTGTTATCAGGAGGCGCCAATGGCCACCGTCACGTCAACAGGTTTAGGGTCAGGCCTGGATATCGGCTCGCTGGTATCGCAACTGGTCTCTGCCGAGTCCACTCCGATCACCAACCGGATCAACAAGCGCGAGGCTAAACTCCAGACCGAACTCTCAGCGGTCGGCATGTTCAAGGCGTCGTTGTCCGATCTCCGGTCTTCGGTGTTCTCCCTCAGCCTGTCTTCCACCTTCAACTCCAAGACGGTGACGTCCAGCAATACCAGTTTGTTTACTGCCAGCGCCAGTTACTCCTCGACAGTGGCCAGTTACAACATCAAGGTCAATCAACTGGCTCAGGCGCATTCGCTGGAAATGGCGACTTCGGTTAACAAAGATGCGCAGTTCAATGCAGGTACTTTGAAAATCAGCGTTGGCGCCGGTGCCAGCCGTGACGTCGTCATTACCGAAGATAACGACACTTTGGAAGGGATCGCCAAGGCAATCAATGATACTCCGCAGATCGGCGTGACCGCCACGGTCCTCAACAACGGCAACGAGCGTCAACTTGTTCTGAAATCCACCGCCACCGGCGCGGGCAACACCATCAACATCGCGGTCGCCGGCGCCGACGAAGTCGGTAAGCTCAGCCTAGCGTCAACCTTTACCTATAGCGGGACTGACGCTGGAATGAAACAGTTGCAGGAAGCACAAGACGCCAGTATCACTATTGATGGCAGTAATACCGCGACCATCAGTTCATCCAACACGTTCCTGTTCTCCAGTGGCAGCATGTCGGGGATTGCCCTGGAGGTCAAATCGGTTGGCGCCGATGCCGCTGCCAGCACGGCTAAACTGGAGATCGGGCGCAGCACCACTTCAGCGATCGATGCGGTCGGCGCTTTTGTAAAGGGATTTAATAGCCTGGTGAGCGCAGTCAAATCATTGACCAGCTACGATGCCAATACTCAACAAGCGGGTCCATTACAGGGCGACGCCGGGATACGGTCGATCAATTTCCAGCTCAGGAGAATGCTGAGTGAATCGTTTGGTGAATCGGCGTTCAATAGCCTGTCGAGCATTGGTATTGAAACGCAACGGGATGGTACGCTGAAATTCGACAGCAACCGATTAAAGACCGCGCTGGCGACAGATGCATCCGGTGTTGCCACGCTGTTCACGGGCGCCGAGGCCAGTGACGGCGCAGCCGCCGTCGAAGGCGTGGGCAACCGCTTCAAGAATTACCTGGACAATGTACTGAGCACTAAAGGATCTCTGAACAGCCGGCTGAACACCATCAATAAAAACATTGCGGGTCTCACCGATGACCGCGAAAACCTCAGTATGCGTATAGAAAAACTCCAGGCGCGCTATCTCAGGCGGTTCAGCGCCATGGACGCGCTGGTCGGTCAACTGTCGGGGACCAGCAATTTCCTGTCTCAGCAACTGGAAGGTATGGCCGCCATTTATGATAGGAAAAGATAACCGTAGATCAGTCAGGCCATGAGCGACATTGGCAGTCTCAGTAACCATTTGGCCAACGCCAACAACGCTGCGCAGGCCAAGGCTAATATACGTCCTGAATCGCCGCCGCCCCTTACCGTTCAGAACGCCGTCGCCCAAACCCTCAATACCCCACAGACCGCCGTCAATCAATCGCCTAACGCCGGTCACGCCGAATGGCGGCGCGAGGCAAACCCTGACGGAAAGAGACGAGGTTCTGAGGCGTCAGAAGAAGACGCACCAAACCGGGAGCAACTGGACGCCTTTCTCGACCGCCTCAACCAGCGCCTGCGCCGCCACAACGCCCATCTGCAATTTGAAGTCGTTGGCAGTCATGCAAACTGGCTTATCCGCATCGTCGATCAGGACACCCGCGACCTGGTGCGCTGGATTTCCTGGGAGGAGACTCGTGCGTTTGCCCGCTCCATTGAAGACCTGGATGACCAGCCATCCTCGGGATCGTCGGGCATGGGCGGCGGTTTGCTGCGAGTCACCGCATGAATGTTGTGGGTCCTGGCGCCGGCTTCGATTTCCGAAAAGTCGAACCCAAACGCACGACTCCCCAATCTGAATCTGCGGCACAGCGACAAACTGAAGCCCAGGTGCGGCTATCGCTGACGAACATTGGTGGAGGCGGCAAACTGTCCGCCGTCGTAACGACTGACCTCAAGGGTAGTGATTTCAGCGCTGGTTCGATAGAGAGTAAAGCGGCGGATGGAGCCGCTGAAACCGGCAATGACGAGTCTGTTTCTGAAAATGCCGCTGAATGGCCGGATGATCCCGGCGATCTTGCCAATGACGGTGAACTGGTTGACGAGCGCCTGACGGATGAGGAAGAGTCCACTGAAGAGCAGCGACAAAGCCAGGGCCAGCGTCTGGATGTACTGGAAACCAGCTACCGTTCCCGATTCATGGTGTTAGACCGGCTGTGTGATTGTCTCATCGCCACTGACAATGTCTTGACGGAATGGCTGGATGAGCGCTCCAATAAGCGTTCGTCGGCGCTTCGCGCCGACGAACGGGGCGCGAGTTGAGTCCAACGTCGGGTTCTCGGCGCTGCGCTGCCGTCGAACCCTCGTTGGAGCGGATACCGCTCACTACGTTCGCGGCTGCGCCCGCTTGGGGTTGCCAGGCCGGCAAGCCGTCCTTTCACAACCCACGCACGGGTGCCGCTCAACTCGCGCCCCGTTAGTCGACAGCATCTTTCGTATCCCCGAGGTCAGTATGGTGACTCCGAACATCCCCAAAGCCTTGCGGCAGTATCAGCAAGTGAGTAAAAGTGGCGCCGCCTACGCGAGTCCACACCGGCTGATTCAGATGCTGATGGAAGGTGCACTGGAGCGGATCGCCATCGCCAAGGGCTGCATCCAGCGCCAGGACATCGCCGCTAAAGGTGAGCAGATTGGTAAAGCGGTCGATATCATCGGTGGTTTGCGAGAAGGTCTAAACCAAGAGGCGGGTGGTGAAATCGCCGCCAATCTTGATGCATTGTATGACTATCTGCAACGGCGATTACTGCAAGCCAACCTGGACTCCGATACCACTATCCTGGATGAAGTGACGCATCTGCTGCGTCCCATTAAGGAAGCATGGGACGCTATCGGCGAAACTCCCGCCACCGATTCCACACCACCCGCAGTGGGTGCGCCAACATGAAGTCGTCCGCTGACTGGGAATCACAGATTCAACAGCTCCGCTCGCTGAGTTTTGAAATGCTCGAATTGGCCGAGTCCGGCGAATGGGAGACGGTGACTGCGCAGGAAGAACAGCGCCGTGCGTTGCTGGACGAGCTATTCCAAAGCCCGCCGCCCACCCGGTGGATACCTTTGCTCAAGGACGCAGTTCAGACCACGCTGGCCAGCAATGCCCAGGTGCAAGCACTAGCGCGCACTGAGATGGACAAGATCAGCGATGATCTCCGGGCGCTCCGACAAGGACGCCGCGCCCTCAGTGCTTACGATGATGCCTAAGCAATCTCTCGCCACTCATTCCAAGACTGCCGCCATGCCTATCCCCTCTGAATCGCCTCACTCTCATCTGGTCTTCACCGGTCATCTCCCGTTGGCTTGGCAGGAATTGGCCGTTTTGCCGGACGCTGCTGAACTTCAGCATCTGGAACAAACCAACCTGCACATCCTGCACACACTGTTTGCTCTGGATATCCATGCCGGTGACTATGGCGATGATCCCGCGATCTCTTCCAGCGCCTCCGAACTGAAACGTCTGGACTTCAAAGTCAGCGTGTTGCTGGAATTGGTCGGCCAGCTTTTCGCCCGCCAGCAGGCGATTCCTTCGGAGCGTCTACTCACCCTGACGGTAAACGAGCTGATCTGGCGTACAAACGCTCCTCCCACCGCCGCCCCGCTTCGGCTGGAGCTGTACTGCAACCTCAGCTACCCTCGCCCGCTGATCCTGCACGCGCTGACCAGTGAAATTGTCTCTCTTGAAGACGATTGTCAAATAAAAGCAGCAATTTACCAGTCTGGTGAACCGCTCCAGGAAGCCTTGGAGCGCTATATTTTTCTCCGCCATCGTCGGTTGATTGCCAATCGTCGCGGTAATAGCCAGCGTTAAAAATTTGACGCTACGGCTGATGGGGTTAAAATGATTCGATAATGTGTGTTGAGATGGTTTCTCGCGCTGTCTGGAATGGCGTGTAGCTAACAATAGATAGACCGTTGACGCCAAATTGTGCGAGCTTCATCTCTTTTCAAGGATTCCCCCTAGCCCATGAAAAACGCGCTGCTCGTCATCGACGATGATCCCGTTCGGGCGGGTGAATTATGCCTGTTACTGCGATTTCTCGAAGAACACCCGGTGGCCCAAGCGGACGCCACCAACTGGCAGGCCTACGCGGAGCGTGACTCCGAACTGCGTTGTGTGTTCCTCGGCCAGTGTGGAAACCAGGATCGGATCGTCGACGCCATCCAGACCATTCGCACCCTCGCGCCCCGGGCGGTCGTGGTGCTGATTGAAGATGCGGATCAACCCCACGCATTGCCGACCCTGCTCGAGATGGCCCATATTGTTCGGTTGTCACGCCCATTTTATTACTCGCAATTAAGCCAGATTCTGGTCAAGTCGCAACAGAATCCCAATCGTGACGCCAAATCCGCGTTGACCCGCCGCAATGCTGAACTGTTTCGCAGCCTCATCGGCAACAGTCCCAGTATCGCCCGGGTGCGCGAACTGATCCAGCGCGTGGCGCCTTCCGAATCCACCGTGATGATCCTCGGTGAGTCTGGCACTGGCAAGGAAGTGGTGGCGCGCAATATTCACTATTACTCTAACCGCAGCCAAGGGCCATTTGTACCGGTCAACTGCGGCGCCATCCCCGATAATTTGCTGGAAAGCGAGTTGTTCGGCCACGAAAAAGGCGCATTCACCGGCGCTATTTCCGCCCGGCGAGGCCGCTTCGAGCTGGCGCGGGGCGGCACCCTGTTTCTTGATGAAATCGGCGATATGCCGCTGAACATGCAAGTCAAACTGCTGCGGGTCCTGCAAGAGCGCGCCTTCGAACGGGTGGGCAGTGACCGCAGTATCGAAGCCGATGTGCGCATCATCACCGCCACCCACCGGGATCTCGACGATTTCATCAGAACCGGTAAATTCCGCGAAGATCTCTTTTACCGGTTGAATGTCTTCCCGATCGAAATGCCTACTCTGCGTGAGCGGATTGAGGATTTACCGCTGCTGGTCAACGAATTGTTGCAGCGCATGGCGCATGATCAAGGCACACGACTCAGCTTGAACGCTACAGTATTGCGTTGTCTGGCGCATTACCCCTGGCCGGGCAATGTTCGCGAACTCGCGAATCTGATGGAACGATTGGCGATCATGAAACCGGACGGTCGGGTGGAACTGGACGACCTGCCGGCCAAATTCCGCGCTCATTACCCGGCAGAACTGGCTGAATCGGAGTCTGTGGCGACGATGCACAGCAGCACCGCCGGCGATCACCAGGGCCGGCTCGCCGCTGGCGAAGCGGTCGCATTGCCACCAGACGGTCTCGATCTGCGGCAATACATCATGGATCTCGAATCTTCGCTGATTCAAACCGCACTGGAAGACGCTAACGGCGTCGTCGCCCATGCCGCTTCCCTGTTGAAAATGCGCCGCACCACTCTGGTCGAGAAAATGCGCAAATACAATATTCGGCGCGGCGAAGACGGCGAGTAATCGGCCTCGCTTGCTCACACGACCTTAAGGGCCTGGGGCAACGCCCCGGATGTTGAAGCGGATACGAGTGACTTCAAATCTTTCCTGCAACGGGGAAATTCGCTGTTCCGCCGAGATTTTGGCGCTCCCTGTCCGCAGTGGGTGATCTTTAAATCTATATAACTAATTGAATATAAAAATTATATAATATAAGGCACGTTTTTTGCTGGCTCCAGATACATTATCTATAAGACCGATTCAAACTCGGGGAGCCTGACCCTATGAACAACATCGATACGACCCAATGGCTGACGATAGGATCGCACCGCCCAGCCAGTCCCGCCGCTCCAGCAGCACTCCAGCCAGCGACCCTAGAAACCGAAGACTTCGCCAGCGTCTTCAAATCCATGTTGGTCAGCGTCAATCAATCGCAGCAGCATTCCCGGCAATTGGCGGAATCCTTCGACAAAGGCCAGCATCAGGATCTGGCCGAAGTCATGATCGCTCAGCAAACCGCCAGGTTGGCCTTCCAGAGCACCCTTCAGGTGCGCAACAAACTGATGACGGCTTATCAGGATGTGATGAACATGCCGGTCTAACCGTTTGTCTGGCTTGCATGATCCAGTGATGAGGAGCGCGCGCCGTGGCTGAAGCAAGTAGTAATTCGCCGCCCAATCCGCCGGCCCGGGTCGACTGGCGGGGAGAACTCGCCAAATTTCGCCAGCCCGGCCCTGCTCAGATCGGCATTCTGGCGGGTGTTGCGGCCCTGCTGGCGTTGCTGACGGCGTTAGTGCTGTGGTATGCCGCGCCGACCTACGATGTGTTGTATCGCGGCCTGGCCGAAGAAGACGCCGGCCAGATCATGGAAGCTCTGCAGAAAGCCAATATTCCCTTCAAAGTCGATTCGCGCACCGGCGCACTGATGGTAATCGCCGGTCAAGTTCATGAGGCGCGGTTAAAACTGGCCAGCCAGGGCTTGCCCAAAGGAACCATCAACGGCCTGGAGGCGTTGGAAAAGCAGGATAGCTTCGGCGTTAGCCAGTTCATGGAAACCACTCGTTACCAACACGCACTCGAAGGCGAGTTGGCCCGCTCAGTCATGACCATCGGCGCGGTCGAAAGCGCCCGGGTTCACCTGGCTTTTCCCAAGGACACCGTGTTCGCCCGTCAGCAGCAACCGCCGACGGCTTCGGTCCTGGTGCGTCTCCGGTCGGGGCGAGTGCTGGATGAAGGTCAGGTAGCCGCCATTATCCATCTGATTGCCTCCAGCGTACCTAAACTCAAGCCAGATCAGGTTTCAGTCATCGATCAATACGGCAATTTGTTGACGCGCACCGGACGGGAAGGCGGGGCAGGCGCTGGGCTGAATATGGATCAACTGGAATACGCCCGCCGGGTCGAAGAACGCTACGCCCGGCGCGTCGAAGATTTGCTCACGCCGGTCTGGGGCGCCGGCCGGGTGCGCGCCCAGATCTCCCTTGATCTCGATTTCAACACCAGTGAAGAAACCGCTGAGCGCTACGAACCCCGCGACGAGCCACGCCCGATCCGCAGCGAGCAATTGCTGGAGGAACATAATCCCCGCCAAAACCCGGTGGGTATCCCTGGCGCACTGACCAACCAGCCTCCCGGTCCCGCCGTCGCTCCAGAAGTCGTTGCTCCGCAAAATCCGGCGGGTGCACCCGGCGCGGCGCAAACGGCGCAATCCCCACCCTTGCCGACGCGCAAGGAAGTCACCCGAAATTACGAATTGGACAAGCGGGTTACGCAAGTCCGCAGCGGGCCAGGACGGATTTTGCGAGTATCCGCCGCCGTCGTCATCGATGACCGGATCACCTTTCAGGAAGGCAAGCCGGTACGCACCGCCGTTACCCCGGAGGAAATGGAGCGCATTACCAACCTGATCAAACAGGCGGTCGGGTTCAACGCCGAACGAGGCGACAGCGTCAACGTCTTTAGCGCCACCTTCGCCCCCTCTTCATTGTCGGCGCTGGACTCGCTCAATACGCTTGATGAGGTCCCCGTACCCATGTGGCAGGAAGCCTGGTTCCTGGAACTGGTCAAGTGGGCGGTGGTGGCGCTGTTGTCGCTACTGTTCCTGTGGATGGTGGTGCGTCCGGTGATGCGTCGCCTGTTGCCGCCGCCGGTCGTCGCGACGCCTGCGCTCGAAGGCGGTCAAACCGGTCAGGCCGCGTTGCTGGGCGCCGATATCGAGGATACGGGCCTGGAAGGGTTGCTGGAAGATCAGGTGCAAATCGGCGGCGCACTGGAAAATGGCCGCGCCAGGCATGCGCTGGGCAGCCCGGTCGAACAACTCGAGGAGCGCATGGATATCGCTCGCGCCCTGGTCGCTGAAGACCCGAAACGGGCGGTTCAGGTGATCAAGAACTGGCTGACCAGTGAGGCGTAAGCCATGCCGGAACTCACGACTCCTCTCAAAAGTATCGAACAAGCGGCAGTGGTGCTAATGGCCCTGGGCGAAAGCCACGCCGCCGAAATTCTCCGCCATCTCGATCCGCGTGAACTGCACAAAATCGGGGTGGCCATGGCCAATATGACCAACGTCAGCCGCCATCAGATCAGTGAGATTATGCACACCTTCAACGAGGAAGTGCGTAACCAAAGTTCACTGATGGTGGACAGCGAAAACTACATTCGCGGGGTGCTGACCCGTGCTCTGGGCCGCGAAAAGGCTAAAGGAATTCTGGAGCACATTTTCGATACGGAAGGCCAGTCAGGCGTCGATTCGCTTAAATGGATGGACGCCAGCGCGATTGCCGGGGGTCTGCGCGAAGAGCATCCCCAAGTGGTTGCCCTGGTGCTGTCCTCGTTGCAAACCGAACAATCGGCTCAGGTAGTTGGCCTGCTGCCGCCGACGCTGCGTGATGAGGCGTTGCTGCGGGTGGCGATTCTCGATGAAATACCCTCGGGAGCGTTGGAAGAACTGAATGAATTGATTGAGAAACAGGTCATGCGCAATATCAATGCCGCGGCAACTTCCAAGATCGGCGGGGCCAAGCGGGCAGCGGAAATCCTGGGCCGGCTGGATGCCTCGATCGAAAGTGAGATTCTCGACAAGATCAAAGAAGTTGACGCTGATCTGGGCTCCAGAATCGAGGAAATGATGGTGGTGTTCGAGAACCTGCTCGGTGTCAGCGACCGCGATATTCAAGCGTTGCTGCGCGAGGTGTCCTCCGAAGTCTTGCTGGTGGCGTTGCGTGGCGCTGACGAGGGGGTGCGCAACAAGATTCTGAGCAACATGTCCCGGCGGGCTGCGGATCTGCTGCGGGATGATCTGGAAGCGATGCCGCCGGTCAAACTCAGCGACGTAGAAAATGCTCAGAAAGAGATTATGTCCACCGCCAAGCGGTTGGCGGAGGCCGGTGAAATCACTCTGAGCAGTAAGGGAGACCAGCTTGTCTAAAGTCATTTCAGGCGACCATCTGACGGCCTACCAGCGCTGGGAATTGCCCAGTGTAGAAGCACCGCCCGAACCAGAACCGGCCCTGGCGCCGGCCACCCTGCCCGTCAAAGCTGAAACCCGTGAACGTGGGCCGCGCAGCCCCAGAGCCGCTTCCGCACCGCCGACTCTGGACGACATCGAGGCCATCCAAAGCGAGGCCCATGAGGAAGGTTTCGCGGCGGGTTATCAGGAAGGTCGACGTGAGGGCCGTGAGCAGGGCTATAAGAAAGGCCAGCAGGAAGGGCACGCCGAGGGTTATCAGCGCGGCTATGCCGAAGGGCTGGCGGCGGGTCGCGATGAAGTGACGTTGCGGGTGCAAAAACTGGATCAGTTGCTGAGTTATCTGCATCGACCGCTGGAAAATCTTGATGCAACGATTGAAGAGGAGCTGACGTGGCTGGCGACCGAAATCGCCCGGCAACTGGTGCGGCGGGAACTGCGCACTTCGCCGGGGGAAATTGTCGCCGTCGTGCGCGAGGCGGTGGCGCTGTTGCCGGCGGGCAGCACCGGCGTTCAGGTTCGTTTGCATCCAGACGACGTGCGCTTGATCCGTGAAGTCTTGTCGCTGGGCCAGGATAATGAACCGATCTGGCGGATGATCGAGGATCAAACGCTCAGTCGCGGTGGCTGCGTGGTGAATACCGATTTATCGCGGATTGATGCGACGATTGAAAAACGGCTGGGCGCGGTCATTGCAACGGTGCTGGGTGACGAGCGCGACAGCCAGATGGGGCGCTCCTGATGGACCTGACAACGTCTCATACGCCGCGTTGGCGAACGCATCTGGCCCAGCGCCGGTTGCGGGTTGCCGAGGCGCCTGGCCTGGTTGTGGAGGGGCAGTTGACTCGTATGGTCGGCCTGACCTTGGAGGCCGCCGGTTGTGTTGCTCCAATCGGCGCCCGCTGTTTGGTGGTCAGTCCTGGTGGCGGGCAAATTGAAGCGGAGGTCGTAGGCTTCGCGGGTGGTCGGCTGTTTTTGATGCCCAGTGGCGATATTCACGGACTGACGCCCAATTCGCGGGTGATTCCGACCGGCGGTGTCAGTCAGGCCTGGATTGGCGATGGTCTGTTGGGTCGGGTTCTGGATGGTGCAGGGCGGTTTTTGGATGGATTGCCGCCGCCGCCGCATACTGAACTGGTCTCACTGACCGGAAAGACGATCAATCCCTTGATGCGCAAGCCGATTCGTGAACCATTGGATGTCGGGGTGCGCGCGATTAACGCCTTGCTGTCAGTCGGGCGCGGCCAGCGGATGGGCCTGTTTGCCGGTTCCGGGGTGGGTAAGAGCGTGTTGCTGGGGATGATGACCCGTTTTACCGATGCTGAAGTGGTTGTGGTCGGATTGATCGGTGAACGTGGCCGCGAGGTGCAGGAATTCATTCAGGAAATCCTCGGGGTGGAGGGTATGGCGCGGGCGGTGGTCGTCGCTGCCCCGGCGGATGATCCACCGCTCAAGCGGTTGCATGGCGCGGCCTTGGCCACCCGCATTGCTGAATATTTTCGCGATACCGGGCGGCGGGTGTTGCTGCTGATGGATTCGCTGACCCGCTATGCGCAGGCGCAGCGTGAAATTGCCCTGGCGATTGGCGAACCGCCGGCCACCAAGGGCTATCCACCGTCGGTGTTTGCCCTGTTGCCGCGTCTGGTGGAGCGAGCGGGCAATGATACGGTGGGGGGGTCCATCACCGCTTTTTATACCGTGTTGACCGAGGGCGACGATCAGCAGGATCCCATCGCTGACGCGGCCCGCGCCATTCTCGATGGACATGTGGTGCTGTCACGGCGGCTGGCGGAGGCTGGCCATTACCCGGCAGTGGATATCGAAGCGTCGATCAGCCGGGTGATGCCGCAGATCACCGGTCCCCGCCATCAACAGTTGGCGCGGCGGTTCAAGCATGTTTATTCCACTTACGAACAGCATCGGGATTTAATCAATGTCGGCGCTTACGTCGCCGGCAGTGATCCCGCAGTGGACGAAGCCAAGGATTATTATCCACGTCTCAAGCAGTTTCTGGTGCAGGGCATCGACGAGCGCGTGACCATGGCGGACAGTCTGAAAGCGCTGGAAGCGGTTTTGCAACCGGTCAAACCCCAGGCCAAGGGACGATAGGCCCGGTAGAACCTTATGGCGCATAAACCCCATCCATTGCAGGCTGCCGCCCAGGTGGCTCAGTCCCGTGAGCAGGTGGCGGTTAAAGCGTTGGGGGAGTGCCAGCAACGCTTGGTGGATCAGGAAAATCGCTTGCAGCAGTTGCTGCTGTTTCGGGGCGAGTATGCGGCACAGTTTCAGCATGAGGGCAGCGGCGGTATTTCAGCACGCCGGTATCAGGATTACAGCGCTTTTTTGAACCATATGGATCAAGGTATCGTTCATGTGCAGCAACAACTGGCCTGGTTGCAGCAGGAACTTCAGCGCAAGCGGCTGGCCTGGTTGCAAAGCCGCGCCAAGACCAAGGCGCTCGAAGAAGTTATCGAGCGTGACCGGAAAGTGCAATTACAAGAGGAGGATCGTCGCGAGCAGCGGGACAGCGACGAGCATAATCTGCGTGGACTGGCGAGCCGGCCACGCTTTATTGACAGTACTTGATAGCGATGTTCCCGCGCTCGCCGGGCGAGGAAGAGTTGCGGTAAGGGGAACGGTTGATCAGCAGTATTGAATACCGCTTTTGCGGAGGATGGCGTCATGGCTCACCTTGAACTTGCTCATCTGCTTTCATTGACTGGCGGCGCAGCTCATACGCCCAGCGCGGCGAAAGGGGCGGCGGCAACGGGCAACGAAGCCACGGCGTCATCGCTGTCTTTCAACTCTTTATTATGGACCAGTGTGTTAGGCTACCCAGCGACTGAGGCGATTCACGCCCTTGGGGTGACCGATCCTAATGAACTGGAAAGCTTGCTCCGGGAAGCGGGTTTGGACTCACTGGACCGGTCAGAGGTCGCGAACGCAGCCGCGCCACACGTCCAGCCATGCGTGATCGAGCCTGTTCATACCGGCGATTTTGAAGCCGATCCAGAGGTGCTGGTGGCCGCGTTCATGCAGGAAGAGGGCGCGGCGATTGATGAGGGCATTGGGGAAAAACCGGAAGGATTAGTGGTCAGGCCGGGGGTGAAAAATCCTGACCCCCAGGATGAGGCAGTGCTGCCTTGGGCCGGTTATGCGCTGTTCATGGAATCCCGTGCAGCTTTGCGGGATGATCGGTTATCGGGAAGCGGCCCTGTCGCCGCCTCACTGCCGACGCTTCTCCCCATAGCACAGTCTCCTTTGACCCAGATAGAGGAGACTGAACACCGACCTTTGCCGTCCGCGTCGGTAGTTTCAATTACACCCATGAAGCCCGCGATTCTGGCGACATCATCGACTCCAGCATTGATCTCCATGGCGCCTTCGCCACCTGCTACCCCGGCAGCATCTACCCTGTTTTCCACCACGCCCACGTTTCCCGTTGCGCCTGTGACGCTGGCGGTTCCCGCGATGCCTATGACTCCGGTGCTGGGTTCCGCCGTACCCGACACTTCAACTACGCCGACCCTTACAGAGATCTCCACAGCGCCTGCGGTTCCCGCGATGCCTGTAGCGTCGGCGATTCCATCTATGCTTCCAGCATCAGCGCAGGTTTCGGCGATCCCTACCTCGCCGGCGATTCCAGTGGTGCCATCCGCCGCTTCCGCGCTGCCGGTCATGCCTATTGTGTCTATGAAGCCCATCGCCTCGGTTGCCGCCGCGCCGATAGCTGCGGTGGTGCCGTCCGCGCCGGATGTCCTTCCCGCTCCGGTTTCGGTCACCGCCTCCGCTGCATCCGTGACGCCGGCGACTGTGGTTTCTCCAACTTCCCTCTCGCCGGTAACGTCCGGGGTATCCGGGACGCCGGTTGCCTCGGTTGTCTCGGTGGCCGCTGCGCCGATGCCTGGTGCGCCGGCGACGCCCGCGATTCCAGTGATGCCTGACGTGGCCGCGACGCCGGTTGCCGTCCCTGCTGGCTCGGTAACGCCGCCGACTCTGATGATGTCGGATGCTCCTACACCAATTTCAGTCACCGCCTCCGCTGGACTGGTGACGTCATCCGCTTCGCCGGTGACCCCGACGGCTGGGGTTTCTTCAACTTCCCTCTCGCCGGTAACGTCCGGGGTATCCGGGACGCCGGTTGCCTCGGTTGCCTCGGTTGCCGCTGCGCCGATGCCTGGTGCGCCTGCGACGCCCGCAATTCCAGTGATGCCTGACGTGGCCGCGACGCCGGTTATTGCCCCCGCTGGCTCGGTGACGCTGCCGACTCTGATGATGTCGGATGCTCCTACACCGGTTTCGGTCACCGCCTCCGCTGGACTGGTGACGCCGATGACTGGGGTTTCTCCAGCTTCCCTCTCGCCGGTAACGTCCGGGGTATCCGGGACGCTGGTTGCCTCGGTTGCCGCTGCGCCGATACCTGGTGCGCCGGCGACGTCCGCGATTCCAGTGATGCCTGATGCGGCCCCGACGCCGGTTGTCATTACGGCCGCCCCGGCGACGGTTTCTGCTTCGCCCGTGACGCCGACGATTCCGGCAACGCCTGTCACGGTTGCCATCACATCCGCCGTGCTGGAAGTGGCGGCTGCACCACCTGCAATGCCAGCCATTCCAGTTACATCGGCCCCGGTTTCCGCCACTTCTGCCACTCCCTCTCCGGCGGTGCTCGCCACGCCCACGCTTTTAGCCGCCGCCGCCGTTATGCCGATCAATCCGGCAATATCGGCAATCACCACCAGACTGGCAGTACCGATGTCCGGTGGGCAGCCGTCTCCAAGACGCCTGCCAATCGCTGAACCGTTTGTTGGCACTGAAGTGGAAGCACTGACGGAAAACGAGCAAATACCTAAAGCCACTATATCGGGTCATCCGGGGCGGCCAGGGTCTATTGCGGCGACCCTGATGATGAGCAGCAGTCCAGCTTCTGGCGATGCAGGGCAACCCCTGTCACCAGCGAGCCGTGATAGGGCCTCATTCACATTCACGGTGAATAGCCAAGCTAATCCACTACCAGTGGAGGGGGCCATGGCGTCCGCAATTTTGCAACAGGAGCCAATCCTGACGGGTGGTGGGGCCGGAACCATCATTCACGCCGTCGAATCCACGCTACCCATTGCCGGCAGTGCGCCAACACCGATGAATTCCCTTTCCACCGCGTCGGCTCGACCCGAAACGCCAACGGCGCCGACTTTTTCATCAGCGTTACCGGAAATGTTGGAAGCACTGGATTTGCGTCAAAACAACTGGGGGCGAGTGCTGGGCCATCAACTGAATTGGCTGGTCAGCCATCGAATGCAGGAAGCAGAAATCAAGGTCAATCCACCGGAACTCGGTCCGTTGACCATTCGGATGTCGTTACACCAAAATCAAACCAACGTCGCTTTTTTCTGTCACGAGGCGGCCGTGCGAGAGGCGATTGAAAATGCTTTGCCTCGACTGCGGGAAATGCTGGACAGTCAGGGCGTCTCCCTGAATCAGGCACAGGTTTTCGATCAGACGTCAGCCCGGCAGCAGCAGGCAGGTTCAGAACAATCGCCACAGAACGCACGCGATGGTCGCCCAGCGACAGCCGCCCAACCCGGCCAGGAACACCCTGCCGAGACGCAACAACCCTCTCCCTCAAATTTGCCTGGCAGAGTGGATGATTACGTTTAGCGCTGCTTCATCATGATGACGGTCACAGCAAATCACTGTCGCTATGGTCATCCAGTGCCGTCGTATGCGAAGGAGACCGGGATTTTAAACCTTCACTGGCGACGCTGCTGGGGCTGACCTGGTTACTGGAATGCAACATGCAGATCAGTTCCGCCTCGCCCCGGGCCAGCCCACAAAGCTCAACGATTTCCTCCACACTGGCGCCTTGCAGGGCCAGTTTGGTTGCCACTTTAAAGGATTTCTGTTCCGCTTCGCGATTGAACGGTAGGGGTTGATGTCCGGCTTGGTCCCGGAGTTGCCCAATCTGCATTTCCAGTTTGACCAACCGTTCGCTCAGCGCGGCCAGCGACAGTGAAATGCCCTTCAACTCTTGATGCAGACTCGGCTCTTCCTGCCCGGACTCGTGCTCCGGCGGCGCCGAGCGTAACCGGGCGGCCATAAAGCCCAGCATGATCAGCAACGCATTGCTGAGCAGCAAAGCGCTGATCGCGATTCCGTGAAACAACGTATCCATCGGCTAACCCCAGGGTCTCTGGCAATCAAGGTCTTGGTTTTGTCTGGGTGGTCGCCCCAGACGTGAGTTGCGCCTCGGCCAGCCGAGCGACGCTGGGTGCAGCGCTGCTCGCTGCCGGCACGGTGTTCACTTCGCGGGTCTCAATGGGATAGCGGCTTTCAGTATTGCTCATAATAACGATCACCACCCGCCGGTTTTGCACCCGGCCCTGCTCGGCGCCATTGTCGGCAATCGGCTGAAACTCGCCGTAGCCCACGGCCGACATCCGTTCCGGACGCACCCCATTTTTCATCAACAGGTTGACTACATTAGCGGCCCGCGCTGCCGACAACTCCCAGTTTGAAGGGTAAACCGGGGTATTGATAGGTCGGTTATCAGTAAAACCTTCAACTTGAATCCGGTTCGGCACTTCGCGCAGGACCGCCGCAATCTCGGCGAGCGGCTGCTGGGCGGACGGATTGACAATAGCGCTGCCGCTGTCGAACAGCATGTTATTTTTAATTTCGATTTCTACCCACAACGTATTGCTGCGCAGATTCACCATGTCAGACTTGATCAGCTCTGACAAATAGGCTTGTAGCTTGGCTACGATCTTGGCCAGATTCGGATCAGCGCTGGACGTAGATTCAGTGGTGCTGGCTTTATTGGCTGGATTATCGCCTCGGGCGATGGTCACAATAGAGCGAGGAGAGCGTTGAATAACCATGGAGGGCATGGGGCGCAGATCAGGCGCCATGCTGCGACCGCTCGCACTGGGTGCGCCTGATGCTTGGCTGGCTTGCACTCCGACCATATCGGCAACCAGGATCGGCTTGACGCTATGCGGATCAATCGTTTTAAAAGCCACTGACATCGAATCCGACAGTACGCGGTATTTACCTTCATTGACCGAGGACATCGCATACATCACGACGAAAAACGCAAACAGCAAAGTGATGAAGTCGGCGTAGGATACCAGCCAGCGTTCATGGTTCTCGTGGCTTTCAGCATGCTTTTTGCGACTCATGGCGGCCTCCTCAGTTCACAAGAAAGCCTTGCAAGCGCGATTCGATATTGCGGGGGTTTTCGCCGTGGGCAATGGCGATGATTCCTTCGATGATCAATTCGCCCAAGCGGGTCTGTTTTTTGATGGAGCTTTTAATTTTATTACCCATCGGCAAGGCGAAGACATTGGCGAGCACCAGGCCATAAATTGTGGCGACGAAGGCAGCAGCGATGCCGCCGCCCAGCTTGCTGGGGTCGGCCAGGTTGCCCATGACGTGAATCAGTCCCAACACCGCGCCGATAATACCGATGGTCGGCGCATAGCCGCCGAGACCTTCAAAAAACGAGAGCGCCTGCAAATCCGTTTCTTCACGAATCCCCAGATCCATTTCCAGAATATGGCGGATTTCCTCAGGTTCCTTGCCATCCACCAACAATTGCAAGGCTTTCGAGGCGAACGGATCGGGTTCTTGCTGAATGTAATCTTCCAATCGCAACAGGCCCTCCTTGCGGGCGATATTGCTCCATTCAACAATTTTTTCGATGGCTGGTTGCATGGCAATGGTCGGTGGCATAACCGCCCATTTGGCCCGACCCAGCGCCCGCTTGAAAACATCCATTGGCATCTGAATCATCACCGCGCCAAGAGTGCCGCCAAACACGATCAGAAACGCCGGGGCGTTGAGCAGCGAGCTGATGTGGCCACCTTCCATCAACATACCGCCAATGATGCCGCCAAACCCGACGACCAGACCCACAATAGTCAAAATATCCATGTTTTACGCTCCAGGGAGATCGATTTTTCAGCCGGCTTTGCCCGCGACCCGCGCCCGCAGCCGGGCCAGGGCTTGGCCGTGCAATTGGCTGACCCGCGATTCGCTAACGCCGAGTACGGCGCCAATTTCCTTGAGGTGCAATTCTTCATCGTAATAGAGGGACAGCACCAACTGTTCCCGCTCCGGCAACAGATCAATCGCATCCGCCAGTAATTTGCATAAATGCTCCCGATTGATCGCTTCCGATGGGTCGCTGTCCGGTGCAGGAATCCGCTGCGCTTCACTTTCATCGTCTGGCCCGGCTTCATCGAGCGACAGCAGCTTCTGCCCGCGCAGGTCGTCGAGTGTGCTGTGATATTCGGTCAGCGACAGGCCCATCTGTTCGGCGATTTCCCGATCCCGCGCTTCACGGCCCGTCGCGGTTTCGACGGTGTGGATCGCCGCTGAGACTTCACGGGCCTTGCGATGCACGGAACGAGGCGTCCAGTCGCCCTTGCGGATTTCGTCCAGCATCGCGCCGCGAATGCGCGGTTCGGCGAAGGTGTTGAACGTCGCGCCCTGCGCCGGATCATAGCGGCGCGCCGCCTCCAACAGTCCCAACATGCCGGCCTGCATCAGATCATCGACCTGGACCGAGGCGGGTAGTCGCGCCAGCAGATGATAGGCAATGCGCTTGACCTGGGGCGCGCCCCGGGCGATGAGTTCATCCGCCGTGTCGCCGCCGAGGCTGGCGTACAGGGCGAGACCTCTCATTCGGCGCGTTCCTCAGACGCATAGTCTGGATTGATGAGCCGTTCAATAAAAAATTGCAGATAGCCGCTGGCGGTGCGGGGCATCGGCCAGCGGCCAATGACTTGGGCGGCCAGCCGATGGAAAGCTTCCGCCGAGCGGCTGCCGGGGAAGACCTCTACCACCGCACGCTGCGCCTGTACGGCCTTACGTAATTGCGGGTCTTCGGGAATAGAGCCGAAAAAATTCAGGGTCACATCTAAAAACCGATCAGAAACCTTGACCAGCTTGCTGAATAGATCGCGGCCTTCCTGAGCGGTCGTCACCCGGTTCGCCAGGATGTGGAAACGGTCTACGTCGTAATCCTGGCTGAGCAGTTTGATCATGGCGTAGGCGTCGGTGATCGAAGCAGGCTCATCGCAGACGACCACCACTACTTCATGCGCAGCCCGGCAAAACGTCACCACGCTGTCGGAAATGCCGGCGGCGGAGTCGATCAGCATGATATCCAGCGAGTCGTTCAGCTCGCTGAAGGCGCTAACCAGTCCCGCGTTTTCTTCGGGCGACAATTCCGCCATACGCTTGACGCCGGAGCTGGCCGGGATGATGCGAATCCCGTTCGGCCCGGCGAGGATGATTTCTTCCAGTGTCCGTTCCTGATCGATCACATGGGAAAGGTTGTACAGGGGATGCAGCCCCAGGATGACATCGACATTGGCCAGCCCCAAGTCAGCGTCCAGCAGCATCACGCTTTGATTTTGTAGGCTCAACGCCAGCGCCAGATTGACAGTGACATTGGTTTTGCCGACGCCGCCCTTGCCACTGGTGACGCAGATCACCCGGACTGGCCGGTGATGGGTGGGCAAGGTGGCAGGCTGATTTCGGTTCGATTCAGCAGAAGGCATGGGTGGCCAGCCTCTTGCCGAAGGTGAGGGCGAGGGCGTCGCGAGGTTCATCCGGTTCGCCGTACAGTCCAGCGAACTCTTCACCCAGACGAATCAGGGTGTTAATGCGCGCTGCCTGGAGATCTTCAGGCACTCGTTGACCGTTGCTGATATAAGCCAGTGGCAGACCTTTTTCACAAACTGCCGAGAGCGCCGCGCCCAGCCGGGTGGTTTCGTCGACCTTGGTGATAATGGCGCCGCTCAAGGGAACGCGGCCAAAAGCGGTCGCCGTTTCCCGCAGTACGGAATGCAGGGCATTGGCCGCCAGCACCAGGTAATTGCGAATGTGGGATGCATCTTTCAGCAGCGCAAACTGTTGCGACAGGCGCAAGTCGCGCTGGCTCATGCCGGCTGTATCGATCAGGACCAGGGATTTATCGGAGAAGCCGGTGATGGCGTCGCGCAGTTCCTGGGCAGTGCTCACCAGCCGAACCGGCGCGTCCATGATCACGCCGAAAGTGGACAGTTGTTCGAAAGCGCCAATCCGGTAGCTGTCCGTGGTGATCAACGCAACCCGGCGCGGACCGTGCCGCAAGTTGTAGCGCGCCGCCAATTTGGCGATGGTCGTGGTCTTGCCAACCCCGGTCGGGCCGATCAGCGCTACGACTCCACCGTGCGTCAGGATATCGTCTTCAGTGACGGACAAATTGCGCCCCAGCGTTTCCAGCGCCAGTCGCCAGGCTCGGTCGGGGTCGCTTTCGCCAGCGGCGGCCTCGGCCAGGCGCAGGCAGAGATCGGGACTGAAGCCGAAATCCAGCAATTGGCTCAACAGATCGGCTCGGTGCGGTTGACTACGAGCTAATTGTCCCCACGCCAGGCTGCCTAATTGGTGCTCCAGCAAATTGTGCATGACCTGGATTTCCTTGCGCATCTCGACCAGCAAGGGGTCCTGCGCCCAGATGACCCGGGATTTATCAGGTCGGGTCGGGATCGCCTGCTCAACAGGCGGCGCTGGCCGATGTGTGGCGGACATGGCCGCCGCTTTAACAACGGGGACCGCAGGCTGTGCTGCCGGTTCGTCAGCCGGGGCTTCCGAATCGGGTTCGGTTGCCGGGTCCCGAGGCGGGATGCGCCCAGCCGTTTCGGCGGTCGCCTGCTGCATACTCTGTAGGGTTTTTTCATCATAATCGATAGCTGCAACGATTTCGAAACCGGCAGCGGTCCGCTGGTTGGACAGGATGACCGCATCGGGTCCCAGTTCCTCGCGGATTTTGCGCATCGCTTCGCGGATGTTGGCGGCGCACAGTCGTTTGATCTTCATAGCTTCTTTCCCGCTGTTGTCGCGACTGCCGCATCCTGGGCCAGCCGCAATCGGTTCGCTGACGGATCTACTTGCCTACAGTGGCGATGACCTTGAGCTTTTTGTCCTCGGGGATTTCACTGAAGGCCAGAACATGGAGGTTCGGGATCCCATGCCGCGTAAAGCGCGCCAACATCACGCGAATCGCGTCGGGAACCAGAAGCACTGCCGGTTGCCCAACCAGTTCCTGCTTCTGGGCGGTGTCCAGCAGCGCCTTGTGCAGGCGCTCGGCCAGCCCCGGTTCCAGAGGAGCCTGTTCGTCCCTGCCGGTTTGTAAGGTTCTGAGCAAGATTTGTTCCAATTCAGCAGCTATGGTTATGACCGGTAATTCATCTTCCAACCCATTGATATTTTGGATAATCATCCGTCCGAGCGCCACCCGGACTGCTGCCGTCAGCACGTCAGGGTCCTGACTCCGGGCGCCGTGGTCCGCCAAAGTTTCGGCAATGGTCCGCATATCGCGAATGGGCGCCTGCTCCAGCAGCAGGTTTTGTAGCACCCGCACGACTACCCGCAACGTCAGGGTTTTGGGCACCAGGTCCTGTACCAGGCGCGGCATGGCGTTCGCTAGCCGATCCAGCAATTGCTGGGTTTCTTCATGCCCCAGCAGTTCATAAGCATGATCAAGCAAAATCTGGTTCAGGTGGGTAGCAATCACGGTGCTGGCGTCCACGACCGTGTAACCCAGGGTCTGGGCCTGCTCGCGCAGCCCGGGTTCGATCCAGATCGCCGGCAGCTTGAACGCGGGGTCCTGGGTCGCGATGCCCGACAGGGTGCTCTGCGCCTGACCGGGATTGATCGCCAACTGCCGGTCAGGAAACGCCTCAGCTTCGGCGGCGGTGACGCCCAGCAGGGTAATCCGGTAAGCCGTCGGCGCTAAATCAAGGTTGTCGCGGATATGCACTGGGGGAATTAAAAATCCCAGTTCCTGAGACAGCTTCTTGCGCACGCCCTTGATCCGGCCCAGCAGTTGACCGTTCTGGTTGCGGTCTACCAGGGCGATCAGGCGATAGCCCACTTCCATGCCGATCGTGTCCAGCGGTGGCACATCGTCCCAGCCCACGTCTCGGGTGTCAGCGCTTTCGGGCGTCCCCGGTTCAGCAGTGGGACCCCCGCCCGCCGCTTCCGGGGGCGTTGCTGCGGCCTGTTGTCGCTGGTAGATGCGCCAAGCCAGGTAACCCGCTCCAGCGGACAAGCTCAGAAACACCAGGTTGGGCATCCCCGGAATGAGGCCGAGCAGGCCAATGATGCCGGCAGTGACGGCGAGCGCCTGCGGGCTGCCGAACAACTGCCGGGTGACCTGCTCGCTGATATCCTGCGCTCCAGAAGCGCGGGTGACGATGATCGCCGTGCCAGTGGAAAGCAGCAGCGCGGGAATTTGGGCGACCAGACCATCGCCAATAGTCAACAACGTGTAAAACTGGGCGGCCTCGGCGAACGGCAGTTGGTGTTGCAGGGTGCCGATAGTGATGCCGCCAATTATATTGATGAACACAATCAGCAGGCCGGCGATGGCGTCGCCGCGCACGAATTTGCTGGCGCCGTCCATAGAGCCGTAAAAATCCGCTTCCTGGACCACCTCGGCGCGCCGGCGCTTGGCTTCCACCTGATCGATGACCCCGGCGTTGAGGTCGGCGTCGATGGACATCTGCTTACCGGGCATGGCGTCCAGCGTGAACCGGGCGGTCACTTCCGACACGCGACCCGCGCCTTTGGTGACGACCACGAAATTGATGATCGTCAGGATGGCGAACACCACGATGCCGATGGCGTAACTACCGCCCACCACGAAGTGGCCGAACGCTTCAATGACCTTGCCGGCGGCGTCTCCCCCGGTGTGGCCGTTCAGCAGAACGACTCGGGTCGAGGCGACGTTCAACCCCAGCCGCAACAAGGTGGCTACCAGTAGCACCGTCGGGAAGACAGTAAAGTCCAGGGGGCGCGCGCTGTAGACGGTCGCCAGCAGCACGACCAGCGACAGGGCGATGTTAAAGGTGAAGAAGACATCCAGGACGAACGGCGGCAACGGAATGACCACCATCATCAGGATGACGATCATCAGCAGCGGTGCGCCCAGGCCGGAACGGGCCACACTGCCCAGGGTGTCGGTCAGAGTCATAAAGAGTTCCTACTCGGTGCGCAGATCAGGCGGCACCGGGACCTCTTCGATAATGATCGGGTCCCGGTTAAACGGCTCCTCCTGGCGCAGGCGGTACACATAGGCCAGCACTTGGGCGACAGCTCGATACAAAGGGTTCGGGATCGGCTTATCCAGCTTGCCGTTGTAGTAGAGGGCGCGGGCCAGCAGTGGTGATTGCACGAGCGGCACCCGATGCTGGGTCGCCAGTTCTCGAATGCGCAAGGCGGTTTGCTCAACACCCATGGCGATAATGACCGGCGCCGCCATGGTCGCTTGCTTATATTCCAGCGCCACTGCGTAGTGGCTGGGATTGGTCACGACCACATCCGCCGTCGGCACTTTTTCCATCATCCGTTTCTGGGCAAATTCCATTTGCAGGCGGCGAATGCGCGCCTTGACCTCGGGTTTGCCGTCAGTATCTTTCATTTCATCGCGCACTTCCTGCTTGGTCATGCGCAAATTTTTAATGTGGTTGAAAATTTGGAAAGGCACGTCTACGCCGGCGATCAACAGCATCGGCAAACTTAGAATGAGCAAGGCCCAACCCAAAATCCGTGCGGTGTGGGCCAGCGCCGGTAACAGCGGTTCCCGGCCCAGATGCATCAGTTCCGCTTCGCTCTGCCAGAGCAGAAGCACCGCCACAGCGCCAACCACCAGAAACTTGATCAGCGCCTTGAACAGTTCCATCAGCGAGTTCCAGGAAAACAGTCGACCAAGGCCCTTCATCAGGCTCAGCCGTTCCCATTTCATACTCAGGGTAAAAGTCCAGCCGCCCAGCGCCAGCGGGGCCAGCAGGGCGATCACCAGCAGGAGTCCGAGGAAGGGGGCCAGTAGCAGCACCCAATCGGCGAATAATTGCCCCAGAACGACCGGGATTTGCAGGGGATCGGTGATTTTGCGTGGATCCATCGCCAGCCCGGTGCGCATCTGCGCAGCCAGTCCCTCAATCAGGCCCGGTCCCAGCACCAGGATGCCGCTGGCGGCGATCAGCAGCATGATCAGTGTTGTCAATTCGCGGGAGCGAACGATCTGGCCCTTCTTCGCTGCTTCTTCTTGACGGCGGGGCGTTGCGTCTTCAGTTTTTTCCTGACCATCCTGATTTTCGGCCATTAGCCGTTATCTCCCGCCAGCTTGCCGATGGTGCGAAACGCTTCAGCGAGCATGTGGTCAAGCTGGTAAAGTAATGTGGGTAAACTGTAAAGAATAATTAACAGCCCAAGCACCAGGATAATGGGGAATCCGACAGCAAAGATATTGAGCTGCGGCGCGGCGCGCACCATGACGCCGAAAGCCAGATTGACCAGCAACAACGAGGCAATGGCCGGTAAAGAGATCAGTATCGCCCCGGCGAACACTTGGCTGCCCCAGTTCACCAGAATCCACAACCAGTCCCGATCGGCGCCGGTCGGCGCCACCGGCAGCACGGTAAAACTGTCTACCAGCAGTTGAATCAGCAATAAATGCCCATTCAACGCCAGAAAAATTAAGGTGCCCAGCAGAGTGTAAATCTGACTCAGCAACGGGCTTTGTTCGCCATTCTGCGGGTCGGCCAGACTGGCGAAACTCAAGCCGACCTGCATGGCGATGACCTGTCCGCCCAGCTCCAGCGCACTGAACACCAGGCGCAGGATAAACCCCATGCTCAAGCCGATGAGCACCTGCTGGACTGTCACCAGCAGACCGTCTGGACTGAGCGGTTCAACGATGGGCATGGGCGGCGCGAACGGCAGAATCGCCCAGGTCAGCGCCAGCGCGATCATGAGCCGGACCCGACCGGGGGTGACCCGTGAGCCGAAGACCGGCGCGACCATCAATAGCGCGGAAACGCGGGTTAACGGCCATAGAAACGCCCCGACCCAGGCGGCGATTTCAGCGCTGCTGATGTACATGGTCTAGCCAATCAGATTGGGGATGTCCTTGAACAGAGTCTGGGTGAAATCCACGAGCAGGCCGAGCATCCATTGCCCAGCCAACAATAACACCGCAGCGACCGCCAGCAGTTTGGGAACGAAGGTCAGGGTCATTTCGTTGATCTGGGTGGCCGCCTGGAACAGGCTGATCAGGACGCCGACGGCCAGCCCCGTCAGCAACAGGGGCGCCGAAACCAGAATGGCCAGTTCCAAAGCGCGTTGGCCCAGCGTGAGAATGGTTTCCGGGGTCATGGCGGTCTCCGAGAGTCCACAGAGTCAGGGCATGTAAAAGCTGGAGGCGAGCATGGTCATCATCAAGCCCCAGCCGTCAACCAGCACGAACAGCATCAATTTGAAGGGAAAGGAAATCATCATTGGCGAGAGCATCATCATGCCCATCGCCATCAATACGCTGGCGACGACCAGATCAATGATCAGAAAGGGCATGAACAGCATGAACCCGATCTGGAAAGCCGTTTTAAGTTCACTGGTGATATAAGCAGGCACGAGCAGCGAGAACGGTACCTGGTCAAGCGACTCCAGCGATTCCCGGCCCGACAGTTTGGTAAACAAGGCCAGATCATTTTCCCGGGTCTGGGCCAGCATGAACGCCTGCAAGGGTTGCTGGGCTTCCCGCACCGCGTCCTGGAGGCTGAGCGTATCGCTCAGATAGGGAACCAGCGCTCGTTCGTTAATGCGTTCAAAAACCGGCGACATGATAAAAAAGGTCAGGAACAGCGCCAAGCCGATCAAAATCTGGTTGCTCGGCGTCTGCATGGTGCCCAGCGCCTGGCGCAGCAGGGCCAGGACGATAATGATGCGGGTGAAGGCGGTCATCATCAGCAGGGCTGATGGCAGCAGGGTGAGCGCCGTCATCAGGGCCAGGATTTGCAGGCTCAGCGACCAGGTTTCGCCGCCACCCTCGGTTGGGGTGATGGTGATGGCGGGCAGGCCACCTGGCGCGGCTAAAACGGCGCTGCTGAGCAGCATCAGGAGCGATCCACCCAATCCACCGACGATGTACCACCGAGTGTAGGAGTCAGGAAGAGGGTGGCTCATGCGGCGGGTCCGGGTACAGGGAAAAGGGGGGCGCCGCTGGCGGATTGAAGACATGCAAGGTTTGCATGTGTTGGGCGGTGACGCCGATCAGCAAGCGCACCTCGTCCACTTCGATCAGCAGCAGGCGTTCCCGGGCGCCCAACGGCAGGCCGCCCACTACCCGGATCAGCCCATCGCGAGGCAGGGCATAGCGGCGTAACAACCAGCTCAGCCCGACGGCGAGCGCCAGCACCACAACCAATCCCAGGGTCAGTTGCGCCAGCAGGCCGCCATTGAACACGGTAGATTCGACACGGGTCAGTTCCCCACCCGTTGCCAGCACCCTTTCCGGCCAGGTCAGCATCCCTCCGGGAATAACGAGGATTGCGCGCATGAGCGTCACCGCAGGCGGCGAATGCGTTCCTCGGGGCTGACAATGTCGGTAATTCGCACGCCGAAACGCTCGTTAATCACCACCACCTCGCCACGGGCGACCAGACAGCCGTTGACCAGAATATCGAGTGGGTCGCCCCCGGGACGATCCAGTTTCACCACGGAACCCTGCGTTAATTGCAGTAGCTCGCGCACACTCATCCGGGTATGGCCCAGTTCCAGCGACAAAGTGACGGGGATGTCCATCACCATGCTCAGGTTCGGTTCGGGTTTGACGCCGTTCGAGATCGGGGCGTCATCCGTAGCAGCCGAGGTGTCCAAAGTGGTGGCGGTATCGTTCATGGTGCGGCGTTCTCTGCAAAAGAAGCGGTGGCTGGGAAATTCAATTTTTCACTTCGAAGGGCGCAAAATCCGATGAGGGTGGTAAAGGCGTTGCCCATCCACTGGGTCGGCCCAGCGCGTTTTCAACCCGGAGGGCGCGCCACCCTTGGGCGACGCCGTAGGAGCCACTGTAAATCGGGACGCTCTCCACTTGCAGGATGGCGGTGGAGGGAATATCGACGGGAATGACATCCCCAACCTGCAACTCCAGGAGCTCGCTGAGCGCCAATTCAAAGCCGGCCAGATGGCAGTGGGCTTCCACCTGGCTATCCTTGACGCCCTCCAGCAACCGTTCCGTCAGTTGGGGACTGGGGTTGGGATGCTCCTTGTGCAAACTGCTCAGCAGGGTTTTGCGAATCGGCTCCAGGATCGAATAGGGCAGCGCCAGATGCAGAATACCGGCAATATTATCCCGGCTGATATGGACACTGCTGACCGCCAGCGTTTCGGTAGGATTGAGCGCGGTGATGAATTGCGGCTTGCTCTCAGCGCTTTGGCGGGTGCATTTGAGCGCAGCAAACGGTTCCCAGGCATCCTCCAGACTACGGAAGGAGATTTCGAGCAGGCGCTGGATAAACCGGGTTTCGGTCGTAGTGAACGATCGGGTGCTGGGTGACTTGTACAGACGGCCTGTTCCGCCGAAGAAGGTGTCAACGACCATGAAGATCAGCTCCTGATCGAAGATTAGCAGAGCCGGGCCGCTCAGGGGCGCCATGCCGATGACATTGACGCTGCAAGGGACGCTGAGAGAGGTCGTCAAGTCGGTGTAACTACGCTTTTCGATGGAGCCGACGGTCACCATCAGATCCCGCCGCAGCAGGTCAAACAAACTGATCCGTAGACGATGGGCGAACCGTTCATGAATGGTTTCCAGCACCGGCAACAAATTGTTGATGGCGTAGTCCTGGCTGGACAGGTCGTATGGTTGAGCGTCGTCCCGGAAGGCCACTGAACTCAGGCTGCGGCTGCGCGATTTTTTGGATACCACCTCCATCAGGGCATCGCGTTCGTCCTTGGTGAGAAACTGGTCGGTGGACATGAGCGTTACTGCAGCACAAAAGCAGTGAAGTACACAGCTTCAATGCCCGGCACGCCGACTTCCCGCGCCAAAATGCCCTGAATCTGCGCCAGAGCCTGAGCGCGCAGTTTTTCCTTGCCAATCGTTGTGGCCAGAACTTCCATCTTCTGGTTGGAGAACAATAAGATCAGGTCGTTACGAATTTGCGGCATATTTTGGTTGATGGCGTCGACGATCCGCTGGTCGCGCGTCATGGTGGTCAGGCCGATTTGCAGATAGCGCAGCATGCCCTGATCCTCAAAGTTGACGATGAAGGCAGGTTCGAGGGGGTGATAGATCACTGGCCCCCGGAGAGGCGCTATTGGCGAGGGACTGGCGCCGCCATGTGCAGGCGCTGCGCTAGCGACGGACTCTGCTGCATGCCCGCCCTCAGCTTTCTTGTTCAGCGCGCCGGTCAAAAACAGGGTTGCACCGATTGAACCGCCGATCAGAATCAGACCACCGAACAATATGAGCAGGATTTTGAGGAGGCCAGAACCTTTCTTTTCTGAAGGTTTGGCGTCGTCTTTCTGAGCCATAAGGGGTTCCGCAGCTTTTTGAGAAGAATGGCGCTTGCTAAGCAAATAGCGCACCATTCACGATTTTTTATTTTTTTTATTATTTATTAATATGTTAGGAATAAATAAAACCCGATCGCTGGCTGGATCGCCAAAATTTTGTCGCGAGTCATCGGGGGCGCTGCCATTCATTACACTCAGCAGCGTTGAAAGGTGGAACCGCCTTCCAGTCGGAATGGCGGTGAGGCGGGGGTGAGGAATCAGCCGCAGGATTCAGAGGACCAACAGGGATAGGCAGCCGTTGCCATAGCGGGGGATATTGACGGTGAAATCAGCATGTCCTCTGGCGCCATTGAGCATCTCGCGGACTTCAGGAGGAATCTTGCTGGCTTCAGGATACAGGGTGGCCACCCGGAGATGCGGGGTTTTATCGTTCATCAGCAGGGTGGAGAGAATATTCGCGACTTCATACAGATTATCGATCATGGCCGCTTCCAGCTTTTTGGTTTTGATAGCGTCCTTGGCGGCGCTGGCGGGCATCATCGATAGCGCACAACCGGCATTGGCAGCGAAAGGGATATCACAGGCAAAGGCGGCGACGACTTTGTTGTCATCATCGATGTAACTGGCGATCAGGCTGCTGGAGGCGGGTTTGGTGTCTACCGCCTTTCCCGGTGTGGCGGGTACGTTACCTCCAAACAGCATGACGAGCGTTTTGCTGAGATCGGCGGCCTTGGGCAGGATGAAAGTAGTGGGCATGGCGTGTTCCGTTACAGATCGTGCGGGTCTGGAAACCGGGGGAGTCGGCGCAATCAGCGTTGGCGGGGTCGCTGGTGATCAGGCCTTCAGAACGGTTTTAATCCGGGATGAACATGGACAGGGTTTTGGCGAACATGTCAGCGGTAAAGGGTTTATTGATAATGAATTTGGCCCCGGCCTGCGCCGCTTTGGTGCGCATTTCCGCAGTGGCCTCAGTGGTCACGAAGCCGAACGTAATATGGTAGCCTTCTTCATTAAGGGCTTCCAATAATTCCAGTCCGGACTTGTTGGGCATGTTCCAGTCCGAGAGGATCAGATCGGGAGGCGTTTTGTGAATGATGTCCAGCGCCTCATTACCATCGCCCGCCTGCAAAACTTCGAGATGACCGAACCCAGCTTCACGCAGGGTGCGCCGGACGATCATCCGCATGGCATTGCTGTCGTCCACAATCAGGATTTTCATCGTTTTTTCTCCCGTTCGAATAAGATGATTTGTAGAGGCTGGCCTGCGCAACGCAGCAAAATTCGTTTTATAGCCCGTCCTTCCCTGCGGATATTGTAGCCTTCCATGACAGAAGGCGGCGATAAATGACAGGGCGCAGGCAGCGGGCTTTTCAGAGTTCCTCCTAGCCCATGGGTCAATTCACCGATGGTATCGTGCAACGCGCTTTCAGTAATGTCAGTGGGCGCGGTTTTGAACATGGCCACCGCAGTTTGCAGGGCCAATGGCTTCGGGCAGATCAGGAGGACGCTACCCTGCCAGTGACCATCAAAGTGGACACAGCCGGTGAGCACACCGCTTTCCTCCGCCAGATCATCAGTCGACCGGTCGGCGACGTGCAGGACATCCAGATCGAGCAGAGAATGCCAAATGCTTGCCGCCAGCTCGAATAATGCGTTGGCAGACCCGGCTACGGCGTTTTGGCTTGGCGTAATTGATAACATAGGCTTTTACCCATGGAAATCGATTCGAAAGCGGGGTCCAGATTCAGGGTGGTTTCCGAGGAACCCAGAAATAGATAACCATCCGGTTTCAAAACGCTGCGAATCCGCGCCAAAATCGCTTTTTTGGTGGTTACATCAAAATAAATGAGCACATTGCGCATAAACACCACATCCAGCGGCGGCATCAGGGGCCAGGACTCCGCCAGATTACTCTGCTGGAATTCCACCATGCGCCGGATTTCGTACTTGATCCGCCAGTGCAAGCCCTGCTTGTCAAAATACTTGATGAGCAACGCCGCGGGTAAACCCCGGTTGACTTCAATCTGACTGTAAAGACCCTCACGCGCCCGGGCCAGAATCGTCTCGGACAAGTCTGTGGCGATGATGCGCGTCCGGCGATTGGCCAGGATGGGAAAATGCTCACACACCAGCATGGCCACACTGTAAGGCTCTTGACCGCTGGAACAGGCTGCACACCAGATCGTCAGGTTGGGAGACTGCCGTTTGGCCAGCAGTTCGGGCAGAATCGTGGTCTTGAGTGCATCGAAGGGATGAAGATCACGGAAAAAGGACGTTTCATGAGTGGTGATGGCTTCCACCACTTGGCGATAGAGCGGGTGGGCCGGGGGTTGGGTTCGCAATGACGCAATCAACTCTTGCAGCGATGTGAAACCGGCCCGGCGCACCAAGGGGGCCAGGCGCGTCTCGATCAGGTAAGCCTTATCCGATTCCAGCGCAATGGCGGAATGGCGGCGGACCAGATCGCAGATGTAGTTGAAATCGCTGGGGCTGATTGTATTCATCGCGTCGGCGTAAGCTGTGAGGTTAGCGGACCGTGCGGACGCGATTCATGATCTCCCCGGCCAGTTGGTTCAAAGCGATCTGCCCATCCGCCAGACCGGCGCGTGCGATAAAACCGGGCATGCCCCACACCACCGAACTGGCCTCATCCTGTACCAGAATTTGTCCACCGGCATTGCGAATCGTCTCACAACCGCGCAGTCCGTCGTTACCCATACCGGTCAGAACCACCGCGAGGACATTGCCTCGATAGGCCGTAGCGACTGATCGGAAGAGTACATCCACCGCAGGGCGGCAGGAGTTTTCCGGGGGGTCCTGATTCAGTTGCAAATACACTTGGGCGCCCTGGCGCTCCAGTACCAGGTGTGCTCCCCCCGGAGCCAAGCGAATTTTGCCGGGTTGCAAAGATTCGCCCGCCGTAGCCTCGGCGATGGGCAACGCGGACTGCGCTGTCAGGCGCTCCGCCAGCAGGCGGGTGAAGATGGGTGGCATATGCTGGACAATCACGACCGGGACCGGGAAGTAGGCGGGCAGTTGCGGCAATAGCGTAGCCAGCGCATTGGGGCCGCCAGTAGAGGCGCCAATGACCACCACATCGATCCTCTGGGGTGCGGTGCTGACCCATGGGCGCGGGACGGGAGCAACGGTCGGAAAAGGCGTTGGCGCCAGAGGGGTTGCCGGGGCTGGACGGGCTACCGGGGCTGGACGGGCTACCGGGGGGGCTACCGGGGCTGGACGGGCGGCGGGCTCCAGACGACCTGGCGGTTTGCGAACAGTCGGGATGGCGGGAGCGGCCGGACTCAGCAGATGCTGGCAAAAAACTTTGATCCGGGGGATCAGCTCATCGCGCACCCGCTGCAGTGACGCCATCATGTTGCCGGTATTGGCCGGTTTGGTGACGTAATCGTTAGCGCCCCGTCCCAGAGCCTCCAGGGTGACAATTGCGCCGCGTTCGGTGATCGAACTGAACATGATGACGGGTAAACGCGGTTGGCGTTTGCGAATCTCGGTCAACGTTTCCAGACCATCCATGACGGGCATTTCCACATCCAGAATGATGATGTCGGGGTTGAGCACCGGCAATTTTTCCAGAGCGATTTGCCCGTTCTGGGCGCTGCCGACGACTTCCAGTTGCGGATCGCCAGCCAGGACATCGGTTAACAGGCGACGGATCACCGCCGAATCGTCAACCAGCATAATGCGGATTTTTTCAGCCATGGCTAAGGGAGAATTCCCAGCAGTTTGAGTTTTTCCAACACCGCGTCGCGGGTGAACGGCTTCATGATGTATTCATCGGCGCCTGCGGCAAGCGCCCGTGAAACCTGTTCCATTTCCGATTCGGCGGTGACCATTATCAAGCGCACTGTACGGTAAGCGGATAGTGCGCGCACGGCGCAAATGAAAGCATAGCCATCCATGCCGGGCATACTCCAGCCCACCAGCACCAAATCAATGCCGTTGATTTGGCGAAGACATTCCAGAACCTCCTGACCGTCGCCCGCCTCGAAAATCGCCAAACCGGCGTTTTTCAGGATATGCCCGGTCAGCGAGCGCATCGCTTTGGAATCATCGACGATCAACACAGCCATCAAGGCGATGCTCCGTATGACGGATGCAAGACGATGTTAAATCGTTCCACGCATTCCGGTGCGGCGAGTGCTCAGGTGACTTGCACCGGCTTCATAGCGGAACCGATCGACCATTTGCTGCAACTCGGCGGCCATGCGGGCCATTTCACTGGAGGCCGTATGCACATCGTTAGCGCTGCTGAGAGTATTTTGCGTCGCCTGGGCCACGTTGGTAATGTTGTTGGCGATTTCAGCGCTGCCGCGCGCCGCATTGGCGACGCTGCGGCTGATTTCGTTGGTGGTGGCGGTCTGTTCCTCAACGGCGCTGGCGATGGTGATCTGAATATCATTGATCTGATTGATAATGGCGCTGATGCCCCCGATGGCGTCCACCGCACTGCCGGTGTCCATCTGAATGGCTTCAATTTTGCGGCCAATTTCCTCAGTGGCCTTGGCGGTTTCCTTGGCCAGTTCCTTGACTTCATTGGCGACCACGGCGAACCTTTTGCCCGCCTCGCCGGCGCGCGCTGCTTCAATCGTGGCGTTCAGAGCCAGCAGGTGGGTCTGTTCTGCGATGGAAGTGATGACTTTGATGATGTTGCCAATGCCGGCGCTGCTGTCGCCCAGTTTGCGAACGGTGGTGTTAGCGTTTTGCGCCATGGTGACGGCCGAAGCGACGATCCGGGCGGCTTCGGCGGCATTCTGGGCGATTTCGCGGATGCTGGCGCCCATTTCCTCCGTGGCGGTGGCGACGGCTTCGACATTGTTGCTCACCTGATCGGCTACCGAGGTCGCCAGAGTGGCCCGGGTCGAGGCGGCTTCGGCGTTGCCGCCCATTTGATGGCTGACGGAGGTCAATTCCTCGGCGGCGCCGGCCAGAGTTTGGGCGGTTTGGCCAATGTGGGTCATGCTGTCGCGCAGGGTCGCCAGCAGTTGATTCAACCCTTGCGCCATCTGGGCAATCGAATCAGCGCCCGTGACAGTCATTTCCTGGTTCAGGTCGCCTGCCGCAGCGGCGCTGACGGCTTTCAGCATCTGCTCAACCCGGGTTTGCAGCAGGTGGGTCTGCTCTTTCTCGCGATCGACCACGCCCTTCACTACCTGCTCATTGCGCAATTTTTCGGTGACGGGTTTCCAGGTGATCATCGGTCCCTGGTAGGAACCATCCCGGCCATACACTGCGCTGAAGCACAGCTCGAAAAACTCGTTGCCCAGGGTGACGACGGCCGTGTGCGGTAGTTGGGCGGGTTCCGCGACGATGCGCCGCAAATCGCCCTGCTGCCGGTAGAATAGATCAATGGGTTGACCGAGCAGGTTATTGACCGGCGTGGGTAAATGCCCCTCCATCCCCCGCAACAGGCGCTCCATGGCAGGATTCATGTAGCACAGCCGCAGATTGCGGTCGGCGACCATGATGTTGGAGGGGGTGTTTTCGATCACGGATAGAACGCGCTCGACTTGCTGGCGCTGGCCCGCCCCCGCGTTCCAGTCGATTTTTTCCGTTTGCAACAGGGTGCGCAGACCAGCGACCGCCTGATTGAGCGATTGCGCCATTTCACCCAGCTCATCCTCGGAGAGCACTCGGGCGGTTTGGGAAAGATCGCCGCTGGCCAGGTGGTGCGACAGATCGAGAACTTCCCTGACGCTGACCAGAACGCTGCGGGTCAGCCAGAACGATAACCCTAACAAGGACGCCAGCAGGAGGACCGCGATGAGCGCTTCACGCAACAGCGTGTTGAAGAATTCATCACGCATTTGATCCAGATAAACCCCAGTGGCCAGCACCCAGTTCCAGGGGGCGAATTCCCGGGCATAACCGACGGTGGGGACAGGCTGACCCACGCCCGGTCGTGGCCACTCATAAGTGACAAAGCCACTGCCCTGACGCTGAGCGACATCGATCATCTCGGCAGTGATAGCGGCCAGAGCGTTGGCGTCGCGCCCGCCGCGCGCCGCCTGATTTTCCAATTCCGGGCGTGCAGCGTGCAGCAACAACCGCTGATCCTGATCGACAATGACGAAGTAGAGGTCCTGATAGCGCATGTTGCGGAGGGTTTCGATAGACAATTTCTGCGCCTGCTCCCGGGTCAGCGCGCCGGCTTGTTCCTGTCTTTGATAACGGTCGATGACCCCGTTAGCGACTTCGACCAGGCTGAGCGCCAGGGTTTTGGGTTCTTCCCGTGTTTGATGCCAGCGGTTGTAGAGGGACAAGGCGATTAACAGCGCCATACTGAGGGCGGCCCAGCCGACGATCAGGAGCAGTTTGCGGTGCAGGTTAAGATTTTTCAGGACACTCATTGATCAATTTCTCCGGGAAGCGCCTGTCTCCAGGCCCACCGGCGCGAGGCCGGTCTCTGATTTTAAATTTCAGTTTTTTGTGTGGCTTCGTGAACGCGGTTCAGAAGAGCCGGATTGAATAGTTTGTCGATATTCATGGTGAGCAGTAACCGTCCCTGCAACTTGTAAGTTCCCTGGATCAACTCGCGGGCAATACCTTCCAGCGTATCGGGTGGATATTCAAAACTGGCGTAATCCACATCCAGCACATCGCCGATGCGGTCCACCAGCAGGCTGAACGTCCCTTGCCGGGTGTGGACAACAATATTGATCGGTCGGTAATCATCGTTTCGGTCGCCGATCTGCAACAGGCGACGCAGGTCAATCGCGGTGACAATCTGACCCCGCAAGTTGATCAAACCCCGAATGACCGGCGCAGCCAAAGGCACCGGGGTCACGACCTGATAACGAATGACCTCCTGGACTTTTTCGACTTCGACGCCGAAGAAGCGGTCGCCCAGAAAGAAGGTGCAAAACTGCCGATAATCCGCCATCAGTTTAGGTCTCCTCGGCGAGGGCCAGCAGCGGCGCGACCCGCTGTAGGAAGCTCTGGACATCGAACATCTCGGTGACCCGGCCCTGAATGACCAGGGTGCCGACGATACCGGGGCGGGTTGAACGGCCCTTGGTTTCAAAAATATCCTGAACGATATCAAGAATTTCGTCTACGACCAGGCCAACCCGACGCACACCGTCGCCGAAAACAATGACTTGCAGGAGGGTGGTCGTAAAGGCGCCGTTGTCAACGGAGGCCGGTCGGCTGGCCGGTCGGCGGTCGCCGAGAATATCCCGCAACCGAACCAGTGGCAGGATGTGCCCCCGATACTGGATCACATCCACTTCGCCCGCACTTTCCACCTGATCAGGTTCAAATTCCTCCAGCCGGGAGACCGGCGCCAGTGGAATAGCCAATCGGCCATTGCCGGGCGAACGCACCAGCAGCAGGGTTTGAATCTCGGCTTTCAAATGCTGATCGGCGTGCAGCCGCGCCGAACCGCCCTGGTCATGGCTGTCGCTGATGATATGGGCGCGTTGCGCGATGCCCAGAATGTCGAGAATCAGCGCCACCCGGCCATCGCCCATGATCGTCGCGCCGGCGAACACGGGGATGTCCTGTAACACTTTGTCGAGCGGCTTGACGACGATTTCCTGGGTGTCGTTGATCTGATCCACGACCAGACCAAACTGGTGCTGGCCGGCTTGCAACACCACGATGTTGAGGACGCGGGCGGTGGCGGTGAGCCGTAGTTCCTGGTTCAGATAAACAATCGGCAGCAGCTTGCCGCGCAGGCGGTAAACCGGATGGCTATGCACATATTCAATCGCGGCGTTGCGCTGTTCTTCATTAACCCGGATCAGTTCCAGCAGATTGACCTGGGGAATGGCGAAGCGCTCGCCGCCGCTGGTGACAATCAACGCCGGGACGATGGCCAGGGTGAGCGGGATGCGAATCTTGAAGGTGGTGCCGCGTCCGAGTTCGCTCTCCAGATCGATGACGCCGCCGATCTTTTCGATGTTGGTCTTAACCACATCCATACCGACGCCGCGCCCGGAGATATTGGTGACTTTTTCCGCAGTGGAAAAGCCCGCCAGGAAAATCAGTCGCCGGAAATCCTGATCGCTCATGGCTGAAGCGCGTTCTGGGGTAATCAACCCTTTTTCCAGCGCTTTGGTGCGCAGTTTGACCGGGTTGAGACCCGCCCCGTTGTCGGAAATCTCGATATGCACCTGACCCCCCTCATGGTAGGCGCGCATCAGCAGACAGCCTTCCTCAGGCTTGCCGGCGGCCTGCCGCGCCGCTGGCATTTCGATGCCATGATCGACCGCGTTGCGGATCAGATGGGTCAGCGGGTCTTTCATGGCCTCAATCAGGCTCTTGTCGAGTTCGGTTTCCTTGCCTTCCATTTCGACCCGGATCTGTTTGTCGCAACTGATCGCCAGATCACGCACGACCCGGGGAATCTTCGCCCAGATATTGCTGATGGGCTGCATCCGGGTGCGCATGATGCC
>JBAQIQ010000271.1:0-3748 GCA_049288935.1 Candidatus Competibacteraceae bacterium
GTGTAGCCGCTTGCAATCATCGGCGGGTTTGCGCGCAATCATCGGCCTTTTCCTGCTCAAATTAACTGATTTTATCGGGCCATCGCTGCTCACATTGTTTGCAACTATGCGCGCAATCATGAAGCCTTGTTTGCAATCATCCGGTGGTCTGCTCACATTCCCTGCAACTGAGCGGGCAAGAAAACGAAGGTTTTTTTGCCTGTTGCCGAGGACCTCGTCAACGTCGTGAAATTCGGCTTTCTTCGGGCAAGAAACCCAGTATAGAATTCAATGTCAGGTTTTCTATCAGTTGCACGGGTTTCTTAACCTGTCGGGTGACGGGATACCGTTCCTTTGAGCCATCCGACCGAGAGGCGGGGATCTCATGTTGATTGGTTATGCGCGGGTGTCCACCGACGATCAGCACCTTGACCTTCAACGCGATGCGTTGACCCAGGTGGGGTGCCTCAGGATTTATGAGGATCAGGCCAGCGGCGCGCAAGTCGTGCGCCCGGGACTGACCTTGGCGCTGGAAGTTCTGCGGGCAGGCGACCTCCTGGTGGTGTGGCGACTGGACCGGCTGGGCCGCTCGCTGAAAGATCTGATCGCGCTGGTTGAAACCTTGGACAGCCGTGGCATTGGTCTCAAAAGCCTGAAGGAAAGCATTGACACCACTTCGAGCGGAGGCAAGCTCGTCTTCCACCTGTTTGGCGCTTTGGCCGAATTCGAGCGCACCCTGATTCGCGAGCGAACGCAGGCGGGGTTATCGGCGGCCCGCGCCCGAGGCCACCGGGGTGGGCGACCGAAGGCGCTCGATGTAGCGCAACGACAATTGGCCGTGCATCTCTACCGGGAACGCCGGCATCGGATTGCCGAGATTTGCCGGCTGTTGGGCATTTCCAAACCGACGCTCTATAGCTACTTGGCTGAGGCGGAAGCCGATGGCCGTGATGCGGCCTAATACCCTGCCGGTCGAAACGCTCTTGACGCTCCGGCAGCAACTGGACGATCTGCCGCCCCGGGCGCCAGAACGACACACCCTGATTGGGGACACCGCGACCTTATACGGGGTTTCCCCGGCGACGGTCTACCGCGCGTTGCGGGATTTCTATAAACCCAAGTTGGTCGGACGGACGGACCGAGGTCAATCTCGCCGACTACCGACCGCGCAAATGGAGCGCTACTGTGAGCTCATAGCGGCCCTGAAGGTGCGCACCACCAATCGCCAAGATCACCATCTATCCACGGCCCGCGCCCTGGAACTTCTGGAACAGTATGGGGTGGAGACCCCTGAGGGATTGATCCAAGCCCCACCTGGGGTACTCACCCGCGCCACGGTGGACCGGTATTTACGGCGGTGGGGCCTCGATCTTCCCCGGCTCACCCGCGCCCCGGTCGCGGTCCGTTTCCAAGCAGAGCACAGCAATGACGGTTGGCAGTTCGATCTGTCACCTTCTGATCTGAAGCGGGTGGCGGCGCCCTTGTGGTGTGAACCGGGCCGAGGCCCACCCACCTTGATGTTGTTCAGCGTCGTCGATGACCGCAGTGGGGTGTGTTACCAGGAATACCGGTGCGTTTACGGCGAAGAGGCCGCAGCGGCCCTGCGTTTTCTCTTCAACGCCATGGCGCCCAAGGCCGATCCTGACTTTCTGTTCCAGGGCCGACCCCAGTTTCTCTATCTCGACAATGGCCCCATTGCCAAGAGCCGGGTGTTCCAGCGCGTCATGACCCACCTGGGGATCGCCTGGCAAACCCATCGACCGGCGAGTGACGCCCAACACCACGCCACCGCCCGGGCCAAGGGCAAGGTCGAGCGCCCGTTTCGCACCGTTAAGGACGCCCATGAAACCCTCTATCATTTCCACCAGCCGCAGAACGAAGCCGAGGCCAACCTCTGGCTGCACCGCTACCTGTTGAGCTACAACCGCCAGCCGCACCGGAGCGAGGCCCACTCCCGACTGGACGACTGGCGGCTCCACCTCCCTGCGGAGGGCCTGCGGGCCATGTGCACTTTTGAACGGTTCAGTACCTTCGCCCGCGAACCGGAACGGCGGCGGGTCGGCGTCGATGCGCGCATCACGGTGAACGGTACCGTCTATGAAGTCGCCCCGGAACTGGCCGGCGAAACGGTCGTGCTGTGGTGGGGACTGTTTGATACCGACCTGTCGGTTGAATACGGGGACCAGCGGTTCGGACCTTACGCCCCAGTGGCCGGACCCATCCCGCTCCATCGCTACCGGGCGTTCAAGAAAAGCCCCGCTGACGAACGGGCCGATCGGATCGAACACTTGGCGGACCAACTGGGTCTCCCGCGTGCGGCGCTGACGGGAGAAACGGAGATCCGTCTGGTCACGGCATCGGGCGTCGATGACCTGAAAAAGCAACCGTTCCCGCCCGCCCCGGAAGATCGTTATCCGACCGTCATTGCCGCCAAGCTGGCGATTGCCGAGGAACTGGCGCTGCCGCTGGCCAGGCTCCCCCGGGAAGCGCGGGCGTTTATCGATCAGGTGCTCAGTGAAACCTTGGTTCGCCCTCACGTCCTGCAGCGCATCCGCCACTATTTCCGGACTCAGGCCCGCCCTCAAGGAGTACCCGACCATGCGGGTTGAGGTGATGCACCATTACGGTCTGGTTCACCCGTTAAACCGGGCCGGCTATTACGAAACCGACCACCACCGACGTCTCCTGCAGGACATCCGGGAAGCCCTCCCCGACGGCCGCTTGATCGCGGTATGCGGGGTGGTCGGTGCGGGCAAAACCCTCTTCCTGCGTCGCTTGCAGCAACTCTTGCGTGAAGAAAGCCGGGTCATCGTCTCCCAGTCATTGGCGGTCGAGAAACACAGCATCAAGCTCAGCACCTTAATCACTGCCCTGTTTTATGACCTCTCGCCGGACAAAGCGGTGCGCATTCCGGCTCAGGGGGAAAAGCGCGAACGCGAGCTGCGCGACCTGGTGAAAAAAAGCAAACGACCGGTGGCCCTGTTCGTTGATGAAGCCCACGATCTGCATCCGCATACCTTGATCGGTCTCAAACGTCTGTTGGAAGTCGTGGAAAGTGGGGGTGGTCGCCTGTCGATCGTCCTGGCCGGCCATCCCAAGCTCAAAAATGACCTCCGCCGCCCGACCCTGGAAGAGATCGGTTACCGCACCGACATCTTCACCCTCGATGGCATCACCGGCAGCCAGCGCGAGTATCTCCGTTGGTTGCTGTCCACCTGCACCCAAGACAAAATCCCGCCGGAGTCGGTACTGACCGAGGCGGCTCTCGACCTGCTGGCGTCCCGGCTGCGGACCCCCTTACAAATGCAAATGCACTTGGCGCTGGCTTTGGAGGCCGGTTATCAGACCGGCGAAACGCCGGTGTCCGCCGAACTGGTCGACGCCGTACTCTCCAAACACCTGGACGACTTGGAACCGACCCTGGCGCGTCACGGTTACCGCCTACGGGATTTGGTCGAGCAGTTTGAGGCGAAGCCCGCGGAGATCAAAGCGTGGTTTGGCCAGCAACTCGAACCGGTGCGGGCCGCTGAATTACGGGACCGGTTGTTAGCCGCCGGGGTGCCGATTTGAGGACGCTCAAGGCCGTCCATGGTGCCTACTCAGTTGCAAAGAATGTGAGCAGAAGCACTGATGTTCGCGCGCACCGGGCGATGATTGCAAGCACAGTTGCAGAGAATGTGAGCACGGCCTCCCCGATAGAATCAGTTAATTTGAGCAGGAAAAGGCCGATGATTGCGCGCAAACCCGCCGATGATTGCAAGCGGCTACA
>JBAQIQ010000272.1:0-6531 GCA_049288935.1 Candidatus Competibacteraceae bacterium
ATGTGAGTCAAATCGAACGCTAGTTAACCGATCTCACCAGAAAATTAATCAGGAGACAGGCCATGAGCGAGGCCAAAGGTCAGGATAGCCAGCGCCTCAGGTTAGCTAACCACCTGAAGCTGATCGAGGACTTGTGGCAGAAGCTGTATTACGTTAAGTGGAACTCCAGGTCATTTACCATGCTGGCCCGTCTGGCGCAGGACATGGTGCAGAACGCTCAGGGTCAAGGTAACGGGCGTTTGACCGAACTGGTGACACAACTGGATCAGCATGTCAAAAACTGTGCAGCCGTCGGCAGGATGCCGTCCGAAGTTGAACGACAGCGGTTAATTGCGTTGCTTGATGGGTTACGCTTCATCCTGACGACAAGCGACAACGCAGAGGAAGAACCCAGAACCCGCCCGCTGCTGGTGGCTCAGCCGGAAATCTTTCTCATCTCTGCCGATCAGAAACCGTCATTGCTGACCAAGCTTGAAGATTCCGGGTACCGAACACGACATCTCGCCAACCTGACCGAGGCGGAGGAGCAGTTGCATGAGCGAATGCCTGGCGCCGTTGTGGTTGACGTAGACTTTCCCGAGGGCGCGGAGACCGTGCTGTCGATGATGGCGACCCTGCGCGCCGAAATCAACTTGCGGGCGCCGGTGCTGTTTCTGGCCGAGCGCAATGATATGTCGGCACGATTGGACGGTGTGCATGCAGGGGGCGCCGCCTATTTCAGTAAACCGTTCGATAACGATGAAGTCGTGGGGGTGTTGCGGGAGTTGCTATTGCCGCAAACCTCGGAAGGTTACTATCGGGTGCTGATCGTTAATGACCGGCCAACCGAAGCGTGGGAAATGGCTGGAGCGCTGGAAGAGCAGGGGATGACGCCCCGGGTCATCATTCAGCCGTTGCAAGTCTTACAGGATATTCACCGCTTCCATCCGGATTTGTTGCTGATTGATCTTGATTTGAAGGAAGTGAGCGGGCCGGATCTGGCGCGGGTGATCGCTCAACACCGGGATTTTGATGCACTGCCAATGATTTTGATGTGTTTCCCGGCGGATGTGGCGCACTACCTGACGGATTTGAACGCACCCGGCGCCAGCTTGCTGACCAAACCGGCGTCCGCCAGTTATCTATGTTGGGAGGTCAAGCAGCGCTTGCACCGGGCGCGCGCTTTACGGGTCAAGCTGAGCCGGTTGAGTGACAACGATTCGGTCAGCGGTTTGTATAATCGTCAACGGTTCATGATGTTGCTGGAACGGGAACTGGAGGCGATGGGCTTGCGCCGGCGAACGCTGACGGTGCTTTTTATCATGCTGGATAATTTGCGGACCATCCGCGACTCAGCCGGAGTAGCGATCGCTGATGAGGTGGTGGGTCAGGCGGCTAACCGGTTGCGCAACCTGCTGAACGTTGAGCAGCCTGCGGCGCGGTTCAGTGACGCCATTTTCGCAGTGCTGGCGCCTGATCTGTCCGGAGACGAAGTGTTGCTCAAGATGGGGCGTCGCATTCGCGATGCTTTGGAAGCCGGATTCTACAAGGTGGGTGATCAGGCGTTGCTGCTGCGGACCAGCATTGGCATCGCCAGCACGAATGACCGCAGCCAGGATCGTATGATACTGATCCAGCGGGCGGATTCCGCCTGTGGCCTGGCGCGGGAAGCCAAAGGGGAGCGTATTTACCTCCAACAAGGCGCCTCTCCAGTTCAGCGCGACCAGGAGACTTCCTCACGGATGCGGGTGCTCGATCAGGTGCGCGAAATTATTGAGCATGAATGGCTGTGGCTGGTGTTTCAGCCAGTGGCCAGTATGCGCGGCGATACGAATGAGCGTTATGAAGCGTTGCTGCGGCTGCGCGACCGTCAGGGTCAGGATTTGGTGCCGGGCAGCGTGTTTGGCGTGGTCTACAACCACGAACTGGGATTAACGCTGGATCGCTGGGTGATTGTGCATTCGCTGGAAATGCTGAAGCAACGACAGCAGGCCACCAACTTGTTTATCAAGGTGCTACCGGTGACGTTGCAGGATAAAACGCTGAGCGCCTGGTTGCGTAAAGAACTGGAGCAAAGTGGCGTCGAGGCGCAGCGCCTGGTGTTCGAGGTTGCCGAATCGACCGCTGAACGCAGCTTGCGTGACATGGTCGCCTTTCTGAGGGGCATTAAAGTACTCGGTTGCGGGTTTTGCATAGACCGCTTTGGCCGGGGCGCCGATTCGCTGGGCCTATTGAAAAATCTGGGCGCTGATTACGTCAAATTGGATATGTATTTCGTCAATAGCCTCGCCAAAGACTCCAAGAAGCAGGCTCAGCTTAAGGAGTTGGTAAAGAATCTGGAAGCGCTGGGTGCAGCCACGATCGTTGGCGGGGTCGAGGATGTGCAAACCATGCCCATTCTTTGGTCGCTGGGCGTCGATCTAATCCAGGGCTTTTTCTTGCAGCACCCCTACCGTGAGATGAGTTATGACTTTGCAGGTGGGGCGTTTTAGGGTCAAGCCTCCGGTCTGTCACCGGATAACAGCGCTGCATATCCATCCCGGTAGCTGGGGTAGCGGAACTGGAAGCCGCTGGCGCGTAGCCGGGCGTTGCAGCAGCGTTTGCTAGCGCGCATCCGTGCCGCAGAGTCCCGGCGGATTGCCGCGCCAGGTTTGCAAGGCGGTTGCGGAATACGGGGCGGTTGCGGGGCGCCGAGTTGGTCAGCCAGCCAGCCCAGCACGGCGTCCAGCGGCGCCGGGTCGTCGTCTACAGCAATGTAGAGTGGCTCGGGTTCGGGGAATTGGAGTAGGTGTTCCAGCACCCGGGCGCAATCGTCACGGTGAATGCGGTTGGTGTAGACGGGCGGACCGTCAGAACAGGTTGCGCTGCCCTCCCGGACGCTGTCTATCAGCCGGGTGCGGCCGGGTCCATAAATGCCGCCAAAGCGCACGGCCACGGCAGGCCAGCCGCTGTCCCACATCAGCCGTTCCCCTTCACGAATACAGCGGCCGCTGAAACCTTCCGCTGCGGCGGGCGAGTCTTCATCAACCCACTCCCCCTGGTGTTGGGCGTAAACCGAGGTGCTGGAGGTGAACAACAACCGCTTCGGTGGCTGTCCCGCTTGGCGTAGCGCATCCAGCAGGTTGCAGACGCCATCAATGTAGGCGGCTTGGTAATGCGCTTCACTGAAGCCGGCGGCGGCGGCGCTGTAGACCACGACGTCTAAATTCGCTGGCAGCGCCATCAGGGTTGCGGGATCGGTGAGATCGGCGGCCAATGGCTGAATGGGCGAAGGCAGGTCGGCGGGATGGCGTTTCAGGCCCCAGACTTCGTGCCCGGCTGCGCCTAGAGCTTTCCCAAGGGTGGTCCCGACGTCGCCGCACCCGGCGATCAGAATACGCGCCATGTTGAAATCCTCCGATGGATGAAAATGAATGACGAATCCCATGGAATTTGCCCGGCAGGTGCTGGATTGGTTTGATACTGACGGTCGTAAGCAATTACCCTGGAAGGAAAATCCTACACCGTATCGGGTTTGGATTTCAGAGATCATGCTGCAGCAGACCCAGGTAGCGACCGTCATTCCTTATTATGAGCGCTTCATGGCGCGATTTCCCGATATCCGGGCGCTGGCCGACGCTGATCTGGATGAGGTTTTGCAGCGATGGGCGGGGCTGGGCTATTACGCCCGCGCCCGTCATTTACATCAGGCAGCGTGGATTCTACGCGACCAGCATGGCGGCGAGATGCCCCTGGATCTAGAAATTTTGCAAGCATTGCCAGGCATCGGTCGCTCGACCGCCGGGGCTATTTTGGCGTTAGCGGCGGGCCAACGTCAGCCGATCCTGGATGGCAACGTCAAAAGGTTACTGGCGCGGTTCGGCGCGGTGGAGGGCTGGCCTGGCCACGCTCGGGTCCAGGCGGCGTTGTGGAAACTGGCAGAATATTATACGCCTGCCGAACGGGTGGCCGATTATACGCAGGCCGTGATGGACTTGGGGGCGATCATTTGCACTCCACGCCGGCCACGCTGCGCGGATTGCCCCCTGGCCGGCGATTGCGTGGCCCATGCTTTTGGGCGGGAGATGGATTTTCCAGCACCAAAGCCGCACCGCGAGACGCCGACACGGGCTATTCGGATGCTGCTGTTACAGACCGGGAATGGTGAAGTGTTGCTAGAGCGTCGCCCGCCGGTCGGCGTCTGGGGTGGGTTGTGGAGTTTTCCTGAATGCCCGCTGGAGATGGATGTTGCTGGCTGGTGTCAGGAGCGATGGGGGTTGGCGGTGAAAGTTGAATCGCCGTGGAGCGTGGTCCGACACAGCTTCAGTCATTTCCATCTGGACATTACGCCGACGCCGGTTCGGGTGATCGAGCAAGGTCGGGTGGTGATGGAAGGGGAGCGGTTTGTCTGGTATAACAGCCGCGATCTCGCCAAACGAGGAATGGCCGCGCCCGTGCAACGGTTGTTGGCGGCGTTGGTGAATGAATTTTAGAAAATACAGGAATAAGTGATGGCTCGAATCGTGAAGTGCATCAAGCTGGGCATTGAGGCTGAAGGTCTGGATCGGTTGCCTTATCCGGGCGAGCTAGGCCAGCGGATTTTCGCAAACGTGTCCAAGTCGGCTTGGCAACAGTGGCTGCGGCAGCAGACCATGCTGATTAATGAGTACCGACTGACGCCGTTCGAACCGAAAGCGCGTCAATTTTTGGAGCAGCAGATGGAGCAGTTTTTCTTTGGGGAGGGGGCAGCGCTGCCCGAGGGCTATGTGCCGCCGCCGGTATGATAGCCTTGACGCCAGGGGTGCAAGCTGGTTAAATGCGCGTCTCTTTTGTACCCCCCGCCTGATTTTGGCCAGGTAGCTCAGTTGGTAGAGCAGCGGACTGAAAATCCGCGTGTCGTTGGTTCGATTCCGACCCTGGCCACCAAATAAAGTTAAATGACCCCCGGCAAAGCCGGGGGCTTATTAGGTGAACCCCTCAAAGGGGTTATGGGTGCTTGGGGCCGCTCAAAGCGGCATCCGCAGCTTCATCTGTTCGTGGCGCTCTTCTTCGGCCTCTTGGTTCCGAATGTACTCAATAACCGTCGTTTCATCCAATCCCACCGTGGAGACAAAGTAACCTCTGGCCCAAAAGTTCTCGCCCGTGAAATTCCGCTCCTTTCCCGCAAAACATCGAGCGATCATGATCGCGCTCTTCCCTTTTAGATACCCCACGACATTCGACACCGCGTATTTCGGCGCGATCCGCAAACACATATGAACGTGATCCGGGCGCAGATGCCCTTCGATAATGTCCACGTCTTTATGGCTGGCTAATTCGTGAAACATCTCTCCGAGCATCCTTCGGATTTGACCGTAGATCACTTTCTTCCGCCGTTTGGGAATGAAAACAATATGATACTTGCAATCCCATTTCGTATGACTCAGACTCCGATACTCTGCCATGGTGGATTCACCTCGGTCGTTGAAGGGACCGTGGAGCATCCAACTGACCGCCGGAACGGTCAAACCTTGGGGAGTCCCCCGGCTAAGCCGGGGGTTTACCTAATTTAATCAATGCCCTGCCAAACTTCTTGGCAGGGCATTTTTTATGGCTGCGCCGAAATTTGTGCGGACTACTCGCTCCGAGAGCGTCATGGAAATAAAGAAAAGAAATTACAGTCACAAGCCTTGGCGGCTGACCAAATAGTCGGGTCTAACGACTCCGCCCGGCATTCAATTCTTTATCCTGCCAGTACTTGGTGCCAGCGACGGTCGCGGCCAGATCCAGGCCCCGGTCGGTGAACTGGTAGATTTCGATGCCTTGGGCGGACGCCCCGGCGCTGACTTGTCCTCCCTGGGTGCGGGTCTTGGCCGCCGCACCCACGTCGCCGCCGAAGTCCCAGCCGCTGTCTACGAACTGGCGCAGGGTTTGCCCGTCCTGGAAGACGAACACAGCGCGGAAGTCCTTGATTCCCATGCCCAGTCCGCCGCCGATCTCGGCCATGCGCATGTAGGTGTCTCCACCGGTGCGGTTGTCACGCACCAGACCGTAGCCGTTGCCGGAACTCATCAGCAAGATCTTGCTGCTCCGATTGCTGAACACGCCGTAGCCGGCCGCCCGCTTGACCCTGTTTTGGAGACCGGGATTCAGGCGGTACGCCTCGGCCAGGGTATCCTGGGCCATCTGCTGGACGCTGGCCCGTTGCTCGGAGGCGGTTTCTCCCTGCGGGGTGGCGCAACCAGCGATCAGCAGAACGCACAACGCGAACAGGGGAGTGAAAAAGGTGGGCTTCATCGTGGTTTCCTCAGGGTAATGGGTGTTCGTTTCCTCGCCCGCCGGCGGGCGAGGGTTAGTGTTGTTGGTCTTTCCGGTTATTGATTCCACCCGGACGGCGCCGGGACTACTTCATAGACCACCGTCGGGCCGTCATAACGGGGCACGTAGTAGGTGCCGCCGCAGTTCCGGTACGCCACGCCGTCGGCGTAAAACGTGTTGCAACTCGGCGGCAGGGTGGACACCATGGCGCCCACGGCGACCGCAGTGCCCACCGCGACCGCTGCACCGACCCCCACCCCCCCATAACCCCAGTGG
>JBAQIQ010000273.1:0-4925 GCA_049288935.1 Candidatus Competibacteraceae bacterium
TCGGTGATTGGAAAACGGATCATAGCTACATCGTCCTACGTGCTGTACTTCTGGGATTCTGCCAGAATTCCAGGAGTCTTGCTGCACCTACTTCTTGGGGTTTCATCCATTTGCCGACATGAGCGACCACCATTAACAGTATTACGCAATTCGCCGATGGGCGACCTCTGACGGATGAGATCAAGGCTGTTTGACGGCGTACTGAATCGCCTCGGTTTCCGCCGTAACGCGCGCAGTCAGGGGCTGGCAGGTCTTATCTTCCTTCGCCTATAGAGATTCATCAGCGGGGTGACCGAGATCCCGTGAAGCACGATAGAGACCGCCACGGTGGTCAGGGTGAGGGCGATGATTTCCTCGGCTAAAAGGCGGGGCAGGCCATGATTGATCGCGTACATCAAATAATAGATCGAACCGATGCCACGGATGCCGAACCAGGAAATGAGAAGACACTGATCACCCGACACGGGCGCCCCGAGCATTCCAAGCCCTACCGATAGGGGACGCACCACCAGAAAGAGCAGCATGAGGAACCCGGCGGCGTTGGCGGGGAGATGATCGATGAAGGGGAGCATCGCGCCGACCACCAGCACGACCGCGACCTCCGCGATCCGCTCCAATTGTTCGTTGAAGCCTTGTACTGCTTGCCTCATGTAGGCGCTGGCAAATCCCGAATGAGTCGCCAGCGCCTGATGAACTTGCCGGCTCTGAAGGCCCGTTTCCTGAGCGGCTGAGTTGGAAATGGCCCCGGGCTGTTCTTTCACCCGCTGTAGCGCGAGGCCCGCCGCAAAAACGGCGAGAAAACCATAGGTATGGCCGAGTACAGCGAGTCCGTAGGTCAATGCGATCAGGCCCAGCGCCAGAAATTCATCGAAACCGACCGATTCCTGGTGGCGGCTCCGCAAATAGACGACCAGCCTCCCGATCAGCGTACCCAGCGCCCAGCCGATCCCCAGACCGCCCGTGATCGCCCAGAACACATCCACCGCGAACCAGCGCCAACCGTCCACCCCCAAATCATGCAGACCGAGCAGGCCCAGGCCAAGCATCACGAACGGAAAGGCAGCGCCATCGTTCAAAGCGCCTTCGCCCGTCAAACTGAAGCGCAGCCGGTCGCGATCATTGGCCTCTTCCACCTGGACATCGGAGGCCAGCACCGGATCGGTAGGCGCGAGGATCGCGCCAAGCAGGATCGCCGCACCCAGAGAGAGGTCAAGGCCCATCACCCCGATGGCGGCAATGAACGCCACGGTCAGCGTCATCGACACTGTTGCCAGCCGCACCGGCAGACGCCAACCCTGGTTTGACAGGGGCAGGCCGAGCTTCAGACCGACCGTGAACAGCGAGATGAGTACGGCCACTTCGGCCATTCTTTCCAGCAAAACGGTGTAGGCCAGCGGATCGGGGGCCATAAGGGCTAATCCGGCGGGACCCAGCCCGTAACCAACGGCCAGATAGAGCAGGGCGGTACTCAGGGGCAGACGCTTCAGCAATGTACCCGACAAGGCCATGCTGATCAGCAGTACCCCGATCATCAGGGTCCAGATCGCGAAAAACATCGACGCACAGCGGTGTGGGCAAGGGCGTTGAGCATCACGGCATTGAAGATCCAGCCCCGGTCTCTGTTAAGCGGCAGCGCGATAGCCATCATCCAATTCCCATTTAAGTTCGACGCGGCGAAACCCGGGGACGACTGCGGTCGGGTAAGTGGCCAACAGGAACCCCTCTTCGTTACGCCACCAACTGGCCGCGGTGGCAAGGTCGTCTTCGGTCGTCATGACCCCACGGGTTACTGCGGATTGGAGCGCGCCCGCGACTTCGGAGGTTGCGGAAAGATCGAGGATTTTAGTGACGCTACAGGCTGAAAAAACTTGCTTGTCCATTTTGTTTCTCTTCAGGGAGTGGCTCCGTATGGAGTTAATACAGAGAACGGACACTATCATGACCCCATGAAAGTGTCTGTGCTCTAGCACACAGACGGATCAATCGCCCAGAAAAATTGCTCACATCCTGATTGCTTGGCTCGATACATCGCCTGATCTACAGCAATCAATCACTGTGTTTTTTCAATCTCTGGAGGGTTTAATTCCCCGCAGCTTGCTACGGGGTCGTTGATTATGAAATGCCACATACGGGTAATTGAGGCAAAGGTCTCGGCAAGTTGGCAGGAGCGCTACGATAAACCAACCGCTACTGGGTATTGCAGCGATAGCGGCTAATGTATGACTTCTGTCGAAATCGATCAAGGCGTGGTTATGGACAATACTGGTTAAGACCTAGCAACGAAATAGTGAGAATTGACGATGCAATTAACTTTCGATGTGCCTGATGCGATTGCCGCGAGAATCGGCGTTGCTCCCAAAAGTCTCTCACATATTCTGATGTTGGGTCTGCGTGAGCTGGGCGCAGAAAGTTTAATTGAATTCCAGGGTGTTGCTGATGTTTTGGAGTTTTTGGCCAGTTTGCCAGCTCCACAGGAGATTTTGGCGCTGCGTCCGTCTCCCGCTTTGCAGGAGGAAACGGAACGCTTGCTGGAGAAAAGCCGGGATACCGGTTTGAATGCGGAAGAAGATGCGCGGTGGCGACGCTTGGAGTATCTCGAACATTTGATTCGCAGGGAGAAAATTCGCGCAGCGCAGCGATTGGCCGCACCGTGAGCCGTACCTATATCACTGCCGCGCTGCGCCGTCTGGTCTATCAGCGGGCGGGCGACGGCTGTGAATATTGCCAGATGCCGGAACAGTTCAGTTTCCATCCCCATCAGGTGGATCATGTGATCCCGGAAAAGCATGACGGACAGACAGATGCGGCCAATTGTGCGCTGGTCTGCATTCTCTGCAACCAGCACAAGGGGAGCGATCTGGCGTCGATTGATCCCCTAACCCGGCAGATTATACCGTTTCTCAATAGATTCTATGATTCAAAATTGTAGGGCAGGTTAGGGCGTCAGCCCGTAACCCACCGATTCGGCTGCGGTTTCGGCGGGTTACGCTTCGCTAACCCGCCTACAGGGGAAATATAAAACCTACCGGGAATGAGTATCAGCCGGTCGGGATAACCGGGGACAACTTTGGGAACTCGATCCACCCATTCTGGGGGATTCAGCCAGTTCTCGCGCAATTCGTTCAGCTTGCGGGCCACGTCGGCAATTGCCTGGGCGTGGGGATCTTCGGCGTAGGCGCTGGCTGGAATGTTCAGAGTCAGGCCGAACGGGAAGGGGAAGGTATCGAAGCACAAAGTCCCGCTATAAACGGGATCGTTCCCAACGCCATGCCAGCTACAAACGGGCCGCGCTGCGCTCCTTGAGGGTACTGACGCGCCATTTGGCGATAAATGCGGCAATGTCGGCAAGTGGATCAATCGCCAACGAAAGGCTATCGCACAAAATTTGCCAGGAGGCTAATGCGGATAACCCCTTCAATCCAGAGGGTTCTATGTTCGCTATCGTACAGAATCGTGTTCGTTTTTGGCGTAAAAGATTCCGAACCTACTCAACCTCGATAGAGAAGACCACCATGAAATTGCTGAAAGCTGCATTAATGTCGATCATCATTGCGATCTCCGGGGCCGGACTGTTCACCCTCTCAACAGAGAGTGCGGCAGCGGCGACGACCCGCACCCAGTGCTACACTTACTGGAGTCATGGAGTCCAGCACCGCCGTTGCCATAAAGTTAAACCCTACCGCACCCAGTGCCACACCTACTGGCGTCATGGGGTTAAGCACCGCGATTGCTATAAAGTCCGGAGATAACGACGTGCCGTGGAGGCCATCGTGGCTGCAAGAAGAAAAGATAAAACAAAACCCGCAATAGCGCTGGGTGACGCGCAGACAGTCGCCGCACCGCTGGAACCGGCCGCCGCTGCCGCCGCCCATTTTCCCATTGTCGGCATCGGCGCATCTGCCGGGGGGTTGGCCGCGTTCGAGGCGTTCTTTTCCGGGATGCCCGCCGATGCCGATCCCGGCATGGCCTTTGTGCTGGTGCAGCACCTGGCTCCCGACCACAAGAGCATCCTGACCGAACTCATCCAGCGCTACACCCGGATGCAGGTCTTTGAGGTCCAGGACGGGATGGTGGTGCAACCCAACTACGCCTACATCATCCCGCCCAACCGCGATATGGCCTTTTTGAACGGCACGCTGCAATTACTGGAACCCGCCGCGCCGCGCGGTCAACGCCTGCCGATTGATTTCTTCTTTCGCTCGCTGGCTCAGGATCAGCATGAACGGGCCATCGGCATCATCCTTTCGGGCACCGGCAGCGACGGCGCCCTGGGGGTGCGGGCGATCAAGGGCGAGGGTGGCATGGTCATGGCCCAGAACCCCGAATCCAGCGAGTACGACGGGATGCCGCGCAGCGCGCTCGCCACCGGCTTGGTCGATTACACGCTGCCACCGGCGGAGATGCCGGCCCAACTGATCGCCTATGCCCTGCACGCCTTCGGCAAGCTCTCCCCGTCGCCCCCTCGCCCGACGCCCCAGACCGAGAACGCGCTGAAAAAGATCGTCGTCCTGCTGCGCGCTCAGACCCGCCACGACTTTTCCCAGTACAAGCCCAGCACCCTCTACCGCCGCATCGAACGCCGGATGGCCGTCCACCAGATCGACATGGTGGATCGTTACGTCCAGTATTTACAGCAGACCCCGACCGAGGTGGAGGCGCTATTCGGCGATCTGCTCATCGGGGTGACCCAGTTTTTCCGCGACGCCGAAGCGTTTCAGGCGCTGGAGCAGCAGATCATTCCCCGGCTCTTTGTCGACCGGTCAGCGGATGCGGTGATCCGGGTCTGGTCGGCGGGGTGCTCCACCGGCGAGGAAGCCTATTCCCTCGCGATCCTGCTGGCCGAGCGGCAGCAGGCGTTGAAACAGAGCTTCCGCGTGCAGGTCTTTGCCACCGATATTAACCGTCAGGCGATTGCGACCGCCCGC
>JBAQIQ010000274.1:0-6487 GCA_049288935.1 Candidatus Competibacteraceae bacterium
ACCGCACAGAAAGCGCTTGCGGCGCTGAGGGTGGCAGGTTCGCGCAGGGCAGTGGTTAAAGCGGCTTGAATCCGGGCGGAATTGACAGTCTGAGCGGGGTTAAAGTAGCCGGCGAGGCCGGAAGAAGAATTGAGTAGGTTGAAGGTCATCACTGCACCAAGGAAGCGAGGTGTTTTCGGGCTTGATCTCATCTAGCCAATGCGACCGGATCATTACATCGGGTAAAATCAGCTAAGCCGGGGGGGATTCTCATGGGTTTCACCGTTCCAGCGGTTAGCCGCATTCTTCACGGACCCTTCAACGACCGAGGTAAATCCACCATGACAGAGTACTAAAGTTTGAGTCATACGGCGTGGGATTGCAAATATCATATTGTTTTCATTACCAAGCGGGCGGAAGAAAGTGATTGATGGTCAGATCAGGAGAGAAAGCCCGCTGGATTTATAGCAGCGTTTCCAAGCACACTATACTGAAACATCGAAACGATTTTTGACTGCCATGCCTGGGGACTGCCGCATAGAACCCCGTTATCCCACCCATCTCCCACACCATCGCCAGGAGCGCTCATGAGCGACGCAGCAAGCTACCGGAAAATTTTGAAGGACGGCGTGTGGACCCAAAATACCGGATTGGTGGCATTGCTGGGGTTATGTCCGTTGCTGGCCACCTCAAATTCGGTGGTCAACGGGCTGGGGCTGGGATTGGCGACGCTGCTGGTGCTACTGCTGTCGAATGTGGCCATTTCGTTGATTCGTCATCTGGTGCGGCCAGAGGTGCGAATTCCCGTTTTCGTGCTGGTCATCGCCTGCGTGGTCACTGCGGTGGAGCTGGCGATGCACGCCTTCCTGCCGGGATTGTACGCGGTGCTGGGTATCTTCATTCCGCTGATTGTGACCAACTGCTGTGTGATTGGCCGCGCCGAGGCTTTCGCTTTTAAGAACGGCGTCGCTTCGTCCGCAGTGGATGGCGTCGCCACTGGCCTGGGATTCCTGCTGGCGCTGGTCCTGCTAGGAGCGGTGCGGGAAGCGATGGGCCAGGGGACCCTGTTCAGCCAGGCTGATTTGCTGTTGGGGGAGTGGGGCCGACATTTGACCATTCATCTGGTGGACGACTATCGCGGTTTCCTGTTAGCGATTTTGCCGCCGGGGGCTTTTATCGGTTTGGGCTGCCTGATTGCGCTCAAAAACGTCCTGGACGCCCGCGCTCAGCGTCGCGCCGCCGCCCAACCAGCCACCGTATTGCTGGAAGCCCAGTCTTAAAATTTTCACCCCAACGCAGGTCCTGGCCAATAGGTGGGTGATAGGCAGCGTTACTTTAACGATTGACGTCTACGACGACCCGTCCGCGAATCTGTCCCGCCAGAATATCCCGACCGGCCTGAATCGCCTCGGCCAGGCCAATTTCCCGGGCGCCGATCTGCTCCAGTTTGGCCGGACTGAGGTCATGCGCCAGCCGCGCCCAGGCCTCCTTGCGCGCTGTCAAGGGCGCCATCACGCTGTCAATGCCGTACAGCGTGACCCCGCGTAAAATAAAGGGCGCAACGCTGGAGGGAAAATCCAGACCTTGCGCCAGACCACAGGCCGCGACTGCGCCGCGATACTTTAGACTGGCGCAGATGTTGGCCAGAGTGTGACTGCCAACCGCATCCACCGCCCCGGCCCAGCGCTCCTTGGCCAAGGGCTTGCCGGGCGCGGCCAGTGTGGCGCGATCAATAATCTCGACCGCGCCCAACGCTTTCAGATACTCCGCTTCGGCATCCGCCCGACCCGAAGAAGCCACCACCCTGTAGCCGAGTTTGGCCAATATCGCGATCGCAACGCTACCCACGCCGCCGCCAGCCCCCGTGACCAGAATCTCCCCATCCGCAGGCCGGACGCCATGCTTTTCCAGCGCCAGAACGCACAGCATGGCCGTGTAGCCCGCAGTGCCAATCATCATCGCTTGTTTAGGGCTAAAGACCGCAGGCAGCGCTACCAGCCAGTCGCCCTGGACCCGCGCCTTTTGCGCCAGACCGCCCCAATGTGTTTCACCCACCCCCCAACCGTTCAGTACAACAGGGTCGCCCGACTGCCACGCGGGATGGTCGCTGGTTTCAACGGCGCCGGCGAAATCGATCCCTGGAACCATCGGGAACTTGCGCACGACCGGCGATTGACCAGTGATCGCCAGTCCGTCCTTATAGTTGATGGTGGAGTAAGCGACGCGCACCGTGACGTCGCCTTCCGGCAACCGGGCGTCGTCCAGCGCTTGCCGGCTGGCCTGGTAGCCGGCGTCGGTCTTGTTGATCAGAATCGCGTTAAACATGGATGGCCTCGTTGAGATCAGGCGGATTTGCTTTTGTCATTGTAAGCGCCCAAGTGGTATAAGCAACTCGTTTCAGCCAGATGGATGGAATGGATATGCCACAACAACTCAGTTGGGAAATGCTGCGGACGATCGTGCAGTCGGAATCTATCGAGCAACTGTCCATGCAGCAGTTGAACGACCTCTTTCATGCCGAGAAAGAGATGACGCCCTTCCTGCCCGATTCAGTGTGTCAAATCGATCCCCGTAATGGAGAACTCATTGTCTACAACTCCACACGGGCGCGGCGGCCCCACGATTCAGGAAACCCCGATGGGTTACCAGCGGTTGACGAAAAGCCCTGTGTGATTTGCCAAGGTAAAACCACCGGTGTGATCGATGTGGCGCGGCTCAGTCAGGGCGCGACTTTTATCAATAAAAATCTGTTCCCGATCATTCATCCCTTGCAGAATATTTTGGCAGCGTACCTGCAACAACCGCTTTATCCTGATCCTCTGCACACCGGGCGGGTATCCTACGGCTTTCATTTTCTACAATGGACCTCATCGCAGCATGAGCAGGACTGGCACACTCTGTCGCTGGAGGATGGCTTGATCGTTTTACAACGACTGGCCGCACTGGAAAAAAAGTTGCTTCATGAATCAGAAAAATTCATGCCGCCTTCCGAAATACCGCCACTGCGCAAATTGACCTACGGCTTTGTATCGATCATCAAGAATTATGGTCGCTTGGCGGGTGGTTCCTTGGCGCACGGCCATCAGCAAATCGGCTACAGCAATATTATGCCCAGCCGTTTTTATAATAACTGGCGCTTTGTCCAGCGTCATGAGAATGAATGCTTCACGCACTACTTATTGCGTGAAAACCCAGTGGAACTGCAGGTCCGGGATTATGGAACCGCTGTGTTAGTCGTACCGTATTTTATGCGGCGTCCTTACGATATGTTGCTCGTAGTGAAAGATACCCGCCGGCAGTATTTGCATGAATTGACTGAAGTCGAAATGCGTGCGGTGACCCAGGGAATTCAGGACGCAATGCGGGCCTTGCTGCACATCATGCCAAAACTGGGCCGGGAACCGGCGTTTAACATGACAGTGAATAATGGACCCGGGGCGGGCTTGTATCTGGAATTTTTGGCCCATACCCAGGAAGTCGGTGGTTTTGAGCAACTGGGGTTGTGGGTCTGCCAGGAAAGCACCACCAGAGCCGCTGCCTATTTGCGTGAAGCACTTTCATGAACTCTGCGCAAATTCATGAATTTTTCACCCGCTTGCAGGCTGACCGTCCACAGCCGACCACTGAGTTACGTTATTTCAGTCCGTTCGAGCTGCTGGTTGCCGTGATGTTGTCAGCGCAATCCACCGATAAAAAGGTTAATGAAGCGACTGAACGATTGTTTCCAGTCGCTAATACGCCACAGGCATTTCTGGAGTTGGGTGAGGCGCGGTTGAAAGCCTTCATCAAGACCATTGGCCTGTACAATACCAAGGCCGCCAATATTCTCAAAACCTGCGCGCTGTTGTTGGAACGGCATGGCGGCGCTGTGCCGCATGACCGGTTGGCGCTGGAAGCTTTGCCCGGCGTCGGGCGCAAAACCGCTAACGTCATTCTCAACACCGCCTTCGGCGAACCGACCATTGCCGTAGATACCCATATTTTCCGGGTTGCCAACCGCACCGGATTGGCGGCAGGACGAACAGTGCGGGATGTGGAAGAAGGGTTATTAGCGGTCACACCGGACGAATTTCGGCAGGACGCCCATCACTGGTTGATTCTGCATGGCCGCTATATCTGTACTGCGCGCAAACCGCATTGTGGGGGCTGTTCCCTCCGCGATCTTTGCGCATATCCCGATAAGAGTGAAGTGAACTGATGTTTGGCAATGACCGTGATCGCCTGCGCCGTTATTACGGCACTGTTTGGGAAAAAGCGCAATCTGGGCAACCGCTGGAACCGCTGGAACATCTCATTGCCGGGGTGGTTCGTGAACATCCTGAATATCAACCGGCGCTGGCCGATGCCGAAAACACCCAGGGTCGGGAATATCTGCCGGAAAGGGGTGAAACAAATCCCTTCCTGCATATGGGAATGCACATCGCTATTCAGGAACAACTGGGTGGCCAGCGTCCAGAGGGCATTCTCGACGTGTATCAACAACTCTGCCGGCGTCTGGGTGATCGCCATGCCGCTGAACATCGCATGATGGAATGTCTAGGCGAAACGCTGTGGGAGGCACAGCGCAATGGCATGGAGCCGGACGAGCAGGCCTATCTGGAGCGATTACGGCGATTGGCGCGAAATTAACCCACCCTCCCGCAAAAGAGAGGGGTTTTTAACGGGTGTGATTCACAGTGATGCACCGATGAAATGGTCCGTTCACGCGGCTTCTTATTCGACCCCTCGCCAATAGATCTCCCGTAGTCGTTCACACCCTGTAGCTGTTGAGCTTTTCTCCGTGCGTTCAGCATGGGAAACCAAGTCCACCCTCCAGCCGATCTCTGCCGATGCACCTGAGCGAACACAGCCTGCGCCAACTTGACGAAACCTACCTGGATTCCCTGGAGGAGAAGGCGTTGCGTGCACTGTCGGTCAAGCGGTTGGATGACTTGAAGGAAGCGCGGGATCGGTTGAACCCGGGGCCGGAGAACCGTTCACGTCCGCCCAGCAGTCGGGTGCCGTGGGAGCGGAAGAGCGGCGGTGGGCAGACCGATGAGGACGTGGCTGATGGCGGATTTGAGCCAGAGCCGGCGGAGGCGCCACCGGCGAAGACACCACCCGCAGAAGCGCAATCGGCCCGTAAAGCCGGCAAACAACCCGGGGTGCCGGGGAGGGGTCGGACCCAAGTATTCCACGCACATGAGGAATGCTCGCACTACCCGGAGGTCTGCGCCGGGTGGGGTCGGCCCTTGGAGTCAGCGGGCGCAGTCGCCTATACCGGCTTTCAGGCCGTGGATCTGCACTGGGGGGATCCGGCGCAGCCGGGGCTGACCCGGTGGGTGGTCGACCATCGTTATTACGAAATCTCCTGCACCTGCGGGCACCGAACCCGTGCAGTGGCCGGTCAGGGGGTCGTTGACCCGCTGCTGGCGGGGATCGAACTGAGCAAATGGCGCCTCGTGGGGCCAGGGTGGGCGGCGCTGATCGTGGCGCTGACCCTGCGGTTTCGGTTATCGCGGGCGCGGATCCGCGAATTCTTGGGCGAGTGGCTGGGACTGGAACTGAGTATCGGCACGATCCATCAGACGATTTACGAAGCGAGTGCGGCGGTGGCGCCAGCGGAAGAGGATCTCGTCCAGGCGGTCTTGGATAGCACCCTGCTGCACGCCGACGAAACGTCCTGGCCGGAACCGGGCCGCCCCTTGTGGTTATGGGTGTTCCGGTCGCTGACGGTGACCCTGTACTCCATCGCCGGGTGGGGCAAGGATCTCGTCGAGAACATGCTGGACGGCTTCAATGGCTGGCTGATGACCGATGGTTGGGTCGCTGATCGCCACGTCCTGCGCCGGCTACGGTGCTGGGCGCATCTGATCCGCAAGGCTCGGGGGTTAGCCCAGAGTTGCGACCGCGAGGCTCGCCTCTTTGGCGCTCTTGTCCTGAGCACCTTGGAGGCCCTGATGGCCGCGGTGTACGCCGCCCGTGAAGGCCCGCCGCCGGTCGATCTCCCGACTCGCTATGCCTCGGAATTGGCCGGGTTGCGTGCCGCCTGCACGGAGCGGCAAGGGAGCACGCATAGCAAAACTCATGCCTTGGCCGTGGAGTTACTCAACGACTGGGACGCCATCTTCCAAGTGATGCAACACCCCGAACTCCCGCTCACCAACAATGAAGCTGAGCGTGCCTTGCGGCATTGGGTGATGCTACGCAAGCTCAGTTTGGGGACCCGCACCGGGGTCGGATCGCGGGTGGTGGCCCTGCTCGCCAGCGTCATCGATACCTGCCGCCAGCGCGGCCAGTCCCCGTGGCGCTATCTCGAATGCGCCATCGCTGGCCGGCGCGCCGGCCAGCCTCTGGCCGCTTTGCCCCAGTAGGGGGTCTGAACGACTACAATCTCCCACTCCCGGTTGGCCCGGTTCAGCCGCTGTCGATTCCACACATCTCTAACCGGTTGATTGGGAATGGAGGTCAGAAGCCAATACAAGACCACGGGCTGGCAGCGCATCCGCTCGACGCCGCACTCCCAGTG
>JBAQIQ010000275.1:0-9335 GCA_049288935.1 Candidatus Competibacteraceae bacterium
CGTAACGCGACTCGGGGGGGCCAACAGAGTTTGTTAAAAATGGTGAGACTGGCTTCTGTGTTCTCCCTACTCCAGAAGCCTTGGCGGAAAGAATTGACTATTTGTGTGCTCATCGCTCAGAGTGCCGCCAGATGGGCCAGACAGGCCGTAAATTAGTCAGCAACATCACTTGGGACAATACGGTATCCCAATTACTAGGGGAACCTGAGACTCATAGGGTGATTTGCCTTCCGTCGCAGCGGCGCAAAAAACTCACAGTCACGACGACTTTTCCTATCTATCCACCTCGTGGGGGTGGACAGTCGCGGATTTATCACCTCTATCGGCACCTCGCCCGGTGGTGGGATATCGATATTGTTTCCTTCACGGGCGCAGAGGAAGCATCATTTGAAGGAACAATAGCTCCCGGAGTTAGGGAAATTCGGATTCCTAAATCAAAATATCATGAGTCATCAGAACAAGAATTAAGCAAAGCAGTTAACTGGGTTCCGGTGACTGATGTCGCTATGCCACGTTTGTATTTACTGACTCCAGAGTATGTCGAAGCGGTTCGCTGCTCGGCTATCGATGCGGATGCGGTAGTAGCTAGTCACCCCTATCTGGTCAATGCCCTCTTAGAAGTGGTGCCGAATACACCGCTGTGGTTTGAGGCGCAAGATGTAGAGATCGACCTTAAGACCAGAATACTAGGTGATTCCCCTACCGCCATCAAACTGCTTGAAGAAACCCGGCTGGCCGAAGCCCGTTGCTGGAAATCTGCCGCGGTTATTTACGCCTGTTCCAACGAGGACCTGGATCGTCTGTATCAGCTTTATGGAGCTACACAAGGCTTGTTGCTTGAAGTGCCCAATGGAGTTTCACTGGAAGATGTACCATATATATCTCTATCAGAGCGGCAAATAATTAAGGCTAAGTTAGGGTTGCCTTCTGATAAAAAGATTGCCTTATTTATGGGAAGCTGGCATGTTCCCAATTTGGAAGCTATTGAATACATCCTCAGCTTTGCACAAAAAATTCCCGAAGTGTTCTTCCTGATCCTTGGTAGTGGGGGACTGGCTTTTAGTAGCCGAAATCTGCCGTGCAATGTTGGGATGGTGGGAATTGTAGATGATGAGACAAAAAGCATTATTTTATCTATTTCTGATGTCGCTTTGAATCCAATGACGAGTGGGTCAGGAACTAATTTGAAAATGCTTGATTACTTTGCTGCCGGAATACCTGTTATATCAACAAAATTCGGCGCAAGAGGCTTATGTTGTCAACATGATCAAGAATTTTTCGTTTCAGAAATTAATGATTTTCATCATATTATTCGACATATTTTTTCCTGTCCCGGCCTTGAAAATCAGCGAATAATAACTGCAGCTTATAATCTCGCTGTCAATAAGTTTGATTGGGAAAAGATTGCAAATAAATTTTATAGTTTTGTTTCAAATAGCTTATAATAAAATAAGAAATAAATCTTTTAAAAATGAGGGAAATATAATGAAAAAAGCTTTCTTTGATCATATACATAAAACAGGAGGGACAACTATAGAATTAATAATTAAATCAATCCTTGGAGATCAGGCAACAGAAAAAGTAATTGGACTACACAGGGATTTGATTAAAGAATATTCCAATAAACATTTTATTTCAGCCCATTGTAGTTTTTACCAAAAAGAACAATTAGATAGAAATAGAGCTTACTTTAGTTTACTTCGACATCCTGTTGATAGGGCGTTATCCCATTATTTTTTCTTGAAAAATACCAAAGAAGTTACTGCTAATAAAGAAGCTTATTTAGCAAAATCTATTAATACTAGTGATTTCTTTTTCAGTAGTAATCTTACTATCTTAGATATTATTAGTAATTTTCAAGTGAATCATTTCATTCAAAGAATGCATAGTGATACTTTGATTGATGGAGAACAGTTACTGGAATCTGCAAAAAAGGCGCTAAATCAATATCATTTAGTTGGTATATACCACCAATTTACTGATTTTGTAGATATTCTCTGCTATGAATGCGGTTGGCTTCCAGTTAAAGAAATTCCTCGCATCAACACTACCCGCAATCGCCAAAAAGTCAGCGAAGTCGACCCCAAAATTATCCGCCGCTTAGAAGAACTCAACCAGCTTGACTTGGCCCTATACGACTACGCCACGCAACTATTCAATGAAAAGAAGCGCCAGATCCTGCACGAATACATTGAACGGCGGCATCAGGAACTGAATGCACCCTCAATTTATTTAGCGCCATCGCCGCAGCACTCTCCCGCCAACGAGGAGGAAGAGAAGATCGTGCGCTCACCCTTAGCTCCTCTCCTAGAAAGCGAGGGTACTTGCAATGCACCAGCCCCCGCTGATTTCGGCAACCGCCAACTGGAAATTCTCACGATCGAAGTCAAAGGCGATATTTCCCTGGACCCTTTCCTGTTCAGCGGCGAAACTGCCCGCATCCGGGTCATCTTCCACGCCCACATTGACGTTGATAATCTCACCGTTGGCATCCACATCCACGACCGCTTTAGCCGACTGGCTTTCGGCACTAACAGCGAATGTCTCGGCCACACCTTGCACGTCCGCGCTGGCGGCGTCTACTTTATCGACTTCCACTTCCGCAACGATCTCGGGATCGGCGAATACACCATCGGTGCCGCCCTGCATCTCGGCAGTAGCCATCTGAGCGGCTGTTTCCACTGGCGCGATGAAGTCACCCGCTTCGAAGTGGTTGGCAACATCGGCTACCACTTTGAAGGCGTCGCCAAACTCTACCCACAACTGCGTTGCGGCGTCCTGGAAGGCGACCCCGTCGGCATCCAAGCCCTGCTATCCGCTCAAGACTGGCCGCGCCTGCAACAGATCGCCATCCACACCCCCAAACTTACCGAATTCAGCGCCCGCCTGCACCTTTCCGAACCTCTGCAACGCCTCTCGCTCCACCAAGTCATCAGCGTCGAAGCCGAAATCACCAATACCAGCAGCCAAACCTGGGGCAGCACCGGCCAGCGCCCGGTCCATCTCAGCTACCACTGGCAAGCTCTGGATGGCGGCTGGCTCGAATTCAACGGTGAGCGCACCCCCCTGCCACACGACCTCGCCCCTGGCGAAACCATCACCCACTACCTCACCATCAAAGCCCCGCCCCAACCCGGCCCCGTCCGGCTGCACCTCACCCTGGTTCAGGAAGGCGTCGGCTGGTTCGACCAACACGGCTGCCCGGCGTTGGTCCTCCCGATCAGCGTCGAGCCCGGCTCCTTGACAACCTGAAACCGGGTGAATGCGCCAAAATGAGAATTGCTGCGGCCCGTTCTTCGTCGTGAAGCAATCCTGAAAATGCTGGTAATATACCGCATCTGATTTTTGTTCAATCTTCGTGTGGCCTTGGCAGAGGTGCGTCGGTGAAGGAAATCTATTTCGCTCGTCAGCCCATCTACAATCGTGATTTGAAAATCGAGGGTTACGAACTGTTCTATCGGCACGCCGAGACCGACACCACCGCCCAGTTCCTTGACGCTGAAATCGCTACATCCCAGATTGTGTTGAACACGGTAACCGAGGTCGGTTTGGATCGTGTCGTCGGCCAACACAAGGCGTTTATCAATGTCGCTCGTGATTTCGTCCTCGACGGCCATTTAGCAGGTTTCGGCTTGCCGCAACTGGTGTTTGAGATCGCTGCCGATATCGTTGTCGATGAACCGTTGCTACAAGCCCTGCGCGAGCTGCGCCAGCAGGGCTATCATTTCGTTCTTGATGACTATGTTGATAACGAAGCGTATCAAGCGTTGCTGGACATCGCCGACTACGTCAAGATCGATTTACTGACCACCACTGAGAAAGAATTACGGCGTATGACGCCGTCATTGCGTCAGCGCAAGGTCGCGCTAATGGCGGAACGCATCGAAACGCAGGCGATCCTGGAACTTTGCCAAACACTCCGCTTCGACTACTTCCAGGGCTATCACTTTTCCCAGCCCAAAATGCTCAAATTCCAGAGCGTCCCGACCAATCAATTGGCAGTGCTGCAACTCATCGGCAAACTGCATAACCCCAACATTGAAATTAAAACCGTCGAATCATTGATTAGCCAGGATGTTTCCCTGACCTATAAATTGCTGCGCTATATCAATTCCGCTTACTTTAATTTACCCAAGCGGGTCGAATCTATCCAGCGTGCGGTCGTGTTGCTGGGACTTAAAAATATTCGATCTTGGGTGACGCTGATCTCACTGGCCAACATCGAAAGCCATCGCAGCGACCTGATTACCGTCGCCCTGGAGCGGGCCAAGATGTGCGAGTTGCTAGCGGACGCCCTGAAAATCAAGCACAAGGAGACCGGGTTTACCGTGGGGTTGCTGTCCGTTTTGGATGTGATGACCCAGGCGCCCATGGAGTTGATCCTTGCGGCGCTGCCGCTCGATGAAGAAATCAACAAGGCGTTGCTGTATCACGAAGGGCCGCTGGGACGCATCCTGGCGTGTACTTTGGCTTATGAACGCTGCGACTGGGATTCGCTCGATACCTTGGGGCTCGACCTTGCCCAGATCAATGACGCCTATATGATCGCGCTGGCGGACGCCTATCAGGCAACCTATGAATTACTCAAAGGTTGACCGATTGCCGCCGGCTCCTGTGGTGCCCGTGCTGCGATTCCGACATCGCTCCCGGGCGCGCTGACTCCATTGCCAGATGTAGGCGGCGCCGCTCCACAAAGTGGTGAGGCCCGTTAGCGCGATCAAGCCAGTCAACAGCATTTCGGGCAGGGGGATCATGCCGTAGTGGACGATCACTGCACAGACCAGCATCAGTTGTACGAGGGTATTGAGCTTGCTGATGATCAGTGGCGCTGCTTCAAAGCGCTCGATCAGCAGATGGTAGCTCAGTGCGCCGCCAACAATGACCAAATCCCGCAGGATGACCAGCGCTACCAGCCAACCTGGCAACTCATTAAGCCAGCCCAGCGCCAGGATTGCGCCCATCAGCAACAGCTTGTCGGCAATGGGGTCGAGCAGGCCGCCCAGCTCGCTGGTCCAGCCGAAATACTTGGCCAAAAAACCATCCAGCGCATCGGAGACGCCAGCGATGACGAACAGCAGCAGGGCGATGCCATAGTGTTCTGTTAATAACGCCCACAGAAAAGGCGCAACCAGCAGAATGCGCAGGCCGGTGATGAGATTGGGAATATGACGGGCTTTGAGCAGCAAGGGCGCTACGGCGTCAAGTTGTTCGATACCCTTAGTGTATTCAAAACAGACCACAACCGCTATGTGCGGCTTAGTCCATGTTGCGCTGAATCCGCGCAGCAAGGTTACTTGGACAACAATGGAAGGAGAGATGGAAATGACGGATTCATCCAGCAGTTCACGATGGGTTGAAGCCTACCAGCGGATGATGGAGCGGGCAAAACATCGACTGGAAGAGTTGGAGGCGGCGGAAAAGGCGGCATTTCCACGATTGACCGCCAGCATTGAACATGCGGCGGAAAAGGCGGTGGAAGTGGGTGAATTGACCCGTGAGGAAGCTCAGTTGATCGGGAGCTATCTCAAACGCGACTGGGAAGACGCCGGTCACTATCTGACCGTCACCGGAAGTAATTTACGCGCCTGGCTAAGGTTCGATCTGGAGCTGCTCGAAGATCGGCTGCTGGAGTTTTTTCAGCGGGGTGTCGATCAATCACGGCTCGATCTTCTAGCGTTCGAGACGCCGCCGGTCAATGTCGAGGAGGAACGATATCGCTGCGGCGAAATTACCGGACCAGGCACCTTGCAGTGCGAGGAGTGTGGTGCGTGGGTGGCGTTTCATGCGCCAGCAGCGATCGGTCCCTGCCTGGCCTGTGGTGGAAAGAGTTTCTTGCGTCTGACGGATGAGCCGTGACAACGGGCTCAGATGCTGATTCACAACAGTAGCGAAAGTTTTGTTCGGTCAGCGCACCGACGGATCGAGTCCTTTAACGGGCGCGAGTAGAGGACGTTGAGTGGGGATGCGGTCGCCATTCATGAAATCTTGCTGACTAATCCATCGCTTCTCTGGTGATGAGGGAACGGAAAGCGCTTCGTGCGCTGACTGGCGGGTCGCCGTCTGCATAGAGGTCTGCGGTGCCTGCACCGTCACTGGAAATCGCCAAATCGTTGCCGGTTCGCGAGCGTAAGCAATGGATTCTTTCAGCGCAACCTGATCAATCGGACCCAGCATCCGCGATGGTGATGACTGGATGTCCGCTTGGCGAGGTAAGGGAATCCAATAGGAAGCCGCCGCCAGCGCCATGGCCAATACCAAAATCACAACTTGCTTGCGATGGAAGTGTGTGTTCATCGGAAAAGACTCCGTCTGCCTAATTAAAAAACGATTCATTGTATATGACCATTGGGTTAGCAAATAGCATGCCTGGTTTTTGAAATAGTCGCTGTTTTTCGTATCTTCATGATTATACTTTATTAATTTTATATTTTCATGACATCAAGCCAATTTTCACAACCTAATATTAGATGGTTAGAGCCTTATTAGTTGACATTACTGATCATCAAGTGACAGATCAGAATCAGAGTCAGGTCAATCTGGCCCGATTGCCGGCGCCAACGATCTATCAGCGCCGGCCAGCCAAGCGGTTCAAGTTGGACCGCTGCCGACGCTGGCCATGATTCAAGCCCCTGCTGGATACTGGTTCGCCAAGCGATTTGACCCTGTTGTTATTAAGTGCCATATTGCCGCGCCTCATAGCTCTGGGCATTGCCCCCGCTGCTCAAACCCCTGGCTTCAACCGCACCCGCATAAAGTTGACGATGAAACGAGAACCGATCAGTCCCTATTTCGACATCAAGAAGGATGCCGAAGGCCGTGAGTACATGGAGGTCTATCTGGAAGGCATTGCCCTGTTGCGGCTAGTGCTCAGTAATAAGGGTACGGCATTTACCGAAGACGAGCGCGTCGCCTTGGGGCTGGACGGTTTGCTGCCGCCGCAGGTCAACACGCTGGAACAGCAGGTTGAGCGGGTCTATCGCGGCTTTCTGCGCGAACCCGATCCCATTTCCAAATACCAGTATCTGCGCGCTTTGCAGGAGCGCGCTGAAACGCTGTTCTACGCCTTGCTGGAACAGCACCTTGAAGAGATGATGCCGATCATTTACACGCCGACGGTGGGTCAGGCGGTGCAGCAATTTAGCCATCTTTACCAGAATCCGCGTGGACTGTCTTTTTCGCCGCTGAACATCGACCGGGCCGCCCGGGTGGTGCGTAACTTTCCGTGGAATGATGTACGGATGATCGTCGCCACCGACTCCTCTGCCATCCTCGGCATTGGCGATCAGGGTTATGGGGGGTTGGCCATCGCTATTGGCAAACTGGCTCTCTATACCATCGGCGGCGGCATTGATCCTTTCCACGCCATGCCCGTCAAGCTGGATGTCGGCACTGATCGGTTGGAATTGTTGAATGATGAATTTTATCTCGGTGTCCGGCAACGACGATTGCGTGGGGAGCGCTATTTAGCCTTTTTAGACAAATTCGTCAAGACTATTCATGATCGCTGGCCGCGTGCGGTTATCCAGTGGGAGGACTTGGCCAAAGAAGTCGCGTTCACTGTCCTGGAGCGTTACCGTTACCAGATCCCCTCTTTTAACGATGATATTCAGGGCACCGGCGCGGTGGCGCTGGCGGGTCTGATTTCCGCCAGTCGGCTCAAGGGCGAGTCGCTGCGCGATCAGCGAATCGTCATTCACGGGGCGGGGGCCGGCGGCGTGGGCGTGGCTTGGGCGATCACCCAGGGTTTGATGCGTGAGGGACTCAGCCGTGAAGAAGCTCGCGACCGGGTCTGCGTCCTCGATTCGCACGGACTGCTGGTGGAAGGGCGCAATGTAGAAGCCTACAAGCACGACTACTTGCAACCTCGCGAGAAAATAGCGGGTTGGCAGATTTCCAATGATGTTCCCACGTTGTTGGAAACGATTGAGCACACTAAAGCGACGGCCCTGCTGGGATTAAGCGGCCAAGCCGGCGCTTTCAACCATCCGGTCATCCAGGCGATGGCCTGTAACGCCATACGTCCGATCATCTTCCCGTTGTCCAATCCTACCTCGGCTTGTGAGGCGTTACCGGAAGACATTCTCGACTGGAGCGAGGGCCGGGCGATCGTCGCCACCGGCAGCCCCTTCCCCGACATTGTCCGCGATGGTCAAATGCATCACATCGGCCAAGGCAATAACGCCTTCATCTTTCCTGGTTTGGGTTTCGGCGTGGTGCTGGCCGAATGTCGGGAGATCACTGATAACATGGTGCTGGAAGCAGCCTATGCGCTAGCCGATTACACCGCTGCATCCCATTTACAAGCCGGGCGAATTTACCCGCCCGTGCGTGAATTGAATGAGGTCAGCATTCGGGTCGGGGTGCGGGTGATTGAACAAGCCCTGCAGGAAGGGGTAGCTGGTAAAACGGATCTCGCCGGACGCGACCTTGACACCTATCTGCGCGCGAGGTTCTGGAAGCCACGTTATTTGCCTATTGTGCGCGGCGATCACACCGCGATGATCGATCATCCGGGCTATCCGAAGCAGGAGTAGCGAGCGAACCGGAGGGGTTGCCAAACCGCTGAGGCTTTCAGCACAAGTCCTGGCGGTAATTTGCAACACATAGAACCCAGGGGTGTTTCATCTTGAAACGGCAACAAACCGCTCATGTAAGAAGCCCTCCAGCATCGGCCATGTGGTCGGGTCCGGCAACCTCAAGCTGGGCAATCCGGTCAGTTTATGAATGAGCGCTTGGCCGGCGTCGGTGTTACAGGCCACGCCGGCCACCAGGTCCGGGCGCCAACCAAAGGCTTGCATCATGCCCACCGCAGCATAGGGATCAGCGGTGCAGAGCAAGGTCAATCGTATGTACGGCTCCAGCAATTCAACGGCGACGTCGCCGTTGTACGGCTCCAGCGGCGAAGCACCCGCCTCGATCACCGCCACATCCGCCGGCAAGGTCGCCATGTGCGACAGCAACGCCCCGGCAGCCCGGCGATAGTCAGCAGTCGGGCAGATCGTTGACGGCAGGCCGGCATCGACGAAATCAAACACCCAATCTGCGCCGGCGTCGCGCATAGCCAATAAGTCGCGATAGCGGCCCGCGCCAGTCAATTTAGCCGCCAGCACCCGCAAACCGGACGCTTTGAGTCGACGGATGATGATCTGCGCCGAGCGGGTTTTGCCTGCCGACATGGAACTACCAATGATCAGCAAAACCGGCAAAGCAAAGGATCGCCCGGTATCCGGCAAGGCGAAATCACCCATCGTCGCTTTACGCCCGGCGATCATCATGTGGCCGCTATAGCTCAATCGAGTCAGCGTGGGAATCAGTGGCGACTGGGAGGTCAGAGC
>JBAQIQ010000276.1:0-2419 GCA_049288935.1 Candidatus Competibacteraceae bacterium
AAGGCGGCGTAGGCAAGACCACCCTTGCCGTTCACATTGCAGCGGCGCTTGCCCGGAGTGGTATGCGTGTTCTGTTGATCGATGCCGATCCACAGGGCAGCGCGCTCGATTGGGCGGCTTGCCGGACGGCGGACCCCCTGTTTCCGGTCATCGGCTTTCCCAAGCCGAAACTTCATAAGGAAGTCCCGGCCCACACCCCGCACTATGACCACATCCTCATTGACGGCCCGCCGCGCGTGAACGAACTGGCCCGTTCGGCGATCATGTCCGCCGACTGCGTGGTCATTCCCGTTCAACCTTCGCCTTACGATGTTTGGGCGGCCAAGGAGATTGTGGACTTAATCAGGGAGGCATCTACCTATAATGAAAACATCAAAAGTGCATTTGTTATTAATCGTAAAATCGTAAACACGGCGATAGGGCGCGACGTGGCCGAGGCTCTTGCAGGCTATGATATTCCCGTTCTGGCGACGCATATCGGGCAGCGGGTCGCGTTTGCCGAAAGCGCGGGAAGCGGCAGCACGGTCCTCGAAGACGACCCGACCAGTCTTGCGAGCCGGGAGGTCATGGCTCTTGCCGAGGAGCTGTTGGGACAGGTGATGAAGACAGAGGCAGCGGCATGAACAAGAAAGTATCTTTTGGACCCAAGCCGAGCGTTGTACCGGCGGAAACCCCCAAGGCTGATGAATGGGTGAAAAACCGCGAAACCGAATCCATGAAGCGGTTGACCATCGATGTTCCGGCCAGCCTGCACGCCCGGATCAAAAGCCAGTGTGCTATCCGGGGCGCAAAAATGGCTGATGAGGTAAGGGAGTTGCTGGAAAAGCACTTCAAATAATCGCAAATACGATTTATAACAAAATCGTATTTTTACAAAAAAAGAAATGCATAATTCCGTCAGAGATTTATCGGACAGAACACGGAAGGAGGGATAGCACCGGCAGGCACGGCAATGACCACGATCCACCTTGAGCGGCGGGAGCCGGCCCACGACCGGCAACGCTTCTACTCCATCACCGTTTCCCGAACCCTGTTCGGTTCGTGGACGCTCATCCGGGAATGGGGACGCATCGGTCACCCCGGCACGGTCCGGGAAACCTGGTTCGAGACCGAAGCCGACGCCATCGAAGCGGGCGCGAAAATCCGCAGGCAGAAGGAAAGACGCGGCTACCGTGCCATCGACGGGGCAGGGGAGGGAGGAACTCCACGATGACGAGGATTGCGGAAATCCCCCGGCTGTAGTACCCGGTGAAAGCTGAAAAATTCTAATGAACAAAGGTACCCCATGCCGCTTTTACACTGGTTAACCCGCGAGGAGGACATTCACAGCGCCGCCCTTGCGCCCTATCGCCTTCTCGAAGAAGCGACGGACTTGTCCCACGGCGAGCCGGACAGCGGCAACATGCTCATTCAGGGCGACAATCTGGACGCCCTCAAAGCTCTTCTTCCGTATTATGCCGGAAAAGTGAAGTGCATCTATATTGATCCGCCCTACAACACCCGCAGCGCCTTTGAGCATTACGACGATAATTTGGAACACAGCCAATGGCTGGCTATGATCTATCCGCGCTTGGAATTGTTCCGCAAGCTACTGTCCGAAGATGGGAGTATCTGGGTTTCGATTGATGACAACGAGGGGCATTATCTCAAGGTTGTCATGGATGAGGTTTTTGGAAGAGGTAATTTCGCAGCCAGCTTTATTTGGCAAAAAGTTGATAGCCCCAACGATAATAAAGTAGCTGTTACACCAGACCATGAATTTATTTTATGTTATGAAAAGCGTCATGATGCAGCAGGATTTAAGAAGAAAAATGACGGATCATTGCTAGATGCCTACAGTCAAAGGGATGAATTTGGCCGCCTTTGCCGTGACAGGCTTCTTAAAAAGAATGGAAAAAATAGCTTGCGCGAGGATCGCCCAACGATGTTCTATCCATTAACTGCGCCTGATGGTTCAATCGTATTCCCTATACATGATGATGGAAAGGAAGCACGATGGTCGCATTCTCTTGATGGTGTGCGAGCAGCGGAAAAAGAAGGTCGTCTAATTTGGAAACAGCGAGACAAGAAAGACGGGATGATTTGGATACCTTACATCCGCGAATTTGCCCCAAGCACGCCAACCCGACCTCACCCCACTATCCTTCTTGATGTAAAAACCTCACGGCAGGCAAAAGCTCATCAGCGGGATTTGATACCTGATGCTCCCGCTTTCGATACCATCAAACCCGAACAACTGATTCAGCGCGTACTGGATATCGCTACTAATCCCGGCGACCTCGTTTTAGATTCCTTCCTTGGTTCCGGCACGACCGCCGCCGTGGCTCACAAAATGGGCCGCCGCTATATCGGCATCGAAATGGGCGAGCACGCCGTCACCCATTGCGCGCCACGCTTGCGCAAGGTAATTGAAGGTGAG
>JBAQIQ010000277.1:0-1633 GCA_049288935.1 Candidatus Competibacteraceae bacterium
GCTCGTCATTGCTCTCAATGTATCCGGCTTTCCTTTAACGCTATCATAGGTTAATATCATGCTCATAATCTCAAGAATTTATTTGTTGGATTATATCATGGATTTTAGTTTCTGATAATGTCTAATAAAGATGGTTATTTGTACACGATTGTCAAGGCATGATTTTGATTCAATGAAAAAGAAAATCTCCCGATTCAGGTAAAAAGACTCAATCGATTCGTCATCCGCAATTCAACCAGAAGGAACCAGCATGACCACAAACTACGAAGACATTCTTTACGAGATCAAGGATGGCGTCGCCACCATCACCATCAACCGGCCCGACAAGTACAACGCTTTCCGGGCCCAAACTTGCGAAGAAATGATCGACGCTTTTCTGAAGGCGGGCTGGAATCGGTCGGTCGGCGTGATCGTCCTGACCGGCGCTGGAACCAAGGCGTTTTGCACTGGCGGCGACCAGTCGGCCCATGCCGGACACTACGATGGACGCGGGGTGATCGGTCTGCCGCTGGAGGAATTGCAGAGCGTGATCCGTGACGTGCCCAAGCCGGTGATCGCCAAGGTGCGCGGCTACGCCATCGGCGGCGGTCATGTCCTGGCGCTGCTGTGCGATTTGACCCTCGCCGCCGAATCGGCCAAATTCGGCCAGGTCGGCCCCAAGGTCGGTTCGGTGGACCCCGGTTTCGGCACCGCCTACATGGCGCGGGTGATCGGCGAGAAAAAGGCGCGCGAAGTCTGGTATCTGTGCCGCCAGTACACGGCGGCGGAAGCGGTGCAGATGGGCTTGGCGAACAAGGCAGTTCCCGACGCCGAGCTGGACGCCGAGGTGGATCGCTGGTGCGCGGAAATTCTGGAGAAAAGCCCGACCGCGCTGGAGGTGGCGAAGCGCTCCTTCAACGCCGATACCGCCCACATCGCCGGGATTTCCTCGCTGGGCCTCAAAGCAGTCAGCCTGTTCTACGGCACTGAGGAATCCCAGGAAGGCGTGCGCGCCTTTCAGGAAAAGCGCAAGCCGAAGTTCCGCGAGTGATTTTTGCCTGGCCTCTCGCTCCTTGGCGTAACTCGCCGCCGTCTCGAACGCGGCCCGCGCCAGCCCGACCGACTGCGCGCCGATGGCGATCCGGCCCGCTTCCAAGTTGGATAGGGCGATCTTGTAGCCGCCGAGCAGGTTTTCGGTGGGAATCCGGCCATTCTCGAACAGAATCTGCGCCGTGTCGGAGGCGTTTTTTCCTCCAGCCTGGCTACGATGTAGCCGGGCGTGTCGGTCGGCACCAGAAAACAGGAGATGTCTTTCTTACCGGCGACCTTGCCGGTCACGGCGAAGACAATGGCGAGCTGGCCTTCCTTACCGGTGGTGATGAATTGCTTGACGCCGTTCAGCACCCAACTGTCGCTCTCACGCCGCGCCGTGGTCCGTTAATGACCGGGCGCTGCAGGGCAGCCGCAACCGCTCGCACATAATTTCTTGCCCATTCGCCATTTTCTTCAAAACGATCCTGATCGCTATAATGATTTTTAAAAATTTAATCGGGTATACTGAGGAGGCGCTTCACCCCCGCCAAGGAGTCCGATTATGCCGCGACGCCAGTTGGTGTTAAGTGAGACCGAACGGCGAGAATTGGTCCAGCTTCGG
>JBAQIQ010000278.1:0-1874 GCA_049288935.1 Candidatus Competibacteraceae bacterium
TATCGAGACGATGTTGGCGCTCCGGCTCAACCGGGCTCACCGGGAGTGGGAGACCTATTGGCAAGGGGTCGAAAAAGAAGCCGCATGAACCGGTCATTTCGTCGGTGCATCACTTTGAATCACACCCCAAGCGCCCTACGGGCGGGCTAAAGCCGCCTTATGGAAATCAAGACGCCGGGAATTGCTGGTTACCTGCGACTATAACTTCAAATACGCTTCACGAATGGCCCGCAAACTGGCCGCCGCGCCCGAAGCCAGCTTGTAGTCCACGAAGCGGGTGACATTCGTGTCAGTCGGATTGATTTCCACGGTCGGGACGCCCATCTGGCTGGACTGCACGACCGGCCCGGCGATGTAGGGAAACACGCTGGTCGTGCCGACGCTGAACACCAGATCAAAGCCCTGATCCAACTCCCGATACAGATGCTGAATCGCCCCGGAGGGCAACACCTCGCCAAACAGCACCACCCGTGGCCGCACCAGCGCCTGACAGCGCGGGCAGCCCGGCGGCATATCGAGTGCGCTGTAGTCCGGTACGGTCGCATTATAGTCGCAACGGGTGCAGAGCAGATCGTGAATGTCGCCGTGAATCTCAATCAGATTGCGACTGCCGGCATCACGATGAAAACCATCGATGTTCTGGGTCAGCACACAGACCTCGAACGACTCCTGCCATTCAGCGATGATCGCGTGCGCGTCATTGAACCGCGCTCCCCGGCAGGAATTTTCAATCTGATGCAAATATTTCCAAGTGATGGCCGGATTCGCTTCCAGCATGGACCCGGATAGTGCGGTTTCAATCGAAAAGTTCTCCTCGGTCGCCTGGTCGTTGTACAGCCCACCAATGCCACGATAGGTCGGCAGGCCGGATTCGGCGGAAATGCCGGCACCGGTGATGAACAGCAACCGGCGGGCGCGGCGCAGGGTCTCGGCGATGCGGGCCACGAGGGCAGGATCAGGCGGATTCAGCATGGCAAACCTCACTAGGCGTGATGGGCGTCGGCCATAAAATCAAGTGGCCAGCAGGTTGTACAGGGCTTCGAATTCCCGGCTGAGTTTGTGCCGGGGATCAAGGTGAATCATCGGCAGCGCCTGGGCGTGCGATTCGCGGATTTTAATCGACGCCGACAGAAAAGCTTCCAACACGGGCAAACCTTCGGTGCGTAATTCCTCAACCATGCGCACCGGCAAATTAGCGCGGGCCTGATAGTGGTTGACGATGATGCCTTCCACACGCAGGCTACGATTGTGATCAGATTGAATTTCGCGGACACTGTCCATCAATGTATACAGAGCACGGCGCGAAAAATCATCGCAGTCAAAAGGAATCAGGCAGGTGTCGGCGGAAATCAGCGCTGAACGGGTAAAAAAATTCAGCGCCGGCGGCGTGTCGATGAAAATCTCGTCAACCTCCTTGAGCGTGTCCAGCGCCTCACGCAGCTTATACATCTTATAGCGCGATTCCAGTTTGACCTGTAGATCTTCCAGACGGGGATCAGAGGGCAAAACGCTAAGATTGGAAAAGCGGGTGGGTACGATATAGTCAACGGGTTTAGCGCCAAAGACCTTGTAGGCCAGAACATCGTCGAAAAAATGGGCCAGGGTTTGCTTCTGCTCCTCCAACGCCTGGCCCAGCAGGTAGCGGGAAGCATTGGCCTGTGGGTCCAGATCCACCAGCAGGGTCCGGCGGCCCCGCGCCGCGCTAATGGCGGCTAGATTGCAAGCGATAGTGGATTTGCCCACCCCCCCTTTCTGATTAAAGATGACTCGGCGCATAGTGGTTTTCCACGGTTTTGTTAGGGTTTCATTAAGTGTAGTCAAGGCGGCGGAAGGCGTCGAGATAAACGATGTACAACAGCAAATCGCGGTTTTAT
>JBAQIQ010000279.1:0-8763 GCA_049288935.1 Candidatus Competibacteraceae bacterium
ATTTACAACAGGTTAAAATCTATTTCTCGCAAAAAGACTCCGCCATTCCCCCATATTTTAGCTCAAAACGACGGCTGCTGACTGTAAGAAATCCTGACATTTTGGCCGGTTAAATCGGGGCTTTTAAGGAAAATCTATAAATTATCTTTTAATTTTAACATGTTAACTTGTGTAAGAAATCCTGACATGCAAAGCAAACCCTCCACAGCGAAGGACTTACCCAGCGAATCCTCACTTTGCTTCCGTAGCAAGCTTGCTCGGCGAGGGTTTCTTAACATCGCCAACAAAATGCACATCACAAGACAACGATCGATTTAAAAAATAATCAGCTTCAACCAAAAGCTTATCTTGAGCATCGCGACGATCGGCCCGGCGCAGATCCTGAGGGATACTCTTTTGACCGGCCCGCCGATCATTCGCCGGATCGCGGCGCACATACTGGCGCACCTCAATATCGCAATCCGCGCTAAGCGCCTTTTTCAGGGCGCTGACCAGTTGCTTAAGTTTCAACTCAGAACCACCCTCCTCAGCCAATTCCGCCTCCAGGACCGCATAAAAGCGGGGATCGGCGCTATTGACATCGCGCGACTGGTATACCCGCAGGTCGTATTCATACTCTGGAGTCATCGCCGCCTGCAGGGTGGGCAGCACACGACTGGTGGTCTCCAGGTCAAAATAACCAATAAATACTCCCTGGCAATCCGCTTTCATCAACCCAAAACGGGTGTGTAAGCGACGCAAAGCCGGTATGCATCGCCAAGGACGCGAAGCCACATAGAGATAACCAGAGAATATCCCCAAGAACCCGGCGAGCATCAACGGTTCCCAAATTTTCAGGTACAGACCCGCTAAGCCTATGACGCCAAACAGGCTGTGCAGCAGCACAATCAACAACACAGCGTCTGAGGTCCTGAAACCAGCCCGTAACAGCAAATGGTGCAGATGAAATCGATCAGGATGGAAAGGCGACTTCCCGAGCCACAAGCGCCGAACCATCACCGTTACCGTATCGATTAGCGGCACGGCGAACAACCACAAGGCCGTCACCGGAGTCATCGCCGGTGTCGGACCCTGGGACAGGTCAATCAACAGCCAGGCCAACAGAAACCCCATCAGCATGCTGCCATTATCCCCCAGGAATACCCAAGCTCGGCTTCGACCGCAACAGCGCAGGTTGAATCCGAGGAAGCCGATGACCCCCGAAATTAAGGCTGTCATCAGGACAAGACAATCACTATATCCAGCCAGCAGTGCCACAATCAGCAGCAACAAGAGCGTAGTCAATGCGACGGAACCGGATAAACCGTCGATCCCATCGATCATATTGAGGGCGTTGATCACTCCCAAGGTCGCGAAGATAGTGAAGAACAGCGCCAGCGGCCCCAACTCCACTGTTATCGCGCCAGGCACGATCTGCCCCAGATCAGTCAGCATGACCCCACCGCCATAGACCATGAGGCACGCCACCAGACTCTGGATCAAAAAGCGGATCTTGTATCCCAGTCGCCAAATGTCATCAATCAGCCCGGTGACAAAGATGATCAACGTACTGCCAGCAATGACCCACACTTCAGTGCTACTCATCATCTGCTGGCTATAGGCCATCTTGAGGACGATCAGAACGGCGCCGATGATCCCTAACCCACCGATAAAGGGCGTACTCATCTGGTGCTGCTTGTGGTCGCTGGGATGGTCGAAAATCTCGAAATAGCGGGAAAACATGATGCCGAGGACGATAGCCACAACGGAGGTCATCAGGCCCAGGCCAAAGAGCGTCAGGTAGGGGTATGGAAACACAAAGATCCTTCCACAAGAATGATGAGAACAGTGATTTATCAGCAATTCCCGGCGTCTTGATTTCCATAAGGCGGCTTTAGCCCGCCCGTAGGGCGCTTGGCCCGCGGTGCAAGCCGCCGGCTTCAGACGTATTCTCTTTAGTCGGCGGTTCAGTCCGCCGAGCTTCAACCCACCAGCTTTAGCTGGTGGTTGTTGAGTTATAAGGACTTTTTTCGTATAATTAAATGACGTTTATGAAAAATATCCTTAAAAATCTATGTCACAAAAATAAGAGACCGGGAATCGCTGGTGATTTATAGGCTTCCCAATGTACATCCATACAAGATAAATCACACATGCTATGTATAAATTATTATAATATTTCTTAATTTGAGTATCAGCAAGATTAAAGCCAATAAATTCATAAAGAAATAATAATATGCGCATCTTATTGTTAATAATAAATAATTTTACAAATAAGCGCATTAAAAATAGCCAAAAAATTCAAATTGATTATTTTATTTTTCATTTTGAAACAGTCATTTTTTCATGATGTTTATTATTGAACAATTTATACGTAGTCGTTCACGCCCTGATTGGGGCAGGGGTGTGAGAAAGCGACCGGCGCGCCGGTCAGCGATGGCCGCTTCAATGTAGGCCCAGGGCGAGTGGCTGCGTTGCCGGCAGGTGTCGATGACGCTGGCCAGCAGGGCGAAGCAGGGCGAAGCAGGGCGAAGCAGGGCAATTGCGCTATGAGGTGACTGGAGTCAGGATGCCGAGGATGAGGTTGAGGCGATAGTCATCGTTGAGGGCGGCGCGAATTTTGCGCTGGCTATCGCGTACCGGACCATTGTGGCGCAATACATTCACAAGGCGACCCGGCGGATCAAGGCGAGATTCTGCGCCGAGTGATCGCGTCGCGTCTGATACGCATCTTCCCCAAATTGGACATCCAGGATCCAATGTTGTTGATTTTCAATGCTCCAGTGTCCACGGACGGTGGCCGCAAACCGGTACGGATCGGTGAACGAACAGAGGAAATAGCGGTATTCCGTACTAACGTCCTCGCCCATCATTGAAACCCGGCCGGGTTGAATATCAGGCCGGTTTCCTGCTGATATTCTGGCTTTGGCCGGCTTAGGTTTTACCCGGCGTCGCCGACGGGCCGGATTGCCAGGATTCTTGAAGTAGTTGAAACGGCGGCCTGCGGGCCGCCGTTTTGGTTGGCATTTTGGTGTAAACGACACCCGCCTGAAAGAGTCTCGTCCCCTGACCGGAGAAGAAAATTCAGCGGGCCGCCGCCAGCGCCTGCTCCAAGTCCGCCAGGATGTCATCGATATGCTCAATACCGATGGACAACCGCACGAGATCTTCACTGACACCCGCTCGGGCCAATTCCGCAGGCGATAATTGCCGATGGGTCGTCGTCGCCGGATGGCAAGCCAGCGACTTGGCATCGCCAATATTCACCAGTCGCGTCACCAGTTGCAGCGCGTCGATAAACTTCGCGCCCGCGTCGCGCCCGCCCTTGATGCCGAAACTGAGAATGCTGGAGCCGCGCCCACCCAGATATTTATCGACCAGCGGCTTATCGGGGCTGTTCGCCAGCGCCGGATAATTGACCCACGCAACCTGTACGTGGCTTTGCAAATACTGGGCAGCCTTAACCGCATTTTCGCAATGGCGATCCATCCGCACCGGCAGCGTCTCGATGCCCTGCAAAATCAGGAAACTGTTGAACGGCGAAATCGCCGCGCCGGTATTGCGCAACGGCACCACCCGCGCCCGGCCAATGAACGCCGCCGGCCCCAGCGCCTCGACATAAACCACGCCATGATAGGACGGGTCCGGCTCATTTAACCGGGCGAACCGCACCTTGTGCTGATCCCAGGGAAAACGCCCGGAATCGACGATAGCGCCGCCGATGCTGGTGCCATGCCCGCCCATGTATTTGGTCAGGGCATGCACCACGATATCCGCGCCATGCTCGAAGGGTCGGCATAAATAGGGAGTCGGCACGGTATTATCGACGATCAACGGTACGCCATGGGCATGAGCAACCGCCGCCAGCGCCCCGAAATCAACCACATTCGCTGCCGGATTGCCGATGGATTCGCAGAACACCGCCTTGGTCTTGTCATCGATCAACCGGCCCATCGCTTCCACATCGTGATAGTCGGCGAACCGCACCTCAATGCCGAAACGCGGCAAGGTGTGCGCAAACAGATTGTAGGTGCCGCCATACAGGGTGGACGTGGTGACAATATTGTCGCCCGCCTCGGCAATGGTCATCAGCGCATAAGTAATCGCCGCCATGCCGGAAGCCACCGCTAGCGCCCCAACGCCCCCCTCCATCGCCGCAACTCGCTGTTCAAGAACCGCAGTGGTGGGATTCATAATCCGGGTGTAGATATTGCCCGGCACTTTCAGATCGAACAGATCAGCGCCGTGCTGAGTGTCGTCGAAAGCGTAGGACGTCGTCTGATAAATCGGCACCGCAACGGCTTTAGTGGTGGATTCCGGTGTGTAACCGCCGTGAATAGCAATCGTCTCGATTTTCATAATTCGGGTTCCATCGGTTGTTGGGAGTAAAATAGCAAAGTCTGAACGCGGCGAGCGGGAAATGTCCAGTTACGGCGATTCCTTGATTCATCGCTCGTATTCCCTACTATGCTTTGTTTTGGGGACGCCGGGTCAGCGCCTCCTCGTCCCGGGCGACAGTGACCGAACGAAAAGACCACTACAACCCAACAATCAAGTCAACCCCAGGAGAAATTTATGCAGTTCATTCATCTACAGAAAGGAGGGTTCGCGTCATGATGGCAGCCGGATTAATCCTTGCCTTACTCTGCGCCGTTGGCGCTTTGATTTATGGCGTCCAATCGATCAAATGGATCTTGGCCAAGGACGCTGGCAACGCCCGGATGCAGGAAATCGCCGCCGCTATCCAGGAAGGCGCACGCGCCTATCTGAATCGGCAATACAGCACTATCGCTATTGTTGGCGTGGTGGTCGGCGCGATTATCTGGTTTGCCCTGGGCACACTGTCCGCCATCGGCTTCGTGATCGGCGCGGTCTGCTCGGGCGTGGCCGGCTATATCGGCATGTACGTGTCAGTGCGCGCCAATGTTCGCACCGCTCAGGCCGCTCACGACGGCTTGAATGCAGCGCTGGAAGTGGCCTTCCGGGGCGGCGCGATCACCGGCCTGCTGGTGGTCGGCCTCGGCCTGCTCGGGGTGACCGGCTACTATGTTCTGCTGTACATGGCCGCTGGCACTGTTCCCGATCTTGGCCCGCTGATCGGTTTGGCTTTTGGCAGTTCGTTGATCTCGATCTTCGCCCGGTTGGGCGGCGGCATCTTCACCAAGGGCGCGGATGTCGGCGCCGATCTGGTCGGCAAGGTCGAAGCCGGCATCCCGGAGGACGATCCGCGCAATCCGGCGGTGATTGCTGACAACGTGGGCGACAACGTGGGCGACTGCGCCGGTATGGCTGCCGACTTGTTCGAGACCTACGCGGTCACCATCATCGCCACCATGCTGGTCGGCAGTTTGGTGTTCACCGGGGATCTGATCCCGAACGCCATCGCGCTGCCGCTGGTCATGGGCGGCGTGTCGATCATCGCCTCCATCGTCGGCTGTGGCTTCGTCAAAGCCCGGGAAGGCGAAAAAGTCATGAATGCGCTGTATCGCGGCCTGGCAGTGGCCGGCGGTATTTCCGCCATCGCGTTTCTGCCCGTCATCGGGCTGTTTATGGGTGGCGAGCACATTTGGGGGTTGTGGGGTTCCGCGCTGGTGGGGCTGGGCCTGACCGCTGCTATGGTGGTCGTCACCGAATACTACACGGCCACTGAATACAGTCCGGTGCAAAAACTGGCCGAAGCCTGCACCACTGGCCATGCCACCAACATCATCGCTGGACTGGCGGTGTCGATGAAGGCGACCGCGCTGCCCGTGCTCGCCGTGTGCCTCAGTATCGGTCTGGCCTACTCTTGGGCGGAGCTATACGGCATCGCTATCGCTGCCACCTCGATGCTGTCGATGGCCGGTATCATCGTCGCCCTGGACGCCTACGGGCCGATCACCGACAACGCCGGCGGCATCGCCGAAATGGCGGAGATGGACGAGAAAATTCGCCGTATCACCGACCCACTGGACGCGGTGGGCAACACCACCAAGGCGGTCACCAAGGGCTACGCCATCGGTTCAGCCGGCCTTGCGGCCCTGGTGCTGTTCGCCGACTTCGAGCATAAACTGGAGCTGGCCCACATCAAGGTCGATTTTTCCCTGACCGACCCGGTGGTCATCATTGGCTTGTTCATCGGCGGCATGATCCCGTTCCTGTTCGGCGCGATGGCGATGGAAGCGGTCGGCCGAGCCGCCGGCGCAGTGGTGCTTGAAGTGCGCCGCCAGTTCCAGGAAATTGCAGGCATCATGGAAGGCACGACCAAGCCTGATTACTCACGGGCGGTGGATCTGCTGACCAAATCGGCGATCAAGGAAATGATCATTCCCTCGCTATTGCCGGTGCTGGCGCCGATCGTGGTGGCGTTCGGCATGTCGTGGCTGATGGGTCCCGACGCTGGACCAAAGGCGCTGGGCGGCTTGCTGATGGGCACTATCATCACCGGTTTGTTTGTGGCAATTTCCATGACCGCCGGCGGCGGCGCCTGGGATAACGCCAAGAAGTACATCGAGGATGGCAATTTCGGTGGCAAGGGCTCCGAGGCCCACAAGGCAGCGGTGACGGGTGATACGGTTGGCGATCCCTACAAGGACACCGCTGGCCCCGCCGTCAATCCGCTGATCAAGATCATCAACATCGTCGCACTGATGATCGTGCCGTTGTTGGTGGCGATGCAGTAGCACCGTGGTTGAGCTCAGTCATTTCAACGCTGCCGGCGAAGCCCACATGGTCGATGTGGGTGACAAGGACGTCACGCGCCGGACGGCAGTTGCTGAAGGCTGGATCGTCATGCAACCGGCCACGCTCGAACAGATCGTGGCCGGTGCGCATGCCAAGGGCGATGTGCTGGGCGTCGCCCGCATTGCCGGTATCATGGGCGCCAAGCGCACCGCCGATCTGGTTCCGCTGTGCCATCCGCTGGCGCTAACCCACGTCGCGGTGGATTTGACGCCGCAACGGGAGTGCGCCGCTGTCCGCTGTCAAGCCACTGTAGAAACTCACGGTCGCACCGGCGTGGAAATGGAAGCGCTGACCGCAGTGCAAATTGCGCTACTGACCATCTATGACATGTGCAAGGCGATAGATCGCGGCATGACCCTGATGAACATCCGTTTGGTGGAGAAAGCGGGTGGGAAGTCGGGACATTGGCAGGCAAACGCAGCCAGTAGCTGAAGCCCGTGACGGAAATAACCACGAAAGATGTTCTTTACCTCGTCGATCAACCGGCGCTGATCGAATTCTGCGCCAGTTTGCACGGAGTTACCTGGCTGGCGCTGGATACTGAATTCATCCGCGAGCAAACCTACTATCCGCAGCTTTGCCTGATCCAGGTCGCCAGTACCGATCAGATTGCTTGCATCGATCCACTGGCGCTGCCCTCGCTGGAACCGTTACTGGCAATTTTGTACGACCCGACGGTCGTCAAGGTTCTCCATGCGGCCTATCAGGATCTGGAAATTTTTTATTACCTGAGCGGCGCGGTTCCGACGCCGATCTTTGATACGCAGTTAGCCGCCGCGGTGCTGGGGTATGGCCATCAGGTGGGCTACGCAAACCTGGCGCAGCAACTGCTTGGCGTGGAACTGGAGAAGACGCATACCCGTGTCAATTGGCGGCAGCGGCCCCTGCTGCCGGAATGGCTGGCTTATGCCGCTGATGATGTGCGTTACCTTCGGGATATTTACCGCCGCCAACAGATGATGTTGGCGGAATGCGGCGGGCTGGAAGAATTGGCTGAGCATTTCATGGCGGTGACCGATCCTGCCCGCTATCAACCCCAACCCCAAGAAGCCTGGCGGCGGATTAGAGATCATCAGCGATTGCGCGGCGGCCCGCAGCAAGCTGTTTTGCAGGCGCTGGCCGCCTGGCGAGAGGAACAGGCTATAGGCAACGACCGGCCGCGCCGCTGGATTCTGCATGATGGCCCACTGTTGGATATGGCCCGATCGCTGCCTGCCGATTTGGAAAGCTTGGCGCGGATACGCGGGCTGCCACCCGTGACCCTGCGCCGGTATGGTGAAACGTTGTTGGCGCTGATCGCCACCGCAGGTGTTGAATCGCCAGAGTGAGGATTCAGGCGATATTCATCTTGCCCAGCGGATACTGCATCTCAATCCATGTGGGTGTCTGTGGGTTCTTGGGGCGGCGTTATCGCCGAAACGCATTGTGCAAGCGAGCGCCGCCTGCTTTTTTCGTAGAGACCTCACGCGAGCCGGGTTTTTTGGAGGTTGTTATGTATACACCATTGAAATTCACAATATTGGCTGCATCGCTTGGCCTAATGGCAGCGTGCGCGCCGCCACCGCCTGGCGCTCCTCCCAACTATCACACAACCGGCGGCGCATTGATGGGCGCAGCGGCTGGCGCAGCAGTCGGTCATGCTATCGATCCTACGGGCGGCGCACTCACGGGTGCCTTGGGCGGCGCACTCATTGGTGGCGCTGTCGGCAATCAGATGGACTATCAGAATCAGCAGATCCGTCGAATGCGGCGCAATGGCTATTACGATGACTATTACTATTCCAGTCCACCGCCGCGCTACCGCTACGATCCGCCGCCGCGCTATTACCGATATGACCCACCGCCGCGTTACTACAACAATCCTCCGCCGTACTGAGCGACCGTAGAGTCGGCTTGACGGGCGAGAGCAGCCTGCCCGACCGCTCACCGTAAAAAATGCTTGATAAAGAATGGGTCTCAGGCGTCAGCCGAACCTGTTATCTTGGTAATCCCCAGGATAGCGGGCTACGCTGCGCCAAACTGCCCTGCGTTTTTCCAGAAAAGTCTCTATCGTTGTGTTGT
>JBAQIQ010000280.1:0-24031 GCA_049288935.1 Candidatus Competibacteraceae bacterium
GTTCCGGCGAAGCCTGCTATGCCGACGGTTCCGGCGACGCCCGCAGTTCCGGCGAAGCCTGCCATACCGGCGGTTCCGGCGACACCCGCGGTGCCAGCTCAACTGCCCAAGTGATCATCGGCCCGTAAGGGAGTTTTGTTGGCGAAGGATCGCCGCTTGACCGCTTTTTAAGCGGCCAGTCCCCTTATAATGGCGTTCTCTCCGGCCACTTTGCCGCTTACTGGGAGCGCCTATGTTTCGTCCCCTGGAATTGTTCATCGGCCTGCGCTACACCCGCGCCAAGCGCCGTAATCATTTCATTTCCTTCATTTCCCTGAGTTCGATGCTGGGTATCGCCTTGGGCATCACCGCTTTGATCACCGTGCTGTCGGTAATGAACGGCTTTCAGCAGGAATTGCGCGGACGCATTCTGTCGATGACCGCCCATGCTACGCTCAATCGCTGGAATGGGTTGGTGGACGACTGGCAAAGTGTGCGTGATCAGGTATTGCGCCATCCCGAAGTCGAGGGCGGCGCGCCCTTCATTCGCGGTGAAGCAATGTTTAACCACGCTTCGCTGGTCAGTGGCGCGTTGATTCAGGGCATTTTGCCGGAAGAGGAGCGGCAGGTTTCAGACCTTGGCGACAAGATGGTTCGGGGTTCACTGGATGATTTGCGCCCTGGCGAGTTTGGCGTCATTCTCGGCAAGGCGCTGGCCAATGCATTGGGGGTGACGGTGGGCGACAAAGTCACGGTGATTACTCCGCAGGCGACGGTGACTCCAGCAGGTATTTTGCCCCGGCTGAAGCGTTTCGAAGTGGTAGGAATTTTCGAGGCGGGTATGTACGAGTATGATCGGGGGCTGGCGCTGACGCACGTTACTGACGCTGGCAAGCTGTTTCAGCTTCCCGAGGGTGTTGTCAGCGGGGTGCGACTGAAATTGCGAGACCTGTTTCAGGCGCCGCGTCTGGCCCGTGAACTGGCTGATCAATTGCCGGAGGGTTATCTGGCCCGTGACTGGACCCAGGATCACGCCAGCTTTTTCCGTGCGGTGCAGATCGAAAAAACCGCCATGTTTGTGATTTTGACCCTGATCGTGGCGGTGGCGGCGTTCAACATCGTTTCCGCTCTGGTGATGGTGGTTACCGACAAACAGGCGGATATCGCCATCCTGCGCACGTTGGGCGCGACCCCGCTCAGCATCATGGGCATCTTCATCGTGCAAGGCATCACGATCGGCCTGGTTGGCACCCTGATGGGGCTGATCGGCGGGGTGTCGCTGGCGACACATGTCGATGTAGTGGTGCCGTTTATCGAGCAAATGTTCGGCGTCAAGTTCCTGGCCCCGGATGTCTATCTCATCAGCGACCTGCCCTCCCAAGTGTTGTGGAGCGATGTGTCCACGATTGGGCTGGTGGCGTTCGGACTGGCGACGCTAGCAACCCTCTATCCCGCCTGGCGCGCGGCGCGCACCCAACCGGCGGAGGCTCTGCGCTATGAATAATGCAACCAAGCATGAAGGCCTGGTGCTGGAATGTCGCCAGTTAGCCAAATCGTTCCGGGAAGGCAGCGAACGGCTGGAGGTGTTGCGCGGCATTGACTTTCAGGTGCAGCGCGGTGAGCGGTTGGCGGTGATCGGCAGTTCCGGGTCGGGCAAGAGTACGCTGCTGCATCTGCTGGGTGGGCTGGATACGCCAACCGCCGGTTCCGTGTGGGTGGCCGGGCAGGAACTGAGTCGGTTAAGCGACGCCGGGCGTGGCCGATTACGCAACCGCTGGCTGGGGTTCATTTACCAGTTTCATCATCTTCTGCCAGAGTTTACGGCGCTGGAGAATGTGGCCATGCCATTGTTGATTCGCGGCGAGAGGCCGGCCAGCGCGACTGAGCAGGCAGCGGCCTTGCTGAGCCGGGTCGGCTTGGGTCCGCGTTTGACGCATAAACCGGGTGAACTGTCCGGCGGCGAGCGGCAACGGGCGGCGGTGGCGCGGGCATTGATTACGCAACCGGCCTGTGTGCTGGCCGACGAGCCGACCGGTAATCTTGACCGGCACAGCGCTGAACAGGTGTTTGAATTGATGCTGGAGTTAAATCGCGATCTGGGCACCAGCTTTGTGGTCGTTACCCACGACCCGGGATTGGCGGCCCGGATGGATGCGACTTGGCGACTGGCGGATGGGGCGTTGCAGACGGAGGGTTGAACCGGGCCAGCTACGGCTCTTTTTCACATTCGCTCGTCTTCAGCCGCAACCGCACGGTCGCTACCTGCGAGATTCCGGGAGGATATTGGATGACAGCGATCCAATTACGCTATGAGGGTTGTTTATTGGGGCTGGCCGCAGGCGACGCCCTGGGTACAACAGTCGAGTTTAAATCGCCGGGTAGCTTTGTTCCCCTGACGGATATGGTCGGGGGCGGACCCTTTGGTTTGAAAAAAGGCCAGTGGACGGATGACACTTCAATGGCGCTCTGCCTCGCGGAAAGCCTGATCACCTGCCGCACCTTCAACGCCCGCGATCAAATGGAACGATATGTCCGCTGGTGGAAGACAGGGCATCTGAGCAGCACCGGTCGATGCTTCGACATCGGGAATACCGTTTATGGAGCACTACAGCGGTACCTCATCAGTACAGGAGAGCCGTTTGCCGGCTCCAGTGAGCCGCACACCGCCGGAAATGGCAGTTTGATGCGACTGGCCCCTGTTCCCCTGTTCTTCGCCGCTGAACCGGAAACGGCGATTGCCATGAGCGCGGAAAGCTCAAGAACGACCCACGGGGCGCTGACTTGTCTGGATGCATGCCGCTATTTTGGGGGGCTCCTCATCGGCGCGATTCAGGGGGCTGCAAAAGAAGAATTGCTTTCTCCACGTTATGCGCCGGTCGAGCGCCTGTGGGAGCGTGCGCCGTTATGCCCGGAAATTGACAAAATTGCGTGCGGTTCCTTCAAGCGGAAAGGGCCGCCCGCTATCATCGGTAGTGGCTATGTTGTGGAATCGTTGGAAGCTGCGCTATGGGCGTTCAGTCGCTCCTCAAGTTTTCAGGAAGGCTGCCTACTGGCAGTAAACCTGGGCGATGACGCTGACACCACTGGGGCGATCTTCGGACAGTTGGCCGGCGCGTATTACGGCCTGGCCGGTATTCCGCAACCCTGGCGTGAATGCCTTGCTCAGGTCGATTTGATCCGGCGCTGGGCAAGGGAGCTGGCGCTTTTGGCCGAAATCCCGGTGGAGTAGTTAAGCTGTACTTGGAGGTGAGAGGCGATGATGACCAACACTGTTTCCTTGGCAACGACATCAACCTGTGTCATTTGCGACACCCCTTTATCCTGGAACCGGGCGCAGATCAGTCGACTGTGCATCCGGGCGGAATGCGCCTGGCGGTACTCGCTGCTGCAAAAGCAGAATAAGCTCTGTCGCATGTGTGGTCGCCCGCTCTCCACTGAAAATTGGGTCTCGGGCGTTTGCACCAGCCTGGATTGTCGGCGAGCCATTGTTGCACAACAGGCGAAAGAAGATCATGCACGGCGAGTGCAGCGGGAGCGGATATTACGGAAGCAGGCTGGACAGCTTCGTGATCAGGTCACGACGCACTTTGATATCGGTAAGCCTAAATCTTTCCTGTTAGCCATCATTCCCGCCGCTGTACACCAGATCACTCATTTACCGGCGCAACGTCGGCGTGAGTTTCGCGATTACCTCAACTCGTTGATTGATCGGGCTATGTCATTACCTGTTCCGCCGGTCGTGACTCCAGAACCGATGCCGGAGTCGGTTCTGGTTCAGAATGCCCGTCTTCAGGCTCCATCAGGCAATGCCTGCGCCTGTTGTCAGGGGTCCTGTTGCCGGAGCGGAGCTTACACCCATGCTTATTTGGGTGTGGAAACCCTGCAACGCTACCGGGCGGCTCACCCAAACCAAAGTTCCCGCCAGATTTTAGCCGCCTACATGCGTCATATTCGTGACGAGACCTGTGAGGGTTCTTGTGTCTACCATCGGGTCGATGGGTGCAGCCTGCCGCGTGAAATGCGTGCGGATATTTGTAACGATTTCTACTGCGGGGGATTGCGGGAGTTCCGGGCGAATGTGCCCGTCACCGGAACTGTTCGCGGTTTTTTCGTCGCGACGACCGACGATGCGATTCAGCGAGCTGCCCTAGTGCATGGAGAACAGATGCTAATGGTTCCGACGCCGCCTGCCGCTACAGAATGCAGCGACTAAAAACGATTCCGCCGGCGGCGATCATCCATGCGTTTAGGAGCCATCGCCTTTTTGCTCGGCATTCTGGCTTTACAGATGCTACCGGAGCTGCCCGCCCGGAACTGGGCGCTGGCGCTGCCGGGCGTGTTGCTCGTTCTGGCGTTGATTCCCTGGTTACGGTTGCCCGCCTGGGGTGTGACGGGTTTTTTATGGGCGCTATGGCTGGCCCCGCCGCTTGCCGGGCTGCCGGTAGAGCTGGAAGGCGCTGAAATAACGCTGGAAGGCTGGATTGTGGCGATCCCGGATCGTGAAGGTCGCAGCATCCGTTTTGAATTCGAGGTTGCACCGACCAGGGGTGATGAGTCATTGGCAACCTCGCTGGTCGGACGCCGGTTGCGCCTGTCGTGGTGGGATGAGGCTGATAATGAAAAGGATTTTTTGGCAGCGGCGCATCCGGCGTTGCGGGTTGGCGATCGCTGGATTTTCACGGCCCGGCTCAAAAAACCGTGGGGACTTCGCAATCCCGGCGGCTTTGATTACGAGCGCTGGTTGTACGCCAAGCACATTGTCGCCACCGGCTCCATCCGCTCTCAACCCCCACCGCGCCGCTTGGCCGAGACCGAGCGTTACCCACTGGATCGATATCGGCAACACATTGCCGACCGCTTTGCCCAGCAATTACCCGGTAATCCCCACACCAGTATTCTGATTGCGCTGGCCATCGGCGAGGAGAGCGGCATTACCCCCTGGCAGTGGGAGGTATTCAATCGCACCGGCGTTGGCCATCTGATGTCGATCTCCGGCTCGCATATCGGCTTGGTTGCTGGCCTGATATTTACTCTGGCCTGGACGGTCTGGAGTCGCATTCCATTCTTGGCGCTACGCTGGCCCACCACTCGTGCGGCGGCGCTGGTGGCATTGTTGGGTGCGGGTGGTTATACCCTGCTATCTGGACTGTCAATCCCTGCGCAACGCTCGTTTCTGATGGCGGCAGTGGCCATGCTGGCGCTGATCATGTTGCGTCCAGCCATACCCAGTCGCATTCTGGCGCTGGCGTTGCTGATCGTGTTGGCGATGGACCCCGGCGCACCCTTGCAAATCGGTTTCTGGCTGTCGTTCGGCGCGGTCACGGTAATCCTCTATAGCGTGAGTGGTCGTTGGCGGGAACATCGCTGGTTGGGTCAGACGATCCACCTGCAATTGAACATCACTCTGGCGCTATTGCCACCGACCTTGCTGTTTTTCCAGCAATTTCCAGGGCTGTCTCCCTTGGCTAACCTAATCGCCATTCCCTGGGTGGGCTGTACAGTGTTGCCCTTAAGCTTGCTAGCGGCGCTGTTGACGCCGTTTAGCGATGCCCTGCAATCGGTGGCGCTGAACATGGCGGCTATGACCATGGAGGGGTTATGGCAAGTTTTGCGTTGGCTGGACCAGTGGCCGGAGCGGACGATGCTGTATCGGCCCGCGCCGCCGCTCTGGACTCTGGCATTGGCGCTACTGGGCGTTGCGCTGTGGCTGGCTCCACGCGGTCTGCCGATTCGCTGGCTGGGAATTCCCCTGTGCCTGCCGCTGTTGTGGCCACCGGTCGTTGCGCCAGTATCTGGAGGATTCTGGTTCACGTTGCTGGATGCCGGAGAGGGTCTGGCGGCAGTGGTGCGCACCCGCGATCACACGCTGGTTTATGACACGGGGCGACGGATCGGGACCACACTGGATACGGGGCGTGCCGTACTCGCGCCCTTTTTGCGTGATCAGGGCGCGAAGCGGGTCGATCTGCTGATCGTGAGTCATGCGGACAGCCAGCATACCGGCGGTGTGCGGTCATTGCGGGAGTTATTTCCTGTGGAGCGCATTCTGACTTCGGCGCCCAGCCAGACTCCCATCGATGGCGCTGAACCGTGCCTGGCCGGTCAAATCTGGGAATGGGATGAGGTCCAGTTTCAGATGCTGCATCCGCCATCGACCGGTTTTAGCGATGACAATGCGTCTTGTGTGCTGAAAGTCTCCGGTCGAGGAGGGCGGGTGCTATTGCCGGGCGATATTGAAACCGGCGCGGAAACGGCTCTGGTGAGGAACTATGGAACGGGGCTGGCCGCTGAGGTGCTGGTCGCACCGCATCAGGGCCGACGTAATTTGTCCACGGCGGCTTTTCTGGACGCTGTGCAACCTCACTACATTCTGTTTGCGACGGGTTATCGGAACCGCTACGGCTATCCGCGGGCAGACACAGTGGCTCGTTATCAGGCGACCCGCGCTGTTCTGCTGGATTCTTCCCATGAAGGGGCGTTGACCTTCCGGTTGGAACCAGGACAACCGTTGGAACCGGAACGCTATCGGCGGGAGAATCGCCACTATTGGACAGAGCCATGATTGGAAGAGCGTCATGTCAGCAGGTGATACGCGCTCTCAGCAGGTTTTGGCTTTTTCTTAAAGGCAGGGATTGCCGGCAGTGGGATAAAGGAACCGGAAGGCGCTACAGCCGCGCTTTCCTATTTTCAGGCGCTGGTCTTCATCACCAGATCAGGCATTGGTTTGATCGTGCTCCATTGCAGGCAACCAGGGCAGCACCAATGCAGAGATTTGGCGACGAAGCCGCAGTTACCGCAGCAATAGCGGGCAGTGCTGTTGAGCATTTGGGTACTGATGCAGTGCAACGCGCGCAGATCGGCGTATTCCGCGCCCTGACCTCGCGCCAGTTTGATTTCAACCAGGCGACGCAAGCCTAACAGAGTGGGATATTCGCGCAGCTCGTGTTCGAGAAACCGAAGTGCGGCATCCTCGCCTTCCTGCCGCAACAACCATTCCGCCAGAGCATCCGTGATCCGGCCACCGTGGTTCCGTTCCTGTACTTCGCGCAGATAGGCGATCCATTCATTGAGACGGCCCAAGGCGCTGTAGCACTGACCGAGGGGCGCGATGACCTCGGGCAAATAGCCACGATCCTGCCGTTCGACCGCCTGCAGTGTGACGATGGCCGCACGATGATCACCAGCCCGCATAGCCAAACGTCCCAACAGCAGATTGACCCGGGTACAATCCGGATCGCGCACCAGGGCGTCGTGTAGCCAGATTTTCGCCTCATCGTCCTGCTGTCTTGCCTTCGCTTCTTCGGCAAGTTCACAACAGAAGTGTGCAGTTTGCCGGCGCTTGGACTCGCCACTGATCCGTTCGAGACGATCACTGTGGGCTATCGCTTGCCGCCAGTCCTTCTCCTGCTGGAAAATATGGATTAACCGGGAAAGCGCAAGAGCGGTGTAATCAGGATGATCAAGCAGTTTCTGAAACAGCTCCTCAGCCCGATCAAACAACCCAGCCCGCAGGTAATCTTCGCCCAGCTCCAGCATGGCTCGTTGCCGCTGATCCGCCGTCAGATGGGGACGGGCGATCAAACTGCCGTGGATGTGAATCGCTCGATCCACTTCGCCACGGCGGCGGAACAGATTACCCAGAGCCAAATGAATTTCCGCAGTATCCCGATCCACATCGGCCAAGCGCGTAAACACTTCGATGGCCTGATCTGGTTGATCATCGATCAGATAATTCAGCCCTTTGAAATAGTCCGCGTTGCGGACCGCCGCATTGTTCCCGCCTATTGGGCTGCGCCGGGCAGCCCACCAACCGGAAGCTGCGGCAATCGGCAGCAGCAACCATAGAAGCTCCATCATGGTTAATAACGCAGTGCCGAACGGCTAATGCGCATCCCGCTCCACCTTTCTGGTCAGTGTGTTGATTTCTTGATTCTTTTCAACAACGGCTTGACGCAATCGGGCCACCTGCCAACGCAACGGCAATACCACAAAGGCGCCGATCAGTGCGGTCACCAATGCACCAGCGGTGAAAGCGCACACCACTACCAGCGACAATGGTAAGGTGGTCACGCCCAGCAGATAGTTAACGGCCACCGGATCAGCATGTAACGTGGAAAATTCTACGCCCAACAGCAAAATGATCAGCAGAATTGCAGCGACCAGAATGAATTTAACCCAGAACATCGGTTCCCCCCGCCAGAACGGTGTGAAATCAGCCAGCCCGCAACTATCCGCTGCATCGCTCCTGAGCGCTTCAATAAAAAACCCACTGATTACTGTGGGTCTTTGTGAACAGCGGATAAGAACTGAGAGCCCTGCAGATTGAAAAGACGATCACGAAAAACCATTACCGCCATGATCATCACGGTTATTGACCCGTTCGCGCAACTCCTTGCCGGGTTTGAAATGCGGCACATATTTGCCTGAAAGTGTGACGGCATCACCTGTTTTGGGATTGCGGCCGACCCGGGGAGGACGAAAATGCAGCGAAAAGCTGCCAAATCCCCGAATCTCGATCCGTTCCCCACAAGCCAGCGACTCGCTCATCTGCTCCAGCATGGCTTTGACCGCTAACTCTATATCCTTATAGGGAATATCGCTTCTCTTATTCGCAAGAATTTCGATCAATTCCGATTTCGTCATAAACGTTCCCCAAACGAACGGTAATCCTGACGGCGCAGACTGCGCCGCATGGCTGAACCTCTATAAAATCCCGGCGGCGATGATCTATCCGGTGAACCGCCGCCGTGAGGCAAAACGGCTACTCATCCTGCTGAGAGTTGCTCATCTGTTCCTTGAAGATATCACCTAAAGTCGCGCCGGTGCCGGATCTACGGCTATAGTCCTGCATCACCTCGGCTTCCTCAGCCATGTCCTTGGCCTTGATCGACAGTGAAATCGTCCGGTTTTTGCGGTCGACGCCGATGAACTTGGCTTCGATTTCCTCGCCATCCTTAAGCATTGAGCGGGCATCCTCAATCCGTTCCCGAGACAATTCGGAGGCGCGCAATGTCCCCTCAACACCCTGGCCCAAATCCACGATAGCGCCCTTAGCGTCCACCGACAGAATGCGGCCCTTGATCACCGTACCCTTGGGATGGTCAGCGACAAAGTTGGAGAAGGGGTCTTTATCGAGCTGCTTGATGCCCAGCGAGATGCGCTCACGCTCTGGATCAACCGCCAGCACCACCGCCTCAACTTCCTGACCCTTCTTATACTGGCGCACCGCTTCCTCGCCGGGCGCATTCCAGGAAATGTCAGAGAGATGCACCAAGCCGTCGATACCGCCGTCCAAACCGATGAAGATGCCAAAGTCGGTAATCGATTTGATCTTGCCGGATACGCGGTCGCCCTTGCCGTGGTTCTGATCGAACTCATCCCAGGGATTTTGCTGGCACTGTTTCATGCCCAGCGAGATGCGCCGGCGATCCTCATCGATATCAAGCACCATGACTTCGGTTTCGTCACCCAGCGCCACGACCTTATTCGGGTTGACGTTTTTGTTGGTCCAATCCATCTCGGAGACGTGAACCAGGCCCTCGACGCCTTCTTCAATCTCCACGAAGCAACCGTAGTCGGCAATATTGGTCACTTTACCAAACACTCGGGTGCCGACCGGATAACGCCGCGCCAGCGCGATCCACGGATCGTCACCCAACTGCTTAAGGCCTAGCGAGACGCGGTTGCGTTCACGGTCGAATTTGAGCACCTTGACCCGGATATTGTCACCGACGGCGACGACTTCAGAGGGATGCTTGACCCGCCGCCAGGCCATATCGGTGATGTGCAACAGACCATCGATGCCGCCGAGATCCAGGAAGGCGCCGTAGTCAGTAAGGTTTTTGACCACACCATCAACAACTTGGCCTTCTTGGAGGTTTTGCAACAACGCTTCACGTTCGGCACTGTATTCCTGCTCTACCACCGCCCGGCGGGACACCACGACATTGTTACGTCGACGGTCGAGCTTGATGACTTTGAATTCCTGCTCCTTGCCTTCCAGATAGCCTGCGTCCCGGACCGGGCGCACATCGACCAGTGAACCGGGCAGGAACGCCCGAATTTCGCCGATTTCCACGGTGAAGCCGCCCTTGACCTTGCCGCTGATCAATCCCTTGACGATTTCTTCACCCTCAAAAGCCTTCTCCAGCGAACTCCAGATCCGGGCGCGCTTGGCTTTTTCGCGGGACAGCCGGGTTTCGCCAAAACCGTCCTCAAGTGCATCCAATGCCACTTCGACCACATCTCCTACTTTTACATCGAGGACGCCTTCCTCGTTATAAAACTGTTCGATGGGGATCAGTCCTTCCGACTTCAAACCGGCGTTGACGACCACCGCGTCCGCCCGGATTTCCACGATCAGTCCCTGGACGATGGAACCCGGCTGCATCTGCTTGTCAGCCAGGCTTTGTTCAAACAGTTCGGCGAAACTTTCGGTCATGGGTTATGGCTCAAAAAAAACCGGCGGTAGCAAGCCGCCGCGGGTGGGTTGAGATACAAGGTCCAGGCATTTCCGGACCGGATTTTGGGTGACTACGCTCCCGTTGTCGCGGAAACTTTCCGGGTTTGCGCCCGGAGCGCCCAGTCGCGGCGCTCAGTCTATACAATCAATACCGTCAAAATCACAGCGTAGTCAAGACCTGCGTTGGCGTAAAGGTTTGAGTCTAGGGGATTACCCGTACTGATAACCGTCGCCGGGCGAGCGTCAGCGCCCACTGACACACTTCCGCAATAGTCATCCGGGTTGTGTCCAAAATTTCCGCATCCAGAGCCGGTTTAAGCGGTGCAACGACTCGTTGGGCGTCGCGGGCGTCCCGCTCGGCGATTTCCTTGACAAGGCTGTTAAGGTTAGCATCCATGCCTTTTTCAATCAACTGGTTATAGCGGCGCTGCGCTCGCTCGTCAGCATCGGCGGTCAGAAACAGCTTCAGATCAGCGTCCGGGAACACCACCGCGCCCATATCCCGGCCATCTGCGATCAGTCCGGGCGGTTGGCGAAAATCCCGCTGACGTTGCAGCAAGGCGGCCCGCACCGCCGGCAAGGCCGCGACCTGCGAGGCGGCGTTACCTGCAGCCTCGCTGCGAATCGCTGTACTGACGTCCTCACCCTCCAGGACGATTTGCAGTGCGCCATTCGTCCCAGGGGCGAAGGCGACATCCAGCCCGGCGGCGACTTGCGCAACCCTGGGCTCGTCCTCCAAGGGCAAATTCCGGCGCAGCGCCGCCAGCGCAGTGAGTCGATACAATGCGCCACTGTCCAGCAACGACCATTTCAGGCGAGTCGCCAGCCATTGGCAAAGCGTCCCCTTGCCCACGCCACTCGGTCCATCGACGGTGATGACAGGCGGTTGACTGCTCACCCCCGGCGCTCCGCTATCGGCAACCCGACGTTTTGGGCCAGAGCGACGAAACCGGGAAAAGAAGTGTTGACGTTAGCGCAGTCATGAATAGTGACCGAACCGCTGGCGCGCAGGGCAGCGATGGCGAAACTCATTGCGATGCGGTGATCGCCGTGGCTGGCGACCGTTCCGCCCGACAGTGTTCCCCCTTCAATGACGATACCATCCGGGGTGGGACCTGCACTGATTCCCAAGGCCGTCAAACCATCGGCCATGACCTGAATCCGGTCACTTTCCTTGACCCGCAATTCCGCCGCGCCCGCTAACACGGTGGCGCCCTCGGCGCAGGCGGCGGCAATGAAGAGCGCCGGGAATTCATCAATCGCCAGTGGCACCAGAGCTTCGGGAATGCGAATGCCGTGGAGCGAGGCGTAGCGCACCCGCAGATCAGCGACCGGTTCGCCGCCCGCCAATCGGGGATTTTGTACCTCAATGTTCGCCCCCATCAGTCGCAAGATGTCGATGACGCCGGTGCGGGTGGGGTTAACCCCGACATGCTCCAGTAACAGATCGGAACCGGGGGCAATGCTGGCGCCCACCAGAAAGAAGGCGGCGGAAGAAATGTCGGCGGGTACATCAATCGCTGTTCCCTGCAACCGTGCGCCGCCGGTGACGGCCATGATGCGCTCACCCTCACGCTGCACCGGATAACCAAAGCCTGTCAGCATCCGCTCGGTATGATCACGGGTTGGAGCCGGTTCGGTCACCCGGGTGGTCCCCTGGGCGTAAAGGCCTGCCAGCAGCAGACAGGATTTGACCTGAGCGCTGGCCACCGGCAACGCATAGTCAATGCCGGTCAACTGCTGGCCACCGCGAATGCGTAGCGGTGCAGATCCCGATTCAGTGGCCTCGATCTGTGCCCCCATTTTCGTCAGTGGTTCGGTCACGCGCCGCATGGGTCGGCGGTTCAGCGAGGCGTCGCCGGTCAGCACCGTAGCAAAACGCTGTCCCGCCAGCAGGCCGCTCATGAGGCGCATCGAAGTACCGGAATTGCCCATGTCCAGCGGGCCATTCGGGGCCGAGAGACCGTGTAAGCCAACGCCCTGGACGGTCACTCTTCCCTGTTCCGGCCCGTCAATGCGCACGCGCATGGCGCGGAAGGCTTTCAATGTGGCCAGGCAATCCTCGCCTTCCAGAAAGCCGGTTATTGTGGTGACGCCCTCAGCCAGTGAACCGAGCATGATGGCGCGATGGGAAATGGATTTATCGCCTGGAACCCGACAATGACCGCGTAGCGCGCCGCCAGGCTGGACGATGAAAGTGAGTTTGCTCATGAAGTTAGTTAAATGGGAGAAGTTTGGAGAACCCAGGCTGGCTGCCGGGTGACATCAGCCAGAATCTTGTGTGCCTTGATTCTGACCATGATAGTTTGAAATGCAAGGTGAAATTGCGGCGAGCCCTGATAGAGTTAATAGCGCATCCTGGTGTGGCATGACAGTCGCCGGGAGTGTGTCCAACAAAATCAATCCCATGAGGAGGAGAACATGCAGCGTCGAGAGTTTATCAGGAAAGCCGGACTGGGTTTGGCCACGTTCGCCGGAGGCGCCGCAGCACCGGCTATCGCCCAGGAACAGGCACAGGCTTTGCCGTCCATCAAGTGGCGGATGGCGTCGAGCTTTCCCAAGAGCCTGGACACCATTTACGGAGCGGGTGAGGTGCTGGCGAAGCGCGTAACGGAAATTACCCAAGGGAAATTTGAAATCCGCGTATTCGCCGGCGGCGAAATTGTGCCACCGTTTGGGGTGCTGGACGCTGTGCAGCAGAACACGGTGGAGGTTTGTCACACAGCCTCTTACTACTTTCATGGTAAGAATAAAGCGTTTTCGCTGGATTGCTCCGTGCCGTTCGGTCTCACTGCCCGGCAGATGTTCGCCTGGTTTCATTACGGCGAGGGGGGAGCCCTGTTGCGCGAATTTTTCGCCAAGTACAACGTGGTCAATTTTCAGGGTGGCGATACCGGTACGCAAATGGGTGGTTGGTTCCGCAAAGAAATCAAAACCCTGGAAGATGTGAAGGGCTTGAAAATCCGCATCCCCGGCTTTGGTGCAGAGGTCTTTTCGACGCTGGGGGCGGTGCCACAGTCGTTGCCGGGCGGCGAAATTTATCCGGCGCTGGAGCGCGGAGCCATCGACGCCGCCGAGTGGGTCGGTCCCTACGACGACGAAAAGCTGGGTTTCTACAAGGTCGCCAAATTTTACTATTACCCCGGTTGGTGGGAGCCCGGTCCAGTGCTGTCGTTTTACGTCAACAAGGAACAGTGGGATAAACTGCCCAAGCCTTATCAGGCTGCGTTCGAGGCGGCGGCGGCTGAAGCCAACATCAATATGCTGGCGGCCTACGATGCCAAAAATCCTCAGGCAATCCAGCGGCTGGTGCAGAACGGCACGCAATTGCGGCGCTATCCTGACGATGTGCTGAAAGCTGCTTACGAGACCGCGCAGAAGATCTTCGCTGAAGAATCGGCAAAAAACCCTGATTTCAAGAAGATTTTCGATTCAATGCGCACGTTCCAGAAGGGAGCGGATATTTGGGCGGGGCTGCCGGAAGGGACTCTGGCCAATTTCATGCAAACCATGCTGCGCGCCGGTCAATAACGGCCTGAACCGCTCCCGCCGCTCTCCCCGGAGTGGAGGGAGATGGAGGCTGGGCTGCCAAAGCAACCTACTGCTTGGGGGGCTGGAGTTGCCGGAATAGATCGGCGGCGTCGTCGCGGTTGACGCCGTTCTGATCATCCGGCGCCAGGAGCTGGATTTCAGTGGGTTGACCAGTATGAACCGGTCGGTCCAGACCCAGCGTGACCAGCGAAGGAAAGACAATGATCAGCGCCACCATGATCATTTGAATCACCACGAATGGCACGGCGCCCCAGTAAATGTCACTGGTGCGAATCGTTGGCGGTGCAACGCTGCGCAGATAGAACAATGCAAAGCCGAATGGCGGGTGCATGAACGAAGTCTGCATGTTTACGCCCAACAGGACGCCAAACCAGACCAGGTCGATGCCCAGCTTTTCCGCCACCGGCGCCAGTAACGGCAGAATGATGAAGCTGATTTCGAAGAAATCCAGAAAAAACGCCAGCAGGAACACCAGCAAATTGACAACGATCAGAAACCCCAGTTGACCGCCGGGCAGATCGAGCAGCAGGTGCTCCACCCACAAATCGCCATTGACGCCGCGAAACACCAGACTGAATACACTGGCGCCGATCAGGATGAAGATGACGAAACTGGCGATTTTCGCGGTGGAATGCATCGACTCAACGAGCATTTTCCGGTTCAACTTGCCTTTGGAAAGCGCCAGCAGTAGCGCTCCGACTGCGCCCATTGCGCCACCTTCGGTCGGCGTGGCCCAGCCGATGAAGATTGTTCCGAGCACCAGGAACATCAATACCAGCGGCGGAACCATGGACACGATGGCTCGATGGAATAGCGCCCAACCGTGCAGGGTGCGCGCCTCCAACGGCAGAGCTGGGGCTACATGCGGTCGAAAGATCGTGTTCAGGAACACCCAGCCCACGTACATCATAGCCAGGATCAAGCCGGGCAGGATTGCGCCTTTGTACATATCGCCCACAGAACGGCCCAGCACGTCGGCCATCACGATCAGCACCAGCGAGGGCGGAATGATTTGCGCCAAAGTCCCCGAGGCCGCGATCACGCCGCACGCCAGGGGTTTGTTGTAGCCGTAGCGCAGCATGATCGGCAACGAAATCAGCCCCATGGCGATCACTGAAGCGGCCACCACTCCCGTAGTAGCGGCCAGCAGCGCGCCGACAAAGATGACGGCGTAGGCCAGTCCGCCGCGAATGCTGCCAAAGAGCTGGCCGATGGTGTCGAGCAGGGCCTCGGCCATGCCGCTGCGTTCCAGCACCAGACCCATGAAGGTGAAGAACGGAATCGCCAGCAGGATCTCGTTCTTCATGATGCCGAACACGCGATCCGGGAAGGCTTGCAGTAGGCTAGGGGTGAGCAGTCCGAGGTGGATGCCCAGCAGGCCGAACGCCATGCCCACTGCCGCCAGTGAGAATGCGACCGGATAGCCGACTAACAGGAACAACACCAGCGCCGAAAACATGATGGGCGCCATATTGGCGATCAGGAACTCGGCCATGTCAATGTCCTCCCCGGAAGGTCGGCATGGGCCGGTCACCGGTGAGCACCGCAATGTTCTTGATCAGCTCGGACAGCCCTTGCAAGCTGAGCAGGGTGAAGGCTGCCGGGATGGCGAGTTTCAAAGGCCACCAGATCAGTCCGCCAGGGTCGGGCGACGCCTCACGGGTGTGGAAGGAGAGCAGGAAATAGCTCCAGGAGTTGACCACAATCAACAGGCAAACCGGTAATAAAAACAGCAGGGCGCCGAAAATGTCGATCCAAATCCGCGCCACGGGCGACAAGCGCGATGACACGACATCGATGCGCACATGGCCACCTTCCAGCAGCGTCCAGGCCGAGCAAAACAGGAAAACCAGCCCAAACATGAACCATTGCGCTTCCAGCAGGGCGTTCGATCCCCAATCCAGGGCATAGCGCAGGGTGGCTGCGGTCGCGCTGGTCAACGTGCAAAGCAGAATCAGCCAGGTCATCCAGCGGCCAATCGCCGTGTTGAGAGCGTCGATGGCCGCCGCAATATGGAGCGGAAACTTCATGGAACCTCCTGGAATGAACCATGGCGGGATGGGGCAACAGGAGCCCTGCTTAAAAACAGTACCCCGCGCTAGATGGGTTAGGCTTCAACAGTGTAGTTGCTGAAACCGGGCCTGCCACGGGTGAGGTCAGAGACGCCAGGAGTTTGCTGTTAAAATGCCCTGTACGCATCCAGCAAGCGTATAAGCGTTTTTTCACTCGCCTGGCCGGCCCGGGCGCAACCTGCCGTTTAGGATATTATTCATGCACTACCAGGACTTGCGAGATTTCATTGCTCAGCTAGAGCGGCTTGGCGAATTGAAGCGTATCCGGGCCGTCATTGATCCCCATTTGGAAATGACCGAGATTTGCGACCGGGTGCTGCGGGCCGGCGGGCCGGCGATTCTGTTCGAGAATCCCAAAGGCCACACGATCCCGGTGCTGGGCAATCTGTTCGGCACGCCGCGCCGGGTGGCGCTGGGCATGGGCGCGGATGATGTGGACGCCTTGCGGGAAGTAGGCAAACTGCTGGCGTTTCTCAAGGAGCCTGACCCGCCGAAAGGGATGCGCGACGCCTGGGAGAAGCTGCCCATTTTCAGGAAGGTGCTGGATATGGCGCCGAAAAAAGTGAGTCGTGCGCCTTGTCAGCAGCGCGTGATCGAAGCCGTTGATGTCGATCTGGCGCGGTTGCCGGTGCAGCATTGTTGGCCAGGGGACGCCGGGCGATTGATCACCTGGGGGTTGGTGGTGACGCAGGGGCCGCACAAGGCCCGGCAGAATCTGGGCATCTACCGCCAGCAGGTGATTGGGCGGAACAAGGTGATTATGCGCTGGTTGGCGCATCGGGGCGGGGCGCTGGATTTCCGCGACTGGCAACAGGCCCGGCCCGGCGAGCCGTTTCCCATCACCGTGGCGCTGGGCGCTGATCCAGCGACGATTCTGGCTGCGGTAACCCCGGTGCCGGATACCTTGTCCGAATATGCTTTTGCCGGCCTGTTGCGCGGATCGCGCACCGAGCTGGCGCAATGTCGGGGCAGTGAGTTGCAAGTTCCGGCCAGCGCGGAGTTCGTGCTGGAAGGGCATATCGCGCCCGGCGAAACCGCGCTGGAGGGACCATTTGGCGACCATACCGGTTATTACAATGAAGCCGATCATTTCCCAGTCTTCACCATCGACCGGATCACGCATCGCGAGCAGCCGATTTATCACAGCACCTATACCGGGCGGCCACCGGATGAACCGGCCATTCTTGGCGTGGCGCTGAACGAGGTGTTCGTGCCGATCCTGCAAAAGCAGTTTCCCGAAATTATCGACTTCTACCTGCCGCCGGAGGGCTGTTCCTACCGACTGGCGATTGTGTCCATGCGCAAGCAGTATCCCGGCCACGCCAAGCGGGTGATGCTGGGCGTCTGGTCCTTCCTGCGCCAATTCATGTACACCAAGTTCGTCATTGTGGTGGATGAGGATGTGCATACTCGTGACTGGAAAGATGTCATTTGGGCGATGACCACCCGCATGGACCCAGTGCGGGATACCGTGTTGATTGAGAACACGCCGATTGATTATCTGGATTTTGCCTCGCCGGTGTCGGGACTCGGTTCCAAAATCGGCTTCGATGCAACGAACAAATGGCCCGGCGAGACCACCCGCGAATGGGGCCGACCTATTGCGATGAGCCCAGCAGTCAAACAGCGGGTGGATGCGTTATGGGGGGAGTTAGGGTTGTAAGGAGGGAGGCTTTTTCCACCCGTCAACCGGAAAAAGATTGACGAGTGACGTCATGCATGCACGATCCTTTGGCGCGCAGGAGGTTTATAATCAAACTGTCCCGTGGAAACTTCCGCCGCCTACGACCCTGCGGCCAGCGCGGCAAAGGAGAATCATCAATGAACGCTCCATCGCCCATCCCCACGACTTATTCCTCTCCTTTTGGCGCTCAGTTTGACCCGTTCGACATTGCCGGCTCCAGCTTGGCCGTACAGCAAGCCTGGCTGCGACAGCCTGAGCGGCTGGCGACCCTCTTGCAACAGTTGATGCTGGACGCTGGCCGGGTGCATGACCGCTTTGCCCGCGCCAGCATGGGCATTCCCAGCGACCCGGCGCTGGCGGCGGTCGTTTATGACGAGCGCTTTCAGGACCCAATTTGGACTGATCAGCCCTGGTTCGACTACCTCAAGGAGATGTATCTGCTCTACAACCATTGGCTGGAGGACGCCATTTACGCCACGGAAGGGATTGATCCCAAACAACGGCAGCGGGCGGCGTTCTGGACTCGGCAATGGCTGGACGCCATCGCGCCCACCAACTATTTCTGGACCAATCCGGAAGCGCTGCGTCGGGCCATCGCCAGTCAAGGTTTAACCCTCCTTCAAGGATTGCAAAACTGGCTGCGGGATGCGGCGCTCCGTGATGTGCGGATGGTGGAGCCGGACGCCTTCCAAGTGGGGCGCGATCTGGCCACAACTCCTGGTCAAGTGGTGTTTCGCAATGAGTTGCTGGAACTGATTCAGTATGCGCCGACCACCGAACGGGTTCACGCTATCCCCATCGTGCTGGTCGCGCCGTGGATCAACAAGTTCTACATCATGGACTTGAGTCCGCGTAATAGCCTGGTGCGCTATCTGGTCCGTCAAGGTTTCACCGTCTTTATCACTAGTTGGAAGAATCCTGGCCCTGAAGCGCGGGCCACCACCTTGGACGATTATCTACTGAAAGGAGTGCGGCCTGCATTCGAAGCGGCCCGCACGATCTGCGGCGTTCCCCAGATTCACGCAACCGGTTATTGTCTGGGCGGCACGGCGGTTGCCATGTTGTTAGCCTGGTTCAATGCCGATCCTGTTGATCGCGGCGCTAACCCGGTGGCTCACTGGACCACCTTTACGACCCTGGTGGATTTCAGCGACCCTGGCGAAATCGGGGTGTTCCTCAATGAGGCCAGTTTCGACTTTCTGCGCGAGCGCATGGCGAAAACCGGTTATCTGGACGGCGCCAACATGGCGGGCGCTTTCCGTTTGTTGCGCCCCAACAGCCTGATCTGGCATTACGTCATCCACAGCTATTTGTACGGCGCGGAGTTGGCGCCGAGCGACGTGCTGTTCTGGAACTGCGATACGACGCGGATGCCGGCGGCCATGCACGAGTTTTATCTGCGGGAACTGTATCTGAACAACAAGCTGATGGAGCCGCACCGCCTGGAAATTGGCGGACGGCGGCTTGACCTGGGCGCGATCACTCAACCGCTCTACGCGGTCGGTGCGGAACAGGATCATATTGCACCTTGGCGGCAAACTTTCCGGTTGTGTGGCCTGACGGGGGGGCCAGCGCGTTACGTGCTGGCGACGTCCGGGCACATTCTCGGCATCATCAATCCACCGGTGAATCCACCCAAGCGGCGCTTCTGGGTCGGCGACGCTACGGGCCGCCGCGACCCAGAAGGCTGGCAAGGCAGTATCGAAAAAGTACCGGGTTCGTGGTGGGAAGATTGGAGCCGTTGGCTCGCTGAGCGGTGCGGGCCACTGGGGGCGCCGCCGGCCATGGGCAGTACCGACTATCCGGTTCTGGAGCCCGCCCCAGGACGGTACGTGCTTGAAAAATAAGCGGTCAGGCGTCAGCACCAGGCCCGGAGCTTGATTTTGACGCCTATTCCCACTCCGCCAAATCCGCCCGCATAATCCGAATCCGTTGCAAAATCGCTTCGCGCTTCAGGTTGAACAGCACCATGCCGCCGGTGATGGTCGCGCCCAGTCCAATCAAAATCAACGCTCGGCTGATGCCCTGTTCGGGGTAAAACTGGAGTAATTGCCCAGCCACATTCAGCACCAGAAACGCCACGCCGGCGTAGAGAAAGGCGCGAATCCGCAGGGCGATGCCGGCGATAATGCCGGCCAACGCCAGCGCCAGCGCCAGGACGAACACCCACAATTCCGGTTGCAGAAACACATCCAGCCCCGCCCCGGCATACAGGACGCTCAGTGTCGCTAACCTTCCCCCGTTCAACACCGAGGGCCGCAGTTCCCGCCGATGCAGATGCAGCAGCGCCAGCACCGAGACCGCGCCTGGAATCAGATAGAACTGCCACAGTCCGTAGCGTCCCGCCCAGAGCGGCGCCCATAGATACACCGCACCATTCAACGCCAGCATCCCCAGATACAGCGGCAACGGATTCCGCAAAGTCCCCGCCAGCGATAGATACAGCACACCCGTCGTCAGGAGCGTTCCGCCCATCCAGGGTGAAGCCATCTGCCAAGGCGCAGTCGCCAGCGCCAGCAAGGGCAACAGCAACGCTAACCGATACCAGGGTTGCGCACCGGTCCATTGATGCAGCAGGAACGCCACGCCAGCCGCTGCCAGTAACACGGTAGTGTCCCATGGCGTCAACGGCGCCAGTCCCGTGGCCAACAGTCGTGCGTAAATTGCCAACGTCGCCAACAGCAGCACGACCGCGTAAATCCGGCGGGGCTCATCCGGGCGTCGCCAAGCGTGCAGCGCGGTCCAACCGGTGAGCAACGTCAACGTTGCGCCCGCTGCCAGTGCATCCAAAACCCTGCCGAAATGCCAGGACCAACTGCCCCAGCCCACCAGCGTCGCCCACACTGCGCTGATGTGCAGGCCCAAAAACAACCCGGTTGCCAACAGCAGCCAGGGCGTGGTCTCACTGATGACTCGTTCCATCGCCAGCCAGCGCCGGGAGCGCTCAGTCTCTGTCTGGAGGTCATAGGCGTCCAGCCAGGCAGTTAACCGCTGCTCAATCAGGGCGAACAATAACAATAACAATCCGCTTTGCAGGGCGTACCAGGGCGACAAGACAATCAATGCCTCCCAGGTCAGTGGCGCATGCCATTGCCAGAGCGCATAAGTCCCCGCCAGCGTTAGCCACAATCCGATCTTTCGCCAGAACGCTTCATCTTGCCACTCGCCCAGGCCTAGCGTCGTCACCGCCGAAGCCAGCAGCGTCACGCTCCAAACCGCGCCATCTGCGCCGGGAACCAGAAATAACAACCCAACGCTCGCCGCGGGTAGCAGGGTGAGCCATCGCTCCAGCGTCGGTTGCCAAAGCTCTGGACTGCGCGGCGCGTAGTAGCGCCAGACAACCAGCAGCGCCCCATGCCAGATCACCAGCGTCAACGGCAGCCCGCTCAGTGGCATGTTCAGATCATCAATGAGGGCTAGCAGGCTGCTGGCGATCAGTGCGGCCAACGCCAATCCGGCAATGCCGGGCCGTGCGGCATGGCGTAGCAACAAGCCCAGATACAGCGCTAATCCGGCCAATACCACGGCCAACCACCCATCCTCTGCCGCTAGCAACACGCCCACTAACGCCAATCCGTACAGCAATCCGCTAAGCGTCCATAACGGTCTCCTCCACCAGGCCAACGCTGCAGCGCGTTCCGCTTCCAGACCAGCGGCGGCGAACGCCATGACCAAACTCAGTCCAGCACTGGCCAAAGGCTGCCCGAGAAGCAACGAGCCTATCGGTTTCAACCCAAACCCGATCAGCCAGACCCCCAGCGTTAAGGTGATCAGCGCCAGCCAGGCATGGATTTCCGTGCGGTAACGCCAGCCGGTCAGGGTAAAGACCAGCAGACTGGCGCATAGCATGGGCCATAAGGCCAGTGCGGACTGGCCTGACAGACCCCATACCGGACTGATCGCGACTGGAGCGATCGCTATGAGCAGTGCGCAACCGTGCAAACTGTCTTCGACTTGCCGGCGACCCCCTGACCCACCCGGCACAGTGCAACGCAGCGCCCGCGCCAACTGCCTGGTGAACGGATAATCCAGGGTTGCCACGCCAAAGCGCCAGACCAACAGGGCGTACAATCCGCTGGCAGCGCCCAGCCACGGCAGCGGCCATCCTTTGCGCGCCAGTTCGACCAGCAATCCCGCCAGTCCCAGCAGCATCGGCAACGCTATCCAGCGAAACCGATGGAAGCGACCGATCAACAGTAGTCCGCCGATTGCGCCCAGTCCTGCCGACCACGGCCAAATCAACGAGGGGATTCCGTCCAGCCATTGCAGGCCGAGTTTCACCAAACCAGCCAGCCACAACAGCGCCATCGCCTGCTCCAGCGGGGCGCGGATCAGTTCAGCCCAGGTGAAAGCAGGAGGAGGCTCCATTTCGGCCTTATCCGCCCATAGCGCCTCACGCATTTCCATCCGCCTATCCAGCCACCACAGGAACGACCACAATGCCAGAACCAGGGTGAACTCGATCAAGCCAGTGCCTGGGCCGGGGAAATAGCGGTGTTTGATCAGCACCCCCAGCGCAGCGGCAACCGCTAATACTCCATAAAACAAGGATTGCCGGCGCAGCCCCAAACTCAGCCACAGCAGCAACGCCCCAGCCAGCGCTAACAGCACAATCAGCTCCCACTGTCCAAACCACTTTGGCCACTGGTTCGCCCCGGCCAGCGCTAACGCCGCAACGATCATTGCCAACGCGCCCGTGACCCACACGGTGGGTTGGATTGACGATGGCCGCCGGTGCTGCAAGCCTAAACCGCTCCACAGCGCCGCCAGCGCCAGCCAGCCGAAAGCCGTTTGCAGCGCCCAACTGAATGGCGTCCAGCCGGGCGCATAGGCGACTGCCACCGCCGCCAACACTACCACCCAACTCTCGCCCCAAGCCCAGCGTGGATCAGCATCTGGCAACGCCCGCGTCCAGCGCATTGCGCCATAACCGAGCAGGGCCGCCGTCGTGGCGGTCGTGAAACCTGCCATACCGGGTGTAGTCCAGAACAGGCTCCAGCCGGTCAGGCCGATCAGCAGCAGTCCGAAAGTCAGTAAGCATTGTCGAGCTATAGCGGGGGAGCGGGCCATCATCCGGTAACCCAACGCCAGCAGCGCGAGCAGACCCGGCAAGCTCAGTAGTAGATGCCAGGCCGGCGGCGACCACTGCAGGATTGCATAACCGTACAATCCCGCCACACAGCCGAACAGTAAATACAGCGGCAGCAGAGTCAGATACCGCCAGGTCATCCAGCCATACAACCCCACGCCGAGCGCCAGCGTCAGGAGGGCGGCTGGTGTTGACGGCGCAGCGATGGCGATCGCCACGATGGACAGCCCGTACAGGGCAAAGCTGAGCCGGGAAAGAAAAGCGTGTTTGTGAACCCATGCCTTAAGCGCAGCATCCACTGGAAACAGCAATAAACACAGCGCCATCAGGAACGGTCCGGCATAGCCAGTCGGCAGCGATTCCGGCCAAACCCAGGTCAAATGAACAAAAGAAATCGTCGCGGCATAGACCAGCATCCCGGCGGTGAAATAACTGGTGCGATGGCGATCCACAAACACATGTTGCAACCACTCGCGGGCGAAACGGCGTAACCCCTCGCTGAGTAGACCGAGCAGTACAACATGCAATACCGCCAGCGCTTGCCAATCCGGCAGCCATGTCGCCAATGGCGCGGCCAGTTGCAATCCCGCCAGCGCCGCCAACAGTCCGGCGTAACGTCCCGGCAACGCCCGGTCGATCAATGCGCTGGTTAACCGCGCCATCCAGAAGAAAGCCGCCAGCGTCAAAACCGCTAATAGCGCACTGGTTGCCAAGAGCAGCAACTGACCGCTGCTGGCGTCGAACAGCCGAACAGCGACTGCCAGGTCCAGGGGACCCAGCATCAATCCCAACGTCAACAGCACTCCGCTAGCCACGGCCAGTTCCGAACGCTGTCGGCGAAATTGATAACCTGACCAGATCAGGAAGCCGGTGGCGCCGATCAGACTGCCCCACACCACCAAGGCATTGGTAAAGCCAGAAGTATTGGCTACGAGGAACAATGCCCCGGCCACGAAGCAGAAACCGCCGACAAACCAGCCGATGTTCTGCGCTAGAAAGGGCGCGATCCATCTCGGCCAGCCGGACATTACGCGCAAGACCCGTTCTAATGGGCCTGGTTTATCCGGTCGCCAGTCGTCGGCAGCGGAGCCTGTTGCCGGTGAATCAGGGGATGGATCATCCGTTTCGCTTTCTCTCCAGGGTGGCGCGGATACCGTTTCTTCACCTGGGTTCAGCAAGGGTGCAGCGGCCGT
>JBAQIQ010000281.1:0-3273 GCA_049288935.1 Candidatus Competibacteraceae bacterium
GCCTTGCCGTTCACCGCTGTGTCCACCATGCCCAGCTTGAGGCTGCGCCCGCAACTCCCGCTCGTCCGGTCCCAGCCGATCAGATCGGAACCGTAGCAGCGATTGTCCGGGCACGGCTCGGCAGCGATTCGATAGACGTGATTGAGCGTGAAATCGCCGTTTGGAATCCGGCGCTGCAAAAGTCGCAAGGCTTGCGGGGGACTCTGGTTGGCGGGCGTGCGCAGGCGGGTGATCCGCAGATCCAGTTGCCTTAGGGTTTCGGTGCGTCCGACCGCGAATCCCAGCGACCGGACTCGATTCAGCACCGCTGGCGTAGCATTGATGGCCAGGATTTCCCGTGGCTCGAAATTTTCAATCTTCGCCACAGTACGCGCAGGCTGCTGACGCGGGGATGGCGGCTTCCGGGATTTAGGGGGTGGCGCCTTGGCTCGCTTTTTAGGGGACGCTTGCTTCGCAGGGGCCGTCGACCAAAAATTGGGAATGATGCGCCGCAAATCAGGCAACTTCAGTGGACGACTACGCTCGTTACCCCATTTCACCCCATCGCCACCGCCTTCACCCCCGCTATCGCCCCCACCGCCTCCGCCGTCGCCGCCGCCACCATCATCGGCATGGGCTGTTCTGATCCCACTGATCTGGCTATGATCAAAAGCGGGCAGGGGCGCACCGATAGAGAGACAGAGAACCAGCAATCCACGGGAGAGAAAGAGCCTTAGCATGTTTTTTCCTGCTCCGGTTTGTGTTGTTTCCCGGTTGAGGCAGCATCAGGAGAGCGTTGTTCCCAGCGTCTCGATGCAAATGTATGCTTTGCACCAGCGGGAATAAACGACCCGCAGTTTCGTTTCACTAGATAACCAGAGAAGAGGGATCGATGTGACGGAGGATGTCAGGGAACAAATGATTGCGCTGTTGCCCCGCTTGCGACGTTTTGCGCTGGGCTTGACCGGCTCGCGTGACGACGCCGACGATTTGGTGCAGGCCGCTTGCGAGCGGGCGCTGAATCGCCTGCACCAATGGCAGCCGGATACCCGCCTCGATAGCTGGATGTTTCGGATCATCAAGACGATCTGGATCGATCAATGGCGGAGCCAGCGGGCGCACGGCGAGCACGTTGAGTTGGATGATGCCGGGCCGCTGGTTGGGAGCAACGGCCGGCATGTGACCGAGGTGCGCAATACCTTGGACGTGGTCTGCCGGGCGATGGAGCAACTCCCCGACGAGCAGCGCCTGGTGCTGACCCTGGTGTCGGTGGACGGCCTGTCCTACGACGAAGCGGCGGCGGTGTTGGAAGTCCCCATTGGCACGGTCATGAGCCGCTTGGCGCGCGCCCGCCGCCGCCTGCACGAATTATTGGAAACCAAACCGGCGACGCTGGCCCGTGGGGGAAAGTGAAATGACGCAACTGGACGAGGAAACCCTGATGGCTTACGTCGATGGCGAACTGGACCCACGGCGCGTAGCGGAGGTTGAGGCCCTGTTAGCCGAGGACGCCGAGGCGCGCGCCACGGTACAAATGTTTCGGGACAGCGCGGCGCTGGTGCGCGGCGCTTTCGATCCGATCTTGCGCGAACCGGCGCCGGCGCGCCTGCTGGCGGCGGTTAACGCCCCGGTGACTCGTAAAGTCAGCGATATCCGTCTGGCGCGCCGAAGCAAGGTGCCCCGATTGTTCCCCCAAACCGTCTGGGCGCGGGCAGCGGCGGTGGCATTGTTGATCGGCGCGGGCGCGGGTTATCTGGCCGCTCAATGGCAGTCGGGCGTACTGGAACCCTCGGCGCAAGTGGCGACCATCGATCCGTTGCTGAATGAGGCGCTGGAAACCACCGCCAGCGGGGCTGTCTTCGCCAGACAGGAGCGGGGGGGTGGTATCGAACGGAATATCATGCCGTTATTGACCTTTCGAGATGCGAACCAACGTTATTGCCGGGAGTTTGAAAGCACGTTGAAGGTTCCAGATGGCCAACAGGTCAGCTATGGCATTGCTTGCCGCGTACAAGGCGGCTGGCAACCGCAGGCATTGATGGCCCGCCAGCTTATCTCTCCAGCCTTGCGCGGCGATCCGCAAGACCATAGCCAGTACGTGCCCGCGATGGGTGGCGAGGTCGCCAGCTTCGACACCGTCATCGAACAGCTCATGGTAGGACCGCCGCTCAGCCCTGAAGAAGAAGCGGCGCTGATGGATCGAGGTTGGCGCTAACGGCTGAAATCAAGGAGAAACAACGTGCAATACGACAGGAAAGACCCGCTCGCGGTGACCGCCACGGCGGCGCGGGTGCGGCAGATTGCGGGACAACTTCGCCTCGATGAAGGCGCTTTTGCCCGCGCCCTGGCCCTGAGCGAGGCCGTACCGGGGCGCGGCGCGTTTGCTCAAGCGACCAGCCGTTTTCTGATGCTCGCCGGGACGGCGTTGATCGTCGCAGGCGTGGCGGCCTTCTTCGCTTTTAATTGGGCGGACCTGCATCGCCTGGCCAAGTTCGCCTTGATCGAGGGTGTCATCGCCGCAGCGGTGTTTCTGGCCTGGCGTCAGGGCCTTGGCCATTTGGCGGGTCAGGCGGCGCTGTTCGGCGCTGGCTTTCTCACCGGCGTATTGCTCGCTATCTACGGTCAGGTTTACCAGACCGGCGCTGACCCCTACGGCCTATTTCTCGGCTGGGCGGCGCTCATCCTCGGCTGGGCAGTGATCGGTCAACAAGCAGGCTTGTGGCTGCTGCTGGCGGTGCTTGCTAATCTGGCCCTGGTCTTGTACTGGGGGCAGGTTCTACATCCGCCGGAGGCATGGATCGAGGATTTGGCCCATGTGTTCGGTCCGGCATCCTGGATCGGTTATCTGTTGTCGGATTTCCGCCTCGCCCAACTCGTTTTCAGTCTGAACGGCGCCCTGCTGATCGCTTGGGAGTTCGGCGCCCACCGAGGGGTGGCGTGGATGCGTGGCAGAGGATTTCCGCGCCTGATCGCGTTGTTCGCCCTGGCGGTGATCTCCGATGCCGCGCTGTTGCTGATCTTTACCAGCGAGTTCCGGGGGGCTGACCGATTGCATATCGTTGCTCCAGTCCTGTTTGTCGCCTTTGTCGCTGCCGCGCTGTGGTACTACCGTGTAGTGGAACGTGACTTGTTCATCCTGGCCGCCAATCTGCTCGCGGTGATCGTAGTCGCAACCGCGTTTGTTGCCCGCTTCCTGCTGGACGGGGTTGATGCCTTTCTGGCGCTGAGCATGCTGGTGGTGGCGCAGACGGCCGGGGCCGCCGCCTGGTTGCGGCAGGTGGCGCGGTCGTGGCG
>JBAQIQ010000282.1:0-6480 GCA_049288935.1 Candidatus Competibacteraceae bacterium
CGAAATGGGCGCAGCCGTATGCCGGGGGAACGACGCGGGTGCTGTTCTTCAGCGACGATAAGAATACTCAGGCGCGGGAGATCGTGGAGCTGATGCAGCGCTTTGAGGTTCGGGCGGATGCGGCGTATTACTACACAATTGTTGATTCTAAACGCCAGCAATGGCACGGCGGCGAGGAAGGCATCGCCCGGATTCGGCGGTTGCTGGAGAGCGGCGCTCATGACGTGTTTCTGTTCAACGGGGTCAGTCCGGATGGGCTGCCGGCGGTGTTGAAACAGGATCTGCTGGCGCGGGTGGCGCGGGGGAAGGGTTTGGTGCGGGTGGGGGTGAAGCCGCGGAGGCGGTAGGACCCGCCGCTGGAGAATGATCCCGACCGGGTGGCGCTGAATGAGCCGCTGATCCTGGATACGCCGGTGGCGCGGCAGGTCGAGCGCGGCGATCCGGAGGCGGAGTTGTTTACGTGGCGGCGGGGCGGCGCGGTTGCCGGCGGCGCCGGTGACGGAGTATCGCTTTGGCTGGGAGATTCCTGATGACCATGGGCAGGAGCGACTGGGACGGACAGTATTGTGGGCGGCGGGGAAGTTGCCGGCGCCGCCGTTGCTGTTGCGCCGCGAGCCAGGCACGGACACCGGGATGGTCGCTCAATCTGCGCCGGATGCGCGGCGGGTGGTGACGCTGTCGGCAGACGCACCCATCGCCCAGGTGCGGATTCGCGAGCGGCGCGACGATGGCCGGGTGGTGCGGGATGGGATACCGCATTCCCCTCCTTGGCTAAGGAGGGGTGGCGCGGAGCGCCGGGGTGGTTCGCCCATTCCTGCGGAGGAACTGGAAGTGACTGGCCCCCCCGCCGGCGGTCTGCCCGCTGGACGCTATGTTGATGAGGTCATCGCCACCGATGCCGCCAATTCCGCGGGTCATGGGTGAGCAGGGCGCGATCCGATCATGATTGGGAGCATAGTGTGACTGGAGGGTCATCAGGGTGAAGCCGCTTAATTCATTAGCCGATTTGGCGATCCACGGGGCGCTGCCGGCGTTCGCGGAGCCGTTGCATGTGGGCCGACCGAACCTGGGCCGCCGGGAGGCGTTTCTGCACTACGCCAACGAGATCTTTGACCGGCGCTGGTTGAGCAACAACGGGCCGCTGGTGCAGGAATTCGAGCGGCGGTTGGCGGAGTTCCTGGGCGTGAAGCAGTGCGTGGCGATGTGCAACGGGACCATTGCGCTGGAGATTGCGATCCGGGCGCTAGAGTTGCAGGGCGAGGTGATCGTGCCGTCCTATACTTTCATCGCGACGGCGCACGCGCTGCAATGGCAGGAGATCACGCCGGTGTTTGCGGACATCGATCCGCACACTCATAATCTCGATCCCGAGGCGGTGCGGCGGATGATCACCCCCCGGACTACCGGCATTCTGGGGGTGCATCTGTGGGGGCGGGCGTGTCCGGTGGAAGAGTTGCAGGCGGTGGCGGAGGAATACCGGCTGAAGCTGATGTTCGACGCCTCGCACGCTTTTGGGTGTACACAGGGCGGCGCGCCGATGGGGACGTTCGGCGAGTGCGCGGTGTTCAGTTTCCACGCGACCAAGTTCTTCAATACCTTTGAAGGCGGGGCAGTCGTTACCGATAACGAGGACTTGGCCGCGAAGATGCGCCTGATGAAGAACTTCGGGTTTTCCGGCTACGACAACGTGATCTATCCGGGCACCAACGGCAAGATGACCGAGATGGCGGCGGCGATGGGCTTGGTGAATCTCGATGCCTTGGATGAGTTTGTCGCGGCCAATCGCCGGAATCATGCGGTGTATTCGCGGCGGCTGAATGCGCTTGAGGGGCTGTCGGTGTTGGCCTATGACGACCGCGAGCAGAATAATTATCAGTATGTGGTGGTCGAGGTGGGGGAGGAATTTCCGGTGAGCCGGGATGAGATCGTGCGGGCGCTCTAGGCGGAAAATGTGCTGGCCCGGCGTTATTTCTGGCCGGGTTGCCATAACATGCTGCCGTATCGGGCGTTTTATCCTCATGCCGGGCTGTTGTTGCCGAATACCGCCCAGGTGGCGGATCGGGTGATCGTGTTGCCGACCGGCGCGACCATCGGGGAGAGTGAGATTGAAACGATAGCGGATATTGTTGCGGTTCTTTCGCATTCGAAGCCGTTTGAAAGCAGCGCGATGAATCGACAGGAGAGTGGCCGTGAGCTTTCATAGCCCTGATGCGTTGCGCGAGATGGGATTTTTAGCGGTGGGCGAGGAGGTAAAGGTCTCGACCAAAGCCTCGATTTATGGGGCGTCGCGGATTTCGCTGGGAGCGCACAGCCGGATTGATGATTTCTGCGTGTTGTCGGCGGGCGAGGGGGGCATCCAGATCGGGCGCAATGTGCGTATTGCCGTGATGTGCTCGCTGATCGGGAAAGGGCGGATTGAATTACAGGATTTCTGTAATCTTTCGAGTCGGGTGAGCATTTATTCCTCAAGCGACGATTACAGCGGTGAATCGATGACGAATCCCACGGTTCCCGAAGCGTTTACCCATGTGGATCATCGCCCGGTGGTGCTGGAGCGGCATGTCATTGTTGGGTCGGGATCGGTGATTCTGCCGGGCGTGACGATTGGCGAGGGATCGGCGGTTGGCGCGTTGTGCTTGGTGGCGAAAGATTTGGAAGCTTTCGGGATGTATGCGGGTTCGCCGTTGAAGCGGATCAAGGCGCGGAGTCAGGGGTTATTGGAGTTGGAGAAGCCGTATTTGGCTTACAGCGGATGATAGATCTCATTAAACTTCCATCGGAAGCAGAAAACCAAATCCGCGTAATATTTTCACGAGTGCTGCCATGCAAGTACAGCGACTGATCGAAATGGTGACTTCCCCACGGCTGGTCATCGATCTGCCGGGTTCCTTTGTCAACCATCGTGTGGAAATCTTGGTGGTGACTCTTGACGAATCTGAATCCGTTCCGTTGCACAAGAAGCGGATGCCGCCGCCGCAGTTTGCCGGCAAGGTCAGGGAACTGGGCGACGTGATGTCCTCGGTTCCACCCGCCGATTGGGGAATCACCGGATGATCGTGCTGGATACCCACATTTGGCATTGGTGGGTTAACCAGATTCCAGGCAAGCTGTCGCTCGGTACGATTGCGCTGATTGAAGAGTCGGATGAAGTCGGCGTTTCGGCGATATCCTGCTTTGAAATGGCGTGGCTCGTTCGGCATGGCCGGATTGATCTCGATCTGACTTTTGAGGAATGGCTCCAGCAAATTGAAGCCGACCGGATCATTCACTTTTTGCCGGTTACGCCTTGGATTAGCGCACGGGCTGTTGCGCTGCCCGAGCATCATAAAGACCCACAGGACCGGATCATCATCGCGACTGCGCTGCACAATAACGCTCGCTTAATCAGCTTTGATGCCCAGTTTTCCTGTTATCAGGAACTGGAGGGCTGGCTCATATCAGCTAATCTCCATGTCCCTCAAACATAATATCCTCGCCAATTACATCAGACAAATTCACTTGGAGCACGGGTATGAAGACTGACGCTGATCTTCGGCAAGCGGGGATGCGCGCCCTGGTTCAAGCCTTGGGTTCGGTAGAGGCCGAGTGGTTTATCGCTGCGCTGAGCCGGGATCGTTTCGATTACACCGAATGGCGTAAAACGGGCCTGCCGGATTTGGACATCGAGACCTTGAGCGCCCAAGCCGCGCAATACGCCACTACCTTGGATCATTGATTCAGCGAATAGCGGAAATTGATGTCCCTCAAACATAATATCCTCGCCAAGTACCTCAGCCTGGCCCATGTCCCTAACCCATCAATCCCGGTCAGCGGTTTTCTGGAGCGGTGTGGATGTTTTTCCGCGTCGGGGATTTTCGGTTTTTTTATGCGGCTTGGAGATCGTGCCGGTTGCAGCGGCGCGTGGAGCGGGGCGTAACCATGAGCGATGAGCGATGAGCGATGACTAGGATACGGGTGGTGTTCGACGCCCACCCGGAGATGATCGAGCGGGTGCCGGTGGCGAAGGATTTGGGGCCTTTTGGCATTTATGCCGGTTCGCCGTTGCAGCGGATCAAGGCGCGGAGCCAGCGGTTGTTGGAGTTGGAAAAGCAATATTTGGCTTACAGCGGATGATAGATCTCATCCATCGGTCATCATCAAGCGGAAAACCAAATCCATATTTTTCAGGAGAGAATAGGATGAATTCTATAGAATGTTTGACTGAAATGGCTAAGGCGTTGCCGGAAACTGAACTGGCGCGGGTGATAGGCTATATCGAGGGGCTACAGGCCCAACAAACTCGGATGGTCAGCACCACAGACGACGATTGGGATCTGTTCGAACAATACGCCGGTAGCTGGACGGGGCGATTTCAGCGTGAGGATTGTTATGATCGTGCGTCCCTTCGCTGACACGAATCTTGCCGTGTATTGTCTCGATGCAGATTTGACTCGGCGAGCTAAAGCCCTTTCGGTGATGCGCGCCCGCCCAGTGATCAGCGTCCAAGTGGTCAATGAATTTCTATCGGTCGTGATCCGCAAGAGCCGTCTGCCGCGAGAAACCGCGATGCGACTCGCCCGTATTTTGATGAATCGCTGTGAGGTGGTGTCGGTCACCCGACAAACTGTCGAAATGGCTCTCGAACTGGGCGACCGTTATCAGCTATCGCATTGGGATGCGCTGATTGTGGCGGCGGCGCTGGCGGCGGGTTGCGATACGCTGTTTTCCGAAGATCTACAGCATGGGCAAGTTTTTAATAGGCAGTTGACGGTAGTGAATCCATTTCACTCATAGATTCAGCGAATACCAGAAATTGATGTCCCTCAAAGGCAATATCTTCGCCAACTACCTCAGCCTAGCGCATGTCCCTAACCCATCAATCCCTGTCAGCGGTTTTCTGGAGCGGCGCGTTGTGCCTGGTGGCGAAGGATTTGGAGGCTTTTGGGATTTATGCCGGTTCGCCGTTGAAGCGGATCAAGGCGCGGAGCCGGCGATTGTTGGAGTTGGAAAAGCGGTATTTGCCTTCCAGCGGACCATAAAGCCCGAGCTAAAAGTGTTTTATCCATGTTGATCTATCTGGACATTTGTTGTTTCAACCGCCCGTTCGACGATCAAAGCCAGACGCGCATCCGTTTTGAGAATCCTTTTTCCGAACGCGCCGCCTCGATCCTGCTCTGGCGGAATCTCGCCGAGGTGCGGGTGGGTGAGACCGCATCGGTTTTGGACCGGGGACGCTCGCTGATGCCGTTGGGTATAAAACCGTTCGATGCCCTGCACGTTGCCTGCGCGATGATCGCTGGCACCGATCTTTTCATCACGATCGACGATGCTCTGCTGCGTAAACTGCGGGGTTGTCGAGATCTTAGCGTATTGCCCCCTGGCGATGCGCTCGCTCAATTGGAGTACTGGTATGAAGACTGACGCTGATCTTCGGCAAGCGGGGATGCGCGCCCTGGTTCAAGCCTTGGGTTCGGTAGAGGCCGAGTGGTTTATCGCTGCGCTGAGCTGGGATCGTTTCGATTACACCGAATGGCGTAAAACGGGCCTGCCGGATTTGGACATCGAGACCTTGAGCGCCCAAGCCGCGCAATACGCCAATACCTTGGATCATTGACTCAGCGAATAGCGGAAATTGATGTCCCTCAAACGCAATATCCTCGCTAACTACGTCAGCCCACTGTATGTCCCTAACCCATAAATCCCTCTCAGCAGTATACTGGAGCGGCGCGGATATTTTTCTGCGCCAAGGACTTCAGTTTTTTTACTCATTTGGAGATCGTGTATGTTGCAGCGGAGTGTGCGGCAGGACGTAACGGTGGGCGATGACATCCATGAGTAGGATACTGGTGGTGTTCGGCACCCGACCGGAAGCGATCAAGCTGGCGCCGGTGGTGAAGGCGTTGCGGCAAGCCGGGACGTTCGAGGTGCGGGTGTGCGTGACGGCGCAGCATCGGCAGATGCTGGATCAGGTGCTGGCGTTGTTCGCGATTACGCCAGACGTGGATTTGGACTTGATGCAGCCGGGGCAGGATTTGACCGACCTGACGGCGCGGGTGCTGGTGGGGATGCGCGGGGTGTTGCGAGACTGGCGACCCGATTTGCTGTTGGTGCAGGGCGATACGACGACGACCTTGGCGGCGAGTCTGGCGGCGCATTATGAGAAGATCGCGGTGGGCCATGTGGAGGCGGGATTGCGCACCGGCAATCTTTACGCGCCGTGGCCGGAGGAGATGAACCGGCGTTTGACGACGGTGTTGGCGGCGCTGCATTTTCCGCCGACTCCGTGGGCGCGGGATAATCTGCTGCGGGAGGGGGTGGCGGCGGATGTCGTGCAGGTCACTGGGAATACGGTGATCGATGCGTTGCTGGAGGTGGTGGCGCGGTTGGCGTCGGATGAGGTGCTGCGAGCCGGTTTGGAGCGGCAGTTTGGGTTTTTGAATCCGGCGCGGAGGCTGGTGTTGGTGACCGGGCATCGGCGAGAGAGTTTTGGGCCGGGTTTCG
>JBAQIQ010000283.1:0-7804 GCA_049288935.1 Candidatus Competibacteraceae bacterium
GCGTATAACATGGCGTTTCTCCTCTGGTTTGGTGGTGCTTGGCAAGTGGTTAGCGCCTTGCCGATTTTTCAAAAGTTAAGCGGGGCCAAGCTGTCCTGGCGCTACATCCTGAAATCACGTTTAGAAAAACAGGCTGGCTCCCACCGCGAAGGTATCCTCATCCGCCGAATGGCCGCCGTGGGCCTCGGATTCGGTGTGCGTATATTCGTCAGCCAGTTGCACCCAGTCGGTCAACTGGTAGCGCAGGTCGAACAGCCAGGAGCTGTTACTTTCAACCAGCAGCAGGCTGTTCTCGTGGTCAGCCTGATCCAGGTAACTGGCGCCGCAGCTCAACCCGGCGGTAAATCGCTCCATAAATTTGTAGGCGCCCTGCACATAAAAGCCGGAGGAGTCGCGCTCCTGACCATCCGCGCTCACTACATCAAAGAACAGACCCGTGAAGCCGAGCGCCTTGCCGGTATAGCCATACAGCACCAGGTTAGCTGGCCAGAACCCGATATTCGCGCCGAGATCGAAACCGCTGGCTTGTTACGCTCTCGCCTTTGGATAACGCCTGTTGGTCGTTGGCGCTCTCCAGCTTCTGCGTGATGAAACTGGTCCACACCTTGGTTTTCACGCTGCCAAAGTCTCCGTCGTAGGCCAATTGGCCCTGGAAGCCGGGCGTATCATGCCCGGTGAGCTGACCCGACACGGAACTGAAATTGACCGCGTCTAGCGGGGTAAAGATACCGAGGCTGCCCTGAAAACCGCTAAAGGATGGACTGGTATAGGTGAGCTGCGGCATGAAATCGGTGTACACATAACCGAGACCGATGCGACCGAAAGAAGTATTCGACGGCGCGGCGTTGGAACCGGCGGTGCCGACGCTGAGCAGGCTGAAGTCATTGAGAATCGCCTGTGCGCCGAACAACCCGATGTCGTGGCCACCCTTGAATGTGCCCATCGTCGGCGTGCCAACGGTGATGAACTGCTGGCGGAAATCAATGCCGGAAGTGCCCAACGCCGAGGGATTGCCCGCCGAGTTGGCTCCGCCGACCCCGCTCACGCTGTTGAGGCCGGGGTAGAAACCGAAGGTCGCTCCTACATCGTAGCCTTGCTGCTGGGTCTTAATGGAGATGTTGAAATTGCTGGGCAACAAGCCATTGCGGATGGATGCCGAATCATCAGCGTTGGCATTGGCGATGCCGCCCAAGACGACATTGTTGGCATTCCGGTCGCCGGGCTGATTCTGCACATAGAAGGCGTTGATGCCGCCGGAAAAGAGAACATCCACCGATCCGATCCGCAGACCGACCCCCTTGTCCAGCATACGAACATAAGACCCCGCTCCTGCTGCCGCTGATTCCGGCGCGGGTGAAGATGAATCCGTCCCCGATTCCGCGACTGGCGCGGGTTGAGACGAAGCCACTGCAACCGGCGCGGCTGCAGGTGTACTCAGCTTGGCGTATTCCTGCTGGCTCAAAATGCCTTTGGCCTTGAGCTGGCGCATCAGCGCGTCAACCACATCCGCCTGTCCGGCTGGAGTGGCCGGAGCCGCCGCCCGTTGTTTACTGAGCTTGCGGTACTCCTGTTCGTTGAGCACCCCTTTGGTCTTGAGCTGGCGCATCAGATCATCGAGTTGATCGGCCCGTGCTGCGGTTGCCAACACCAGTGCGCCGACGCCAATAGCACCGAGTCGCAACAGGTCGTTATGGTTTTCCATGACATTCTTCCTCTGGTGTGCGGTCGTTGTTTTTTAGTTATGGTGGTTTTGCTGCGCTTACCGGGGAGGCCGGTCAATGACCAGCCAGCCGCCGTGATACTCGAAATACTCAAAATGACCGCCGAGGGTTCGCCCTATCGCCAGCAACCGGTCACGGTCAAACACTTGCTGATGGCCGTAGCGGGGATCGGGCACGGTTTCCAGCGGCACCGCGATGATCAGCCGCCGGGCAGTGAGCCGCCACAGATTGGCGACGGCCTGTTCGGTTTGCGCCGGTTCGAGATGTTCCAGCAGATGCAATGCGGTCACCACATCAAAGCGGGCCGGCAGCGGGGCTAGTTCCCGCTCCAGATCTTCGTCCAGAATGTCGGCAACGCCGAAATTCACTTCGGCCAAATCCTGATGGCGGGCGTAATCCGCAGCAAAGCCCATCAACGCCGGATTCAAATCGCAACCGGCGATCTCGCCCAGCGTTCCAGTCGTTGCCCGGACCCGTTCCAGCAGCAGCGGAAAAAAGCCAAAGCAGGTGGCGACATCCAGCACCGTCGGCGGCGTGGTAGCGGCGGGCAGCGCCTCGATCAAATCCAGCGCGTAGCGATAAATCGCCCCAAACAAGCCGATAAAGTCGCTGGCAATCCCGTCAGGCCGACCCGGCGGTTGTCCCAGCCCGGCGCTGATCTGAGTGGCGTTCAAAGTGTTGGCGTAGAACAGCCGCCAGGCGCGCTGCTCGTTGCCGGCCATCGAGCGCACGATGTCGCCGACCGAGCGCTCGAATAAATCCTGGTCGCTGTAGCCGCTATCCACTCGGTCACGATGCGCTGCCAGCAACGGCAGTAACTCGCTGACGACGGAGTAACCGAGATTGTTGTCGATTTGCGCCGCGCTGAAATCGTGGACGATGATCAGTTCATCGGTCGGCACGGTCGCGGTGAGCGGATACAACTGAAAATGCGCGCTGGCGGCCAGCGGCGCGGCGTGTTGTTCCAGGCCGTTCACCAACAGGGCGTGGCGGTGGCGGGACAGCATCATCGGATCAGTCGCTCCATCGTCAGGGCCGGGCGACCGACCGCCGCAGCAGGTCTTCAGTCACGCGACCGAGTTGCTGCAAATTACGGACAACTTCGGTGTGGTGGCAAACCGGCTCATACAGCGGCATGTCGCAACTGCCCAACGTCCAACTGCCGCGTGATTCCGGCGACAGCCAGATCAATTGTTTGGCGCGGCGGCGAATGCCTTCCAGCGCCCACACCTGCGGCGGATTGCGGTTGCCGCGCCCATCGCCCAGGAGGATGACCGTTGTTTGCAGCGTCACCGCGCCCAAATAGCGTTGGTGAAACTGGCTCAAGGCGTGGCCGTAATTGCTGTCCGCGTCGGTATCGAGCAGGCCGCCGTTGAAGACCTTGCCAATCGCCTCATCAATGTTTTCCTGCTCAAAACAGGCGCTAACCTCGACCAAATCACTGACGAAAGCGAAGCTGCGCACCTGGCCGAACAAACTTTGCAGGTTGTAAACCAGATGCAGCATGAAGCGGGCGGTATTGCGCACTGACAGGCTGACATCGCAGATCACCACCAGTCGGGGTTTTTCATCGCGGTAACGGGTCATCACCGGTTGAAACGGGATGCCTTCGTATTTCATATTGCGGCGCAGGGTCAATGGTACGCTGATCCGGCCTCGCGGGCTGATATGGCGGCGATAGGAACGCGCCCCACGCATTCGGCGGCACAGTCGCTGCACGATCTCGGTCATTTCCCGCCGTTCCGGTTCCGAGAAGCGGATCGTGGGGATAGGGCGACGCGACGGATCGGCCATCTTCGGCGGCGGTTTCAGCGCCAGTTCCCGTTCCAGATGACGCTTCAGCAACTCCGGCAGGTTGGCGATGTTGCCGTTCAATCGGCTGGACAGCCGCTTGATCAAGTTCTCGTCAACGTCCATATCGCCGAGTTCATCCAGCAATTCCGTTATGGTATCACTGATGACCTCGGCGTCCAGCGCGGCAATCGCCTCATCAACGCTCAATTCGCCCGCCCGCCCGCCGTGTTTCATCCGCCGCGCCTTCAACACTTGCATCGCCTTCTGCATCACTTGGTCGAGCAAATCCCGGTTACGGCTCAACACCAGGTTCTGACCGAACTCGGCCAAGCTGAGATCGTTGGCATCCTGATTCGAGTTGAAATGAGTCGCCATTGAGCCGTCGTCGAAATAGTCGCGGATATCAAGCGCGTCTTCGTGGGCGTTATCGCCGTCTGGCTGGCCGTTGACTGCATTCAGTTCCGCGACGGTTTTCGGTGGCTCCGGCGCGGTTTCGCCATTTGGGTTTGGGGGAGGTTCCGCTAACAATTCGGATGCTGGCGCTGCCCTGGGCAGGCTGAAAAATTGCTCAAACAACTCCTCGAATACCGGCAGATCACGCACCGCCTTAATCAAGGTGCTGCGTAACACGATGCGCACCGTATCCCGCTGGTGCAGCGTCACCCATGCCAACGCCTGCATCGCGTCCAGCGATTCGGCGGGCGAAATCCGCACGCCCCGGCCTTTCAGCAGGAAAATGAAGCGGTTGATCACGGCGTCCATCGGCATTAACCGGTGCGGCCGTCAGTGCGGCCCGGATAACTGGTGAAATAGCCGGCGGCGAGTTCCGGGCGGTGCTGCTCCAGCGGACTGCTCTTCGATTCGGCGGGATGGAACGGCGGGCGTAACGGAATTGCGGCGGGCGCAGTCGTGGTTTCGGAACCCGGCGCTTGCAATGCTTCGCTGATCCACGGCAACTGTTCATTGACCTGTTGAGTGTCGCGCTCGTACTTGATCAGCAGATGCAGGGTTTCTTCCAGCAGCGTCGGGGTCAGCGCATCGGCGTTGAGCAGCACCAGCGCCTGCGCCCAATCCAGCGTTTCACTGATGCTGGGCGCTTTGCGCAAATCCAGCGAACGCAAACGGCGGATCACCGCAACGACTTGAGCCGCCAGGGTTTCCTGAAGCGCCGGGACTTTCATCCGCACGATCTCCAGTTCGCGCTGCTCGTCCGGGTAGCCGATGAACAGATGCAGACAGCGGCGCTTGAGGGCGTCGCTCAAATCGCGGGTGTTGTTACTGGTGATGATGACGTAGGGAATCGTGGTGGCTTTCACCGTACCCAGTTCCGGCACGGTGACTTGAAAATCGCTCAGCACTTCCAGCAGGAACGCTTCAAATTGCTCCTCGGCGCGGTCCAGTTCGTCAATCAGCAGCACCACTGGATCGGGCGAACTGATGGCTTGGAGAATGGGGCGGCGCACGATGAAATGTTCCGAAAAGAACACATCCTCATGCAGGTGCAATTGCTCGACGGCTTCATGCAAATCGCTGACGCCTTCAAACAGGCGGCTGATCTTGTCGCGCAGAATCTGGGTGTACAGTAGTTGCTTGCCGTATTCCCACTCGTACAGCGCCCGCGCCTCATCCAGCCCGCCGTAGCATTGCAGCCGAATCAGCACACGGCCCAGTGCAGCGGCGACCGCTTTCGCCAGTTCGGTTTTGCCGACGCCCGCTGGCCCTTCGATCAGGATCGGTTTGCGCATTTGCAACGCGAGAAAAGCGACGGTCGCTAATTTGCGGTCGCAGAGATACTGCTGATCGCGCAGTTGCGCGATGGTTTGCTCGATAGATGCGAACATGCGCCTACTCCAAGCCCGGACTCGCCAGCGCAGGGCCGGGAGTCCGGGTGATCAGGGAAATGCTCAGTAACAGAGCCAATTAGCCCAAAGGGAGCCGGTGCTAGTAGCGATCGACCAAGGTATGACGAACGACGGGCGCGACGGACTCGTAGGTGCATTCGCGGCCATTGCCCGGCGTCGAGGCGTCATTCAATACGTGCTTGGTGATGCGATCCACGTCGCGTTCGACATTCTCGGCGGAGATTGTGGTGCTGCCCACTTCGGCATAGCGCCCCGTGCCCATCCGCGATTTGGTGTACGGGCCGATGCTGGTGAAGTTGGCTGGGATGTTGAGGTCTTTGCTCAAGCGAATGGCAGCTTCCACGGCCCGTTCGGCGGCGGACACATCGGACAGCCCGTCCACCTCTTCACCCATCGCCTTGGCAATGGCGCGGAACCGCTTGTAGTTGGCCTGCATATTGAATTCCCACACTCGGGTCAAGCCGATGGCGTTGTTCAAGCCGTGATGGGAGTCGTAGAAGGCGCTGACCGCGTGAGAAATGGAGTGGATGATGCCCAGACCACCGCTGTTGAACGCCTGCGCCGAGATGTAGGAGGCGTACATCATGTTGGTGCGGGCTTCGTAGTTCAGCGGCTCGAACACGGCGCGACGCAGATTTTGCGCCACCAGTTCGATGCCCAGCAGGGCGCTGCCCATACTCGGCAGGAAGTCAATTCGGGAGACATACGGCTCGGACGCATGGGCCAGCACATCGAAACCGCAATAGGCGGTCAAGTCCTGCGGCATGGAAAAGTGCAGCACTGGATCGTTGATGCTCAGGCTGACCGGGACGTTTTCATCCAGTCCCAGCCACTTGTAAGGCGCCTTTTCCGAGACGGTGTCGGTGATCACATAGGCAAAACTGGTCTCGGAACCGGTGCCCGCCGTGGTGTTAATGGCGATGTGTGGCGGATTGTTGGGATTGGTGGATTTGTTGTAACCGTCGAATTCGTTGATGTTGCGGCCATCGTGAGCGACGACGACCCGTGCCCCTTTGGTGGCATCAGTCACACTGCCGCCGCCGACCGAGACGAAGCTGTCGCACTTCTCGCGGATGTACAGGTCGGCGATGTCCATGACGTTGTAGTCCTTGGGATTGGACTCGATCTTGTCATAGACCACCACATCAACATTCCGGTACTTGAGCTTGCCCACGATGTCTTCGACGATGCCGGTGCCGCGCAACCCGGAGGTGGCGAGGACGCAGCGTTTGAAACCGAGTTTGTTGGCTTCCAAGCCAACCATTTCGTAAGCACCGGGGCCCAGCAGGCCACGGGGAATACGATGGAATTCTTTAATCGGAAACTGCCAGAGTTTGTGTGCTTCCACGGTTTAATCCTCTCTTCCTTTGATGACTTATAGGCGGATGAAATATCCGCGTTATTTTCCCTACCAAGGTAGGGAGATTGCCTTTCAAGCGATTCAGGCTGCGCCTGAACTGCCTGGCAATCGTTTTCCGCATGAGCCGATGGGTAAGCACACTCATGCATTTGGGGATGGTTTTAGCAACAAGCAGGCCACTATGACGGAAATCGTTATTATTTTTTATAATATTATATTTTTTATATAAAAAATATTTTTTAGAGAAACGTCAAACCATTCGAATTCAGCCTGATGCAACGCTATTGTGAAAGAAACGTGACATGCACTGTGTCAAACTGTCACCGGGTGTATTTGCACAGGCGGACAAAAACACTCGCAGGGGTAGATCGCCTCGATCCGAGTCCGGCAGTCGCCCGGCAACTGCGCCACCGGTTAGCGGCGGGGGGATTGCTGACGTGATGGCACAAACTGGAAAAATCCCAAACACGTAAGCGGTGTTCTGGGCAGTTTGCGCACCCATAAGGTTCCAAAAATCATCCCAACCACCAGCGCCCTTGCTCATGCCGCGCCAGATTCATCGCTTCCAGGGCTTCCAATACTGCCGATACGGCTTTGACCGGCTTGCGCTGGAAATGCGCGGCGAGTTGCTCAACGCTGCGCGGGCCCAGCGTTAGTCGTTCGCGCATGGCTTTGGGCCAGGGGCGTTTGACCACGGGTTCCGGGGTGACAGGAATGTCCAGGCCGGTCATGCGTTCCTGCTGGGTGGGACTCCATTCCGCCGAACGGGTTGCGGGATTCTGATAGGCGGGGCGCAACCAACGCACGTCCTGATTAGCAAGATTCTTCAGCCCACCCTATTTTGTCCTGCACATCAGGAGCAAACTGGCACCCTCTTCACGCTGGAGTCAGGCCATGCCGATGCATCGGATTCAATTTCAAGGGGGGTTATCGTTGCCGACGTTTCTTGAGCGGTTCGGCACCGAGACCCGGTGCGAAACGGCGCTGGAAAGCGCCCGTTGGCCGGAAGGGTTTCGCTGCCCCCACTGTGGTGAGGCGCGTCATTATGTCCTGCGTCAGCGGGGACG
>JBAQIQ010000284.1:0-9967 GCA_049288935.1 Candidatus Competibacteraceae bacterium
CATTCAGACCGCATCGATAACGACCTGTGGGCTGCTTGCGGTGTTGCCAGGCAGTTCCGCCACCACTGACGAGGAGACGCAGGCCAAACTGGATACGTTGTGCATGGTCAAGAACCTGAGTCTGGACCCGGATGTGGAAATCGCCACGCCGAACTATCTGCGCAAACCCCAGTTTGTACCCAACGACCCTCTCTACCCCTTCCAGTGGCACTATCCACAATTGAACCTGCCGCAAGCCTGGGATTTGACAACAGGCGCTGACGTCATCGTAGCCGTTGTCGATACCGGCGTGGCGCTCAGTCATCCCGATTTACAGGGACAACTGGTGGGCGGGTACGACTTCATCAGCAGCCCGGCCAACGCCCTGGATGGCGATGGCGTCGATCCCGATCCTACGGATGTCGGCGACAAGAGCAATCCCGATGGCAGCAGCTCTTTCCACGGTACCCATGTGGCCGGCACAGTGGTGGCTGCGACGAACAATAGTGTCGGCGTCGCCGGCGTCGCTTTCGGCGCCAAGGTCATGCCGTTGCGGGCGATCGGCCGGTTTGGCGGTTCACTGCACGATATTGAACAGGCAGTGCGCTATGCCGCCGGCCTGCCCAATGACTCTGGCAAAGTACCGCCGCGCCGCGCTGATGTCATCAATCTCAGCCTGGGATCGACCTCCAGTTCACTATCAGAGCAGAGCACGTTCGATCAGGCGCGGGCAGCGGGCGTGGTCATCGTTGCCGCCGCCGGTAACAGCCGCAGCAGCCGGCCATTCTATCCCGCCGCTTACCCCGGAGTGCTGGCCGTCAGCGCGGCGACCATCGACAAAGCCCTGGCTCCCTATTCCAACTTCGGCTCATGGATTGACGTCGCTGCGCCCGGCGGCAGCACCGCCCAGGATGTCAACGGCGACGGCAAGCCGGATGGTGTGTTAAGCACCGTCGCCACGGATACGGACGGCGTGCTCGTCAATGATTATGTGATCTGGCAGGGTACGTCGATGGCCGCCCCGCACGTCGCCGCGGTCGTGGCGCTGATGAAAGCGCTGGCGCCGAATCTGACGCCGCAGGATGTGGATAGCCTGTTGGTCCGTGGCGTATTGACCGAAGATATCGGCGCTGCGGGTCGGGATGATCCATTTGGTTATGGCTTGCTGAACGCTTATAAAGCCGTGGTCGCCGCGGCTGACACGGCGGGACGCCCCGTTGAGCCGACGCCGATCCTGGTGGTGAGCCCGACCGCGTTGAATTTCGGAACCGTCCTGGGTAGCCAGACGTTGACGGTGTTGAATGGCGGTACAGGTAGCCTGACCGTCAATGCGCCCACGGGAGATTCCGGTGGCTGGCTCAGCGTGGCGCCGGCACAAGTCAACGCCAGCGGAATCGGGACTTACACGGTATCGGTAAACCGGGCCGGGTTGGCGGATGGCGTGTACAGCGCCACCCTGACTTTTACCTCCAGCGCCAATACGGCGCAGGTTAAGGTCATCATGCAGGTGGCCACGTTGAGCGCCGGCGCAGTGGGGCGGCAGTATGTCCTGTTGATCGATCCTGATACCCGCCTGAAGGTGGCGGACGCTACTGTAACCCGGCAAGCGGACGGGAGTTACTCCTACACATTGCGCGATATTCCGGCAGGGATGTATGAGGTTTTTTCCGGTTCCGACTCCAACAATAATGCGCGGATTTGTGATGCCGGAGAATCCTGCGGCGCTTATCTGACCACCGATGAGCCGATCAAAATCGAGGTCAGCCAGGATCGGAACGACCTGGATTTCATCAGTGGTTATGCGGTGAATCTGGCAGATTTTCAGACGGCGACTGGAGGAGTGGAGGAAGAATCGTCCGGTCTGCAACGCAGTCAGACCCGGCAACTGGAGACAGGGCGGTGAATCGGCCAGGGTTGGCCGTGCTGGCGGTTCTGGCGCTCCAGGGTTGCGCTGGAACGACCCGCGCCGGTTCGGATGCGACAGCGCCGGTGGAAAAAGTGTACGCCAGCGGTCAGTGCGGCGATCTGGACCAGCCGGAAGTGGTCTGGATCGCTGATGCCGAGACTTGGCGGGAACGGTATGCGCAGATCATGAGCCAGCGAATGACACCGCCGCCCGCGCCAGCCGTGGACTTTCCCCGTAATGGAATATTGCTGATCGCCATGGGCCAGCAGACCACTGGGGGATATGGACTGAGTCTGACTGGGGCGCCGGCGATTGTGCAAAACGGAGTGCTGACCGTGCGAGTGGAATGGCGCGAGCCATTGCCTGGCTATGCACAAGCGCAAGTGATGACCAATCCCTGCCTGCTGGCGAAGCTGCCGGAGGGCGCGTTCAGCCACATTCGGGTGATCGATCAGGACGGTCGGTTGCGGCTGGAAGGCGTCCGATAAGCTGAAAACGGATCAGTGGGTCCTGCCGGTAAAACGCGCTGAGTTGTTCATAAACCGCCGGCCAGGTCTCAGCAACCCGGTCCGGCGTTGCAAAAAAGGCTTCGCTGATCACCGCGAAGAATTCGCCGGGGCTTTCGGCGGCGTAAGGGTCCAGCGCCGTCGGTCGTCCTCGCGCTACCTCCCGGCATAGCTGCTCATAAGCGGCGTTGAACGCCCGGCTCCAACTTTGAATCTCCATACCCGGATGCAAGGGCGGCAGGCCATTGACCTCACCGGTCAGCATGTCCAGCTTGTGGGCCATTTCGTGAATGACCACGTTCGGACCGGGCTCGGCAAGGGTGTCGATGATGTCCGCCCAGGACAGGATGACGGGTCCGCGTTCCCAGGCTTCGCCAATCAACGGACGATGGACGTTATGCACCAGGCCATTTGGGTCGGTGTATTCGTGATGGGTGAGGAAACCTTCTGGATAGAGGATCACTGAACTCCATCCCTGATAAAAATCCAGCCCCAGATGGAGAATAGGCAGGCAAGCCTGGGCGGCGATGATCGGCCCCATTTCCGGGGTGATAGCCAGGCCGCCCGCCGGCTCCAGAACTTTTTCATACCAAAATAGCGTGGCCAGATCGCGCAACCGCTCCAGTTCCACCGTATTCAGACCCGCCAACAAGGGCAGATGGGCGACCGTGGTTCGCCATTCCGTCTCGGGGAGGCGGGCGCGCTCCAGCCAGCGTCGGCGACGCCAGCGGCGCAGGAGGCTAAACATCAGGCATTGGGGGCAAACGGGACAAGCGGGGGTGGATGCGCATTACACACCGTCCTTGGGGTTCGGGGGTTGCGCTTCCTTGAGCCGCGTTAAATACTGATCCGACCAGCGCGCCAAGGCGTAAATCGGATAGCCGATCACCATGACCGCCAGCAAGATGCAAATGACCAGAGCAACAGCCTTGGGCAACCGATCCCACCAGGTGTTGATGAAATACACCAGCCCCCAAATCAGCAGGCCGGTGATACTCAGGGAAAACAGAAAAGTCAGAAGGTCACTGCGTTGCATGGATTGGCAGGCAAAGCAACTTCCCCCTCCCCACTCTCCACCGCACGGGAGGAGGGCGTCTAAACGACGTATGGGAAGGGGAGCGCTGCATTATTCCTACTTCACCGCCCGATTATCGACCAGATCGGTCACCACGTTCGGATCGGCCAGCGTTGAGGTATCACCCAACTGATCGACTTCATTCGCGGCGATTTTGCGCAGGATGCGGCGCATAATCTTGCCGGAGCGAGTTTTGGGCAGACCGGGCGCCCATTGCAGCTCATCCGGGCTGGCGATGGGGCCGATTTCCTTACGGACATGGGCCACCAGTTCCTTGCGCAGCGCCTCGGTCGGTTCGATGCCGGTTTTCAGAGTGACGTAGGCATAGATGCCCTGGCCCTTGATGTCATGCGGGAAACCAACGACCGCCGCCTCAGCGACTGCCGGATGCAACACCAGCGCCGATTCGACTTCCGCCGTGCCCATGCGATGGCCGGAAACGTTGATGACATCATCCACACGCCCGGTGATCCACCAGTAGCCGTCCGCATCGCGGCGGGCGCCGTCGCCAGTGAAATACAGCCCCTTGTACATCGTGAAATAGGTATCGATGAAGCGCTGATGATCGCCATACAGAGTGCGCATGATCCCCGGCCAGGGGCGGGTGATGACCAGGTTGCCATCGGTCGCGCCTTCCAGGAACTGACCTTCAGCATCGACCAGCGCCGGCGTTACGCCGAAAAATGGCCGGGTGGCGGAACCCGGTTTTAGCGCCGTCGCGCCGGGCAGTGGGGTAATCAGGATGCCGCCGGTTTCGGTCTGCCACCAGGTATCCACGATCGGGCAGCGGCCGTCACCCACTTGATGGTAGTACCACTCCCAGGCTTCCGGGTTGATCGGCTCACCCACGGAACCGAGCAACCGTAGGCTCTTGCGGGAGGTGGCCTTGACCGGACCTTCGCCTTCGCGCATCAGCGAGCGGATGGCGGTCGGGGCGGTGTAGAAGATATTGACCTGATGCTTGTCCACCACCTGCCAGAACCGGCTGGCGTCTGGATAGGTTGGCACACCTTCAAACATGATCGAGGTTGCACCGTTCGCCAGCGGGCCATAAACAATATAGGAGTGACCAGTCACCCAGCCCACGTCGGCGGTGCACCAGTAGATGTCGCCATCGTGATAATCGAAGATGTATTTGTGAGTGATAGCGGTATGGAGCAGATAGCCGCCGGTGGTATGCAATACGCCCTTGGGCTTGCCGGTAGAGCCGGAGGTGTACAGGATAAACAAGGGGTCTTCAGCGTCCATGTGCTCTAGGGGGCAGTCGGCGGACGCCTTGGCCATCAACTCCTCATACCAGACGTCGCGGCCTTCGGTCCAGGCGATGCGCCCGCCGGTGCGCTTGACCACGACCATCTTCTGTACGCTGGGCGTGCTCAGCAACGCCTTGTCCGCATTCGCCTTCATCGGCACCTGCCGCCCACCGCGCAGACCCTCGTCAGAGGTCACAACCAGCTTGGCTTCGGCGTCGATGATGCGGTCTTTCAGCGAATCGGGGGAAAACCCGCCGAAGACGATGGAGTGAACGGCGCCGATTCGGGTGCAGGCCAGCATGACGACTGCTGTTTCCGGGATCATCGGCATGTAAATACACACCCGGTCGCCCTTGGTGACGCCCAGGCTCTTCATGACGTTGGCGAACTTGCAAACTTCCGTGTGCAATTGCCGGTAAGTGAGCTTCTTGTCTTCGTTGGGGCTGTCGCCTTCCCAGATGATAGCGACCTGATCGCCACGGCTTTCCAGATGGCGGTCGAGACAGTTATAGCTGACGTTGAGCGTGCCGCCCTTGAACCACTCGATGTGGCCCTTGGTGAAATCCCAGTCCAGCACCTTATCCCAGGGCTTGAACCAGGTGAGGAACTCATTAGCCTGATCCGCCCAGAAACCCTCCGGGTCATCGACCGAGCGCTTGTACATCTCCAGATATTGGTCGTTATTGATCCAGGCGTGGGCGGCAACTTCGGCAGGCACCGGATAAAGTTTGGCATCGGACATTATCATCGTTCTCCTTGGTGGGGATGGACTTGTGATCGCCATTATCGAACACAGGCGGCTGGCGAAGGCCGGGCGCGGGTTCGATTCAGGAACTTGTAATTTCCAAAGTCTATAACCTGAGCGCTCTGAGTCAATGTATCCGGTCAGGATTTGTTTGTTTTCGCCAAGGCCGAGCCAGGGTGGCGGGGATCTTCTCCAGTCGCCAGTGCGCCAGCGCCCAGGCGAGAATTTCCGCAGGCGGTGCGTTCGTCAATTCCAGCGGCGGTGATTGCCCCAGGAATCGCAGCGCTTGCCACAAGGCCGGACTGGGGTGACGCGCATCGAGCGGAGCGGCATGCGTCTGCTTGCTGAGTTTATCGCCGTGTTCGTCCACTGCGACCGGCAGGTGGCCATAGCGCGGCGTGGCCAGCGCCAGCACCTGTTGCAGATAGATTTGCCGGGGCGTGGAATCAAGCAAATCGCTGCCGCGCAGGACTTCGGTGACGTTCTGGTCAGCATCATCCACCACCACCGCCAATTGATAGGCGAATAATTGATCGGCGCGGCGGATCACGAAATCGCCAACCTCGCGAGCCAGCCGCTGGCGACATTCACCTTGAATGGCGTCCCGAAAGGTCAACAGGACCTCAGGCAGCCGCAGACGGATGGCGCAGGGCCGGTCCGGTTGGCGGGGACCTTGGCGGCAATGACCGGGATAGACTGACGCGCCATCCCGCCCGCGTGGATTTCCCACCAGGTCCCGCCGGGTACAGGAACAGGGGTAAGCCACGCCGGCCAGCAGCAGTTGTTCCAGCGCCGCCTGGTAATGTTCGGTTCGCTGGCTTTGATAGACCACCGGGCCGTCCCAGAATAGGCTGTAACCTTCCAGCGTTCGCAAAATAGCGTCAGATGCGCCGGATATGGTGCGAACCACATCGACATCTTCGATGCGCACCCACCATTCGCCTCCCTGGCGACGCGCTTCCAGAAAGCTGCCTAGAGCGGCGATCAGTGAGCCAAAATGCAATGGGCCAGTGGGGGAGGGAGCGAAACGGCCGCGCACCCGGCGGGCAGGAATGATTTTATCCACGGAGTGCGTCGTAGAAGGCACAGTTGAAAAAGCTCATTCAGACTGGTTGAAGAAAGGTATCCCAGGCTTTTCCTGATGGCAAAAAAACGGGGGCGGGCGGAAACGCAGGTTTATCCGCGTCCGTGCCGTCGCTATAATTACATTTCATTTTTCAAACACAACGATTTCGCGTCCGTCAAGCCTCAGCGGTCATATTCGATGACCCTCACGCACTCACGCCAGCCCCAGGAACATCCCCGCGACGGGTGTCTCCTGGAAATCCTACATACCCGGGAGTCGATTACCCTCAATGAGCACACTCATCGAGCAATTTCGCCAAAGTTCGCCGCTGTTCGGCGGCAATGCAGCCTTCATCGAAGCACTGTACGAAAGTTTCCTGAGCGATCCAGAATCGGTCAGCGAGAACTGGCGGCAGTATTTTCGCAACCTGCAAGCACAGACTGCGGGTGGCCTGGATGTGGCGCACGGGCCGATCCGCGATTCCTTTGCTGAGTTGGCGCGGCGGCCACAGGCGGTCGTGGGTGGCGGCGTACAGGTGCTCAGTCCGGCGGCGGCTGAGAAGCAGGCTTCGGTGTTACGGATTATTAACGCCTACCGCAATCGAGGTCACAAGGCCGCCGATCTTGATCCACTACGCCTGCGCGAGCGGCCGCCGGTGCCGGAACTGGATCCCGGCTACCATGGCCTGAGCGAAGCCGATATGAACGCTTCGTTCAACACGGGCTCGCTGGTGGCGCCTTCGCAATGGACTTTACATGAAATTATGAGCCTGATCCGTGAGGTATACATCGGCTCTGTTGGCTCCGAGTACATGCATATTAATGAAACCGCTGAGAAGCGCTGGATTCAGAAGCGCCTGGAAGGCCAGCGCGCCCGGCTGGAGCTCAGTTCGGCGCAGCGCCGGGAATTGTTGCACTGGCTGGTGGCCGCCGAGGGACTGGAGCGCTATCTACACACCCGCTACGTCGGCCAGAAACGTTTTTCTCTGGAAGGCGGTGAGAGCCTGATCCCGATGATGGATGATTTGGTGCAGCAGGCCGGCGCCCAGGGCGTGCAGGAAATTGTCATTGGCATGGCGCATCGGGGCCGGTTGAACGTGTTGGTCAACATCATCGGTAAGTCGCCTGGTGAGTTGTTCGAGGAATTCGAGGGTAAACGCCGGGTCGGCAGCGCTGGCGACGTGAAATATCACATGGGCTTCTCTTCGGATGTGGAGACTCCGGGAGGACCACTGCATCTGGCGCTGGCCTTTAACCCCTCGCATCTGGAAATCGTCAATCCAGTGGTCGAAGGTTCGGTACGCGCCCGCATGGAGCGGCGACGGCAGCCCGGTGCGGAAACTCCGCCTTTCAATGCAGTGATGCCGGTGTTGATCCACGGTGACGCCGCCTTCGCCGGCCAGGGCGTGAATATGGAAACCTTCCAGTTTTCGCAGGTGCGCGGTTACCGCACTGGCGGCACCGTGCATATTGTGATCAACAACCAGATTGGTTTCACCACCAGCAATCCGCTGGATACCCGCTCGGCGTTGTACTGCACCGATGTAGCCAAGATGGTGCAGGTTCCTATTTTCCATGTGAACGGCGACGATCCAGAAGCGGTGCTGTTCGTGACCCGGCTGGCGCTCGAATACCGGATGACCTTCAACAAGGATGTGGTCATCGATATGATCTGTTACCGTCGATTGGGCCACAATGAAGCTGACGAACCGGCGGCTACCCAGCCGATGATGTACAAGAAAATCCGGGCGCGTAAAACCACTGCTGCTTTGTACGCCGAGAAGTTGATTGTTGGGAGGGTGATCACCGAGACCGATTTCCAGGACATGCAGACGAAGTACCGCGACGATTTGGACGCTGGCCGACAAGTGTCCCGCCCGACGCTGCCCCCGGTCAAAGGTCAGCATTCTATCGACTGGACGCCGTTTTTCAACGAAGACTGGAGCGTTCCAGTGCATACCGCAGTGCCACTGGTGATGATTCAGGATCTGTCCGAGCGCCTGCTGAAAACGCCGGAAGGTCTGGAGATGCATCCCCGCGTTGCCAAGATTATGGATGACCGGCGCAAGATGGCGGCGGGCGCGTTGCCGCTGGATTGGGGATTTGCGGAGAATCTGGCGTATGCGACGCTGCTCAAGGAAGGCTATCAGGTGCGTATTTCCGGTCAGGACTGCGGGCGAGGCACCTTCTTCCATCGTCACTCGGTGCTGCACAACCAGAAGGATGGCAGTAGCCACGTCCCGTTGATGCATCTTTATCCCGGTCAGCCGACGTTCATCGTCATCGACTCGATCCTGTCCGAAGAAGCGGTGCTAGGCTTTGAATACGGTTACGCTACCGCTGAGCCGAGTGGCTTGGCCATCTGGGAAGGGCAGTTCGGCGACTTCGCGAATGGTGCGCAGGTGGTGATCGATCAGTTTATTACCTCTGGCCAGACCAAGTGGGGCCGGATGTGCGGTTTGGTTATGTTGCTGCCGCACGGTTTCGAAGGGCAAGGTCCCGAACATTCCTCAGCCCGGTTGGAGCGTTACCTGCAACTGTGCGCCGAGAACAATATTCAGGTCGTCGTGCCTTCAACTCCAGCCCAGTGTTTCCACATGCTGCGCCGGCAGATGAAACGCAGCTTCCGGAAACCGTTAGTGGTGATGACGCCCAAGAGCCTGTTGCGGCATCGGTTGGCGGTGAACAGCCTGGAAGATTTGACCGAGGGGCATTTCCAGGAGGTGATCCCCGAGATCGATACCCACGATCCAGCCAACATCACCCGGGTCGTGGCCTGCAGTGGCAAGGTCTTTTACGATCTACTGGAAGCGCGCCGCGAGCGGAAGCTGGAGAACGTGGCGATCATCCGTATCGAGCAGCTTTATCCATTCCCGCAGGCGCTTTATAACCAGACGCTGGATCAGTATCCGAAGCTGACCGAAATTGTTTGGTGTCAGGAAGAACCCAAGAACCAGGGCGCTTGGTATCAAACCCTGCATCACCTGGATCGGGGTTTGAAGCCACAGCAAAAAGTGGTTTATGCCGGTCGTGATTCATTGGCGTCACCGGCGGTCGGTTATTACAGTGTCCATGTTGAACAGCAACAGAAACTCGTCAACGAGGCCCTGGGCCAGTAACCCTCTGGTTCAGACCGAACGATAACCCGGAATCATTAAGGAAAACCCATAACATGACCGTAGAAGTGAAAGTCCCATCCCTGCCCGAATCCGTCTCTGACGGTACCCTGGTCAACTGGAAGAAGAAACCGGGGGAGGCGGTGAAGCGTGGTGAAAACCTCGTCGATCTCGAAACAGATAAGGTAGTGTTGGACATCCCCGCTCCTGCGGATGGCGTCCTTGGCCCCATCCTGTGTCAGGAAGGCGATATCGTCACCACCGGCGACGTGATCGCCACCCTGGAAGAAGGCGCAGTCGCCCCAGCGGCCCCCGTTGCCGC
>JBAQIQ010000285.1:0-2470 GCA_049288935.1 Candidatus Competibacteraceae bacterium
GCAGGGCGTTCTCCGGCTGGTCTTCGACGATCAGGATTCGCCACGGCGGCTGGCCCGGCTCCAAACCCAGCACGTCGCCGCCCGCCGCCTTCGGCGGCGCCAGCTCGACGGCATCCGCACTCTGCACCGGCAGGTCGATCCAGAAGCGGCTGCCCTGCCCGAGCCGGCTGCTCACCCCGATGCGCCCACCTATCAGTTCAACCAGTTGCCGGGTGATCGCCAGACCCAGCCCGGTGCCTTTCTGACCCGCGGTCAAACCGGTCTGCACGAAAGGCTCGAACACCCGCGCCTGATCTTCGGGGGCGATGCCCGGCCCGGTGTCTTCCACCTCGATCAGGAGCCGGGGCTCGTTCGGGTCGGGCTGGGCCTCCAGCCGCAGGGTCACAAGCCCCTTTTCGGTGAACTTGATGGCGTTGCCCAGCAGGTTGACCAGCACTTGCCGCAGCCGGGTTTCGTCGCCCTGGATGAAGCGCTCCACGCGGGACGACTGTTCCAGGCGCAGTTCAAGGCCCTTTTCCAGGGCGCGTTGCCTCATCATGCTGACCAGATCGCGCACCAGGGTGTGAAAGTCCAGCGGCGCACTCTGCAATTGCACGCGGCCCGCCTCGATCTTGGCCATGTCGAGAATGTCGTTGATCAGCCCCAGCAGGTGCGCGCCGCTGCGGTTGATGATGTCCAGATGCTCGCGGTTCCGGTCGACAATGGAGGCATCCCGCTGTAGCAGTGCCGAAAAGCCCAAAATCGCGTTCAGCGGCGTGCGCAGCTCGTGGCTCATGTTGGCCAGAAACACCGACTTGGCCTGGTTGGCCGCTTCGGCGGCGTCCTTGGCCGTCGACAGAAGCGCGTTGGATTGCACCAGATCGGCGGTTCGATCCCGGACGCGCTGTTCCAGGGTGTCGAACGACTGCTTGAGTTGCATAGCCATGGTATTGAACGACTCGGCCAGCTCGCCAATCGCGTCGGAGCGGTTGGTGGAGATCGGTTCGCTCCATTGGCCGTGCGTCATGTCCTTGGCTGCGGCATTCAGGCGCAGGATCGGCCCGACGATCCAGCGCACCAAGTGCAGGCCAAACAAAATGGCCGCGAACAACGCCAGGCAAGTCAAGGCCAGGCTGGTACGGGTGTTCTGTACCACCCCCGCCATGAAATCGGCCTTCGGCACGACGATGACCGTCAGCCAATCAAGGTTGCCGCGCTGGATCGGAACGGCCCGCAGGAAGTGCTCGCGCCCCTGCCAGCGCACCACCATCTGCCGGGCCTCGTCGATTTTTTCCAGGTCGCCAAGCTGCTCCCGCATCGCGTGCATGCTGGCCACCGTCAAGGGGTCGCGGCTGTCGGCGGCAGCCAGGCGCAGCTCGTCGGGCATTGAAGTCTCGGAGTAGACGACGCCTGTCCTTGCAAGAAATGGCACTTCGCCCGTGGAGGTGGCGACCAGCATGCCCTGTTTGTCGATCACGAAGATCTGGCCGTGCTGCCCGACCTGCAAGCCAGTCAGGAAGCGGCCAAAAGCAGCCAGGTAGGTGCCCGCAGCGGTAACCCCCATGAAATCCCGCCGCGCGCCGTAATAGGGCAGGAAATTGATGGCCACCAGTTCGGGGCCGACCTTGTTGTCCCGTATTGCCACGGCGATGAACCAGAACGACCCCTTGAGCGCACGGGTTCTGGCGTACCACGGATCCTCCTGCGGGTCATTGTGCGGGTCGTAGTCCTCGACCAGGCTGGTCTGCTCGCCGAGCCTGCCCTGCTCGTCGAGGCGGTGGCTGGTGTAACGCCTGGTTTCCTTGTCGAAGGCGCGCAGGGTCAGCCAGGTCGCGTCACGTTCCAGCGCCGTGAAGTCGCGCTGTTCGCTGGCCACCGCCATACCGCTGGCGTTCGGGTACTGGCGCAATTGCTCGGTGAAGTGGTTAATGACGGCTTGGCGCCGGCCCGGATCGATCTGGCCAGCGCCGAACAGCGCGGCGTTGGCGCGAGTGATCTGCTCCAGGTCATCGAGCGCGTCGGACAGGTTTTGCTCGACGCGCCGGCCAACTTCGGCCATCAGTTGCCTGGCAAGGTCGCCAACGGCTTCCTCGGCGTTCCTGAACGACAGGTAAGCGACCAGCCCGACCGTGCCGAAGATCAGCAGCACGAAGGGTACGGTACTCATCAGCAGGAGGGTTTGTCGCCGGGCTTGATGGATCAAGCCCGCAACAAACCCTGCCGGCCTTGTGGTTTGTGCTTTCGTGTTCACGACTTCACCTCACCCAGGCTTCAATCGGCCAGACCTGGCGCTGCAGCCGTTTCAGATTCGCCCTTCAGCGCGTCCTCGATGGGCGCGTAGTCAAAATGGTCGGCGTGTTGGCGCAGGAATTGCCCCAGGGCCGGATCGTGCTCGGCCACCCGCCCGATCAGCGCGTCGATCCGCTGGATATCGAGCATCACCAGAGCGTCGGTCAGTTCGCGCCGCAACTCGTCGGACAGCGCCGCCAGG
>JBAQIQ010000286.1:0-3580 GCA_049288935.1 Candidatus Competibacteraceae bacterium
AAGGCGCACGGGCTGGCCGGCAGTCTTGTTGAGCAGCGGGTGGATGTCCATGTCCGCACGGATTGGCTCGCCATTCACGGCGAGGATGATCGCGCCGGGGCGCAGCAGGCTGTCGGCCCGGCCTGCGGGGCCGGTCTTGAGGTAATCGGCGATCTTCGCGCCAGGGCCGGTGTGGGCGTGATCGTAGTAGAGACCGAGCGAGGCGGTCGCGTCGCCAGCCGTGACCTTCGGCTGATAGGAAGATCCCATGTGGGAGGAATTCAGCTCGCCCGCCATTTCGCTGAGCAACTCGGCGAGGTCTTCGCCGTGGCGGAGGTGCGGCAGGTGCTTCGCGTATTCCTTTTTATACCGCTCCCAATCCACCCCGGCCATGTCCTTGCGGTAGAACTTCTGCTGGGTCATGCGCCAAGCGTGCTCGAAGAACCAGCGCATCTCACCCTGCAAGTCGTAGGCGACCTCGGCGGTGAAGGGAAGGGTGGCGGCGGCTCCGGTGACGAGGTTCACCTTCTCGATACCGCCCGCGCCAAGGAAAAAGACGTTCTCGCCTTTGCCATCGGTGACAACGCTATCCGCGGTGGGCGGAGCTTTGGTGAAGAGCGGCGAGAGGCCCGGCTTGCCCAGCGGCAGCTTGTAACCGACGAAGCCGGTGGCGGCTCCCACGCTGGCAAAGACAAACGATTTGCCGTCTGGCGTAAGCTTGAAGAACTTCAAGTTCGAAGAGAACGGCGTGAGCCGCACGGTGCGGGCGGCGAGATCGTCCATCTCGGGTTCCCAGACCGGCGCGGGTTTCTTTTCCTCCGGCTTCGCATCGGCTTTTGGCGCGGCAGCGGGCGCGATGAGGCGATCGTCCGGATGCGCGATGGCATCGAAGGCGCTCTGCGTGAGGAACGTGGCATACACATCGACTTCCGCGTCTTTGGAGTCGGCGGTCTGCAAGCCATCCCGCGATGAGAGGAAGAGCAGCACCTTGCCATCGGCGGAAAACTGCGGCCCGGCGGAAACGAAGCCGCTGCGGGTGAGGTTCACCGGCGGCTTCTGGCCGCTGGCGTCGATGAGCGCGATATTGAAGCTGGTGACCGCAGAGCCAATCGTCGCCGCCAACCAGCGGCCATCGGGCGACCACACGAACGGCAGGTCACCGTCATGGTAGGAGTAGGACAGGCCCGGCGGCATGGCGGTGACCGTCTTCTTGGTCGCCAGATCCATCACCACGAGGCGGGTGCGGTCTTCGAGGTAGGCGATGCGCTGGCCATCGGGCGAGTAGGCGGGTTCGGTGACATCGGTCGTCGTATTGGTGAGCCGCGTTTCCTTCAAAGCGCCCGGCGTCTGAAACGAAGTCGCGCCCGGCGTGTCGAGGGTCGTCTCGTAGGCGTCGTAGCGGCTATCGCGTTCGGAGGCATAGAGCACGGCCTTGCCATCCGGGCGGAAGCTCACGTTGCGCTCGTGCTGCGGCGTGTTGGTGATGCGGCGGGTGCGACCGCTGGCCGCATCCACCACGAAGACCTCGCCCCGGGCGATGACGGCGATTTCGGAGCCGTCCTGGTTCGCGGCGATCTCGGAAACCTCCTCGTTCATCTTCGCAAAGAAAGTGCCGCCGAGCAGCGAGCCCTGGCTGATGTGTACTTCGACTCGCTTTGGCTCCTTCGCATCGTGATCGAGACGCCAGATTTCGCCGTCGTAGCCGTACACCAGGTCGTTTTGGTTGGTGCGGCTCAAAAAGCGCACCGGATGCGTCTGGTGCGCGGTGATCTGCACCGGCTTTGCATCGCCCTCGAAGGCCATTTTCCACACGTTGAAGCTGCCGGACTGCTCGCTGAGCCAGAAGACCGATTTTCCATCCGCGCCGAAAACCGCGTCGCGATCCTCGCCGCGCCATGTCGTGATCTGGCGATGCGTCTTCGCCATGGTGTCGTAGGCCCAGATGTCGCGTGTGGCTTCCGAGACGGCATGCTTGCGCCACTGGTTCTCCGGGGCGTTCAGGCTCGTATAGAGGATGAAGCGGCCATCCGAACTTGGCTTGGTGTCGAGCGCGGGCGTGGGAATGATCAGCCGCTCGCGACCTCCGGCGACGGGAATGGAATAAAGCTGAATGGACGAACCGCTGAGAATGCCACCGAAAGCCACCTTCGAATCGCCGAGCCGCATCGAGGTGAAAAGCACCGACTTCCCATCCGGCGTGAACGCCTGCGGCGTGTCCGCCTGCGAATGCGTGGTGAGCCGCCGGATCTCCCCGCCCTTTGCGGGCATGATGAAGACGTCCGCATTGCCATGGCGATTCGCGCTGAACGCGATGCTCCGACTGTCGGGCGACCACACCGGATTGCTCGCGATAAACTCCGCGCTGGTCAGCGGCAGCGCCTCGCCGCCGCCGGCGGGAACCCGCCAGAGCTGCCCGCCGTAGACGAACGCGATGTGCTGCCCGTCGGGTGAAACCGCCGGGTAGCGCAGCCATAAGGGGCGGTCGGAAGCATCGGCCTGAGCGGTCAAGGGCGCACTGCCCAAGGTCAGCAGGAGTCCGGCAAGCAGGCGACTAGCCAGAGTGGGAGACAGACGGAAACGGCGCATAAGGCTCTCCAGTGGGGATGACGATGGGGGCGGGCCGTTGCGGAAGCGCTCAGCCTGCCGCTCGTGCAGGATCGGGATCAGTAAATCCGGGATGTGCCAGTCGATCTTGATGCTCTTGATCAAAATGCAAGTCAGCCTGCACGCCGCCAGAACGGTAGAACGATGTTGCCGCGCCGGATGGCCATGACCAGCATCACCAGACCAGCCGTGGTACAGACCAGCAATGCGACAATGGTGGCTTCCATCCCGAATTTGCCCCCGGTCAGCAATTTCGGCCCTTCGATTGTGGCCTTGAACAGGCCGGGCTTTTCGAAACCACCGGAAACAGAACCGGAGAAGATGCCGCTTTGGGTAAAGTTCCAGGCGATGTGAAAGCCGATGCTCAGCCACAGGCGACGGGTCAGCAGATAGACAGCGGCAAGCAGCAGGCCCGCTTCGATGGTGATGGCAAGGGCCCCGATGATGTTGCCGTCAGCGTTGGACAGATGCCGGAAACCGAAAAACAGCGCCGAGAACAACAACGCGATCCAACTGCCCAGCAATTCCTCGACATTGCGGAAAATTGTACCCCGGTGCAGCAGTTCCTCGAAAACCCCTGAACTCAGCGCCATGGCCACAGCCGGCAGCAACAGCGCCAAGGGGTTGATTCCTTCAATGCAATAAACGCCAAGCACCATCAGGACCAGCACGCAAAGCGTATAAAGGCCAGCGCCGAACAACAGGCCCAGCCCAAGTTCACGGCCCATCATCGGCAAGGCCAGTTCGCTGACCGGGCGCTGTTCGATGAACTTCACAAAAGCGATATACACGGCAAAGCCCAGAGCGGCCATCAAGGCTGCCATGGCGATGCCGATCAGCGGCCGATCAGCAAATTTATATTCCCAGAAACCGTTGCTGATGCCCATCATCAGGAACAGGAGCGGGCCGAGCAAGATCAAGCGGACGAGCGGGAATTGCAGGACACGCAGCCACAGGGGCTTATCCGGGTTCGGATGTTCCATCATGTGCGCCTCTC
>JBAQIQ010000287.1:0-3180 GCA_049288935.1 Candidatus Competibacteraceae bacterium
GCCCTGATCCGCCAGCATCAGGCCGAGGGCCGGCTGGTGGCGATGACCGGCGACGGCACCAATGACGCGCCCGCGCTGGCGCAGGCCGACGTGGCGGTAGCGATGAACAGCGGCACCCAAGCCGCCAAGGAAGCCGGCAACATGGTGGATTTGGACTCCAACCCGACCAAGCTGATCGAGATCGTCGAGACCGGCAAGCAGATGTTGATGACGCGCGGTTCGTTGACCACCTTCAGCGTCGCCAACGATATTGCCAAGTATTTCGCCATCGTCCCGGCGGCTTTCGTCACCACTTATCCGCAGCTCGCGGCGCTCAACGTCATGGGCCTCGCCAGCCCGGCCTCGGCGATTTTGTCGGCGGTCATTTTCAATGCCCTGATCATCATCTTCCTCATCCCGCTGGCGCTGAAGGGCGTTAAGTACCGGCCGCTCGGCGCGGCGGTGCTACTGCGGCGCAACCTGCTGATCTACGGTTTGGGTGGCATGATCGTGCCGTTCGTCGGCATCAAGCTGATCGATCTGCTCATTTCGCTGGCGGGTTGGGCGTGAGCGCTCGCAGGAGAAACACACATGAAAACCCTCATTCGTCCCGCTTTCACGCTCTTCATCCTGCTATCCATCCTCACCGGCCTGATCTATCCGCTGCTGGTGACGGGAATCGGGCAAGCCCTGTTCCCGAAACAAGCCGCCGGTAGCCTGATCGAGCGCGACGGCAAGCCGGTCGGATCCCATCTGATCGGCCAAAATTTCACCGATCCCAAATATTTTTGGGGCCGTCCGTCCGCTACCGCGCCGCAACCTTACAACGCTGCCGCATCTGGCGGCTCCAACCTCGGTCCGCTCAACCCCGCGCTGAAAGAAGCGGTAGAATCCCGCATTAAGGCGCTGCGCGACGCCGATCCGGGCAACACCGCGCCGGCGCCGGTCGATTTGGTCACGACTTCGGCCAGCGGACTCGATCCCCACATCAGTCCGGCCGCCGCCGAATATCAGGTGGGGCGCGTCGCCCGAACGCGCGGACTGGCGCCCGAAATCGTGCGAAACTTGGTAAACCAACAGACCGAGGATCGCCAGTGGGGAGTTTTCGGCGAACCGCGTGTCAACGTGTTGGAACTCAATCTGGCGCTGGATGATTTACGACCAAATTCCAGACCGTGAATGCCGCGCCCCGGATGCGCGAGCAGGGGAAAATAGGCGCCGATGAACGATGCGACAACAATAGCTTCACCTCCCTTGGTCCGCCATTTCCGCCAAATCCTGTTGTGGCCATTGCGGGTGATGCGCGATCAAGCGGAAACCATGCACGTCTCCAAGTACTGGGAGCTGCTGGAGGCGATGGGGAACAAATGCCCGTGGCGGGAAGTGGACGACGAGTTCGGCGATCCTGGCAATTTTCAGGAACGACACTACCAGGAATTCGTCACTTTTATGCCTTTCGTGCAGCGTTTCCTGTACGGCGAAGGCGCGGGCCGCGAAGGACAAACCGGCTACGGCAAATCCCCGATCCGGGTATTTCGCCGTCGCGATATCGCCCGGATGCGGGTCGTGCTCGATGAGCAAACACCGCCGCTGCTGTTTCAGATCGCCCATGTCGATCTTTATTTCTTCTACGACATCGACATCATCATCCCGGTGGTGGAATTCTTCGCCAACGACTTGCCGCTGGCACTGGCCGAGGATGTCCTGTTCAAGGTCGGGCGGGCCTACCCGGCATTCTGGGAAGCCGACGGTCGGGGTGGAGAATGTCCGCTCCGAGTGGAATGGCTGTCAGCGACGGGCGAGACGCTGGCGGCGTCCGACTACGAGGACCGGCACCGCTATCTCTCGTTCGTCTGCCAACACCGCTCCCCCAACGTCGCCACCCACTGGGAATACTTGTTGCGCCCGCTGGCCTTCTACCATTCCGACCGCGAAGGCGCGATCCGCTACCGGCAGATCGAGTACCACCGAATGCCCCTGCTGGCCTACCTCAGCTTCAGCGATCCCCAGAATCTGACACGCGGCGATTTCGCCCGGCTGGCGCTGATCACCAAAGCGGGGCCGTCCGAGACCTTGCCGTATTCCGAGAAACAGTTGGCCAATTTCGAGCAACATTACTGCAACGACAAGTTCTGGGAGCCCGGCAATCCAGCGCTGACCAGCCGCTACCTGTGTTGCGGCCACGCCTTCGTAGTGATCGGCAAGGCCCACGAACGTTTCTTCGCCGACCCGGAAACCGGTTTGCTGGGCCAGTTCCGCCATCAATATTTTTTGATCAACCTGATCGCCCACTTCCACAAGGCTACTCTGCTGCTGTTCTCGGAATGGCTGGTCGAAGCGATCAGCCAGCTCGACATCCGCAACACGGATTCGGTGCGGGCCTTCAAGCGGGAAATCCGCCGGACCCTGGAAACATTCCTGCGTTTCACCGAACGCTACTGGTTCCACGAAGTCTCCAACCAGGCCCAGGTCCGGGATTTGTTCCAACTGCTGACCGGCCATCTCAACACCGACCGGATTTACCAGGATGTCAGCGCGTCGATCAAGGACATGAGCCAATATCTGGACAGCGACAGCCTCAGGCGTCAAGCCAATACCGTGGTGCGGTTAACCGTGGTGACGACCCTGGGGTTGATCGCCACTGTCTCGACCGGCTTTTTGGGGATGAACCTCTTCGACGAAACCGATCATCCGGCCTGGGTCAAGCTGCTGATTTTTTCGGTGGTGGTCATTCCCAGCACCCTGCTGGTCAACTATGCGGTGGCCCACTCCAAAGTGCTCTCGGATTTCCTGGAAGCCTTGGCGGATAAAGGACTGACTTGGAGGGGCCGAACTCGGATCCTGCTCAGAATTTGGCGGAAACCTCATGAAAAAGCGGCCAAGCCGTGAATGGCAAACCCGACGGCTGATGAGTGCATGACCGGTCGGGAACTGGGCGAGAAGTTACTGGAATCGATCTGCCAGATGAACGCCCGCCTGGGGACGGTGGTGTACTCGCCAATCATCGCTGCCGGGCAACGCTCCAGGCTGTCGCAGGCGCAATTTGCCGCCGGGGGATATCGGTGCGCACGCTGCTTGACATCCTCCCCGGCCTTATGATCTTTAAAAATTTAATCCGGTACTGTTAGCCCCACGTAGCGCAGCAGTTCCAGGGAACCTTTGGCAAACTGATCCAAGAAGCGGTCGATCTCGGTGCGGAGC
>JBAQIQ010000288.1:0-36924 GCA_049288935.1 Candidatus Competibacteraceae bacterium
CTGTCGCTTCGCTCGCTCTAGTGTGGTGCCTGGAGCGCGGCTTGAACGTCAACCTGCTGCCGGTATCGGCGGCAGGTGGCGCAGTCGCATCGATGCGGGTTACCCGCTGACCGTGTTCCGGGATCGAGCCATGCGCGCGTGCAAGGTCTCGCCCTCCCCGTTGGTAGAGCGACGTTGCCGGACGCGGCGACGCCCGCTAGAATCCCGAGTACCTAACATCGGAAGCAAACGAAGCATCGTGGACTTGGCCGGCCCATCCTTATCCCCTCAGTCCGATCCGCTGGTCGACCTGTTAACGGCCACCGCTCGCGGCGACCGCCAAGCTTTTTCGGAGCTGTACCGGCTGACCCGAAGCCGCTTGTACGCGATCACGCTGGCGTTGCTGCGCCAGCAGGACGCGGCGGAAGACGTGTTGCAGGAAACCTATCTGGCCATTTGGCGCACCGCCGGGCAATACCAGCCCGGACGAGCGCCGGTTCTGGTCTGGCTCATGGCCATCGCCCGTCACCGAGCCATCGAGTTGCTGCGCCAGCGGCGACGGCGTGCGGCGGAAATCCACGCCGAGCCGTTGGACGAAGAGGCCTTGCAAATACCCGATCCCCAGCCCGCGCAGTCGGTCGACCACTTGGCTCATGCCATTCAGGAGTGTTTGCGGCGCTTGTCCGCCGATCAAGCTCAGGCCATCGCGCTGGCTTTTTTCCACGGCCTCAGCCACGAGGAGCTGGCGACGCGGCTACGAACCCCGCTGGGGACGGTCAAAAGCTGGGTACGGCGGGGTTTGCTGCAACTGAAGGGGTGCCTGGAATCATGAACCGGAACGAAGCCGAAAGCTTGGCCAGCGATTACGTGCTCGGCGCGCTGAGCGGGCCGGAACTGGCCGAGTTCGAGGCGAACCTGGCCCGAAATCCCGAGTTGCAGCGGCTGGTTGCCGCCTGGGAAAGGCGCTTGACGCCGCTGGCGGCCACCTTGCCCGAAGTGGAACCCCGCGCCTCGGTCTGGGACGCTATCGAGACGGCGCTGGACGAGGCCGGCCCGCCCGCGACCGTGACCGTGCGCCAGCAGGAAGGCGAGTGGCGGATGCTGGTGCCGGGCACAGAAATCAAAGTGCTCATGGTGGACCGGGAAGCCGGCTTCCAATCTTTCCTGCTGCGGCTGGCGCCCGGCACCCTGCTTCCTCCACACGATCACAGCATCCTGGAGGAATGCCTGCTGCTGGAAGGCGACATGCTGATCGGCGACCGCGCCTACAGCCGGGGCGACTATCACGCGGCGCTACCCGGTTCGCGGCACGCGCCCATCTCCACCCGCAACGGTGGCATCGTGTTCATCCGCAGTGAGTTGCGGCCGGAAATGTTGGGTTGAGAAGTCGCCGACCACCACGCCGTAGCCATCGCCACCAGCGCGACGACGAAAGCCAACAGCACACCGCGTGACTCTCGCTCAAACCCTGCCCGGTTCGCGGCTCAGTCCCTCTCTCTACCCGCAACGGCCGCATGGTATTCCTTGCCCGTGATCAGGCCATGGGCTGAAAGCCCGTGCTACACCGAATTCCATAGCTGCGGAGCCGTTCATTCGGCGCCTTTGCCGATGTGTTGAACCGGCGTTTTGACCTGGACGCCCAGATGGTGGATTATCGAGAATACACAATTAGCGTGGGCGCTAACGCAACGGCGTCGTTCTGTATCGAAGCCTGCATAAAAGAGGATCATTGTGGAAGAAGCACAGCGGGTGGTCGAGCCGAATGATTAAAACTATTTCCCGGAAAGTAGCATCGGTCTCTCGTGGATTCTACTCATCTCACCAAATAGGCCGTTATGGTCTGGTGCTGGGCATGGTGTTCAGCGCCGTGCTGATCTTTACCCTGACCCGACTGGCGTTGGCGTGGCGAGTCGGCGGCGAAGCGGATTGGACTCTTGGGACGTTCACCCGCGTCGTCGTACAGGGCCTGTTGTACGACTTGACGACGGCCCTGCTATTTGCGCTGCCGTTTGGGCTGTGGCTAACCCTGCTACCCGGACACTGGACCCGGTTTCGATTCACGCAAACATTGGTTAACTTAGCGATAACCGGTGGATTTTTCGCGCTGTTATTCAACGCCGCCGCAGAATGGCTGTTTTGGGGCGAATTTTCGTCCCGGTTCAACTTCATTGCGGTCGATTACCTGATTTACACGAACGAAGTCATCGGCAATATCCGCGAATCCTACCCGGCGGGCTGGATCCTGGGCGGACTCGGCGGTCTGGCGCTGCTGGCCACGTTTGCCGTCCGCCAACGAGTCCTGCAGCAACTGGCGGTCGCCGCTCCTTTGCAATCCCGGCTGACCGGGTTCGCCGTTCATGCCCTGCTGGCTTTCGGTCTCCTGGCTGCGATTTCCGGCGACGCCCGCGAGCATTTGCAGAATGTTTACGCTCGCGAGTTGGCGGGTAATGGTCCGTTTGAGTTTGTGCGGGCGTTCCGAAATAACGAACTGGAATACAACCGCTTCTATCCAACCTTGCCGGAAGAAGTGGTCTATGCGCGATTACGTGAGGAGATGTTGCTGACCGGTGGGGCGCCATTGAGCGCCGATCCCCACGATCTGCGCTACCGGGTCACCGCTCACCCAGGACCGCCGCTGCGACCCAACGTCGTCATTGTGATGCTGGAGAGCATGAGCGCCGACTTTATGGCGACCTTCGGCAACCCGCGCAACCTGACCCCGACCCTTGATCGCCTGACCCGCGAAAGCCTGTTTTTCCCTCGCGCCTTCGCCTCAGGAACCCGCACGGTGCGCGGTCTGGAAGCGCTGGCCCTGGCGTTGCCGCCCACGCCGGGTAACGCCATCGTGCGGCGACCACACAATGAACATCTGTTTTCGCTGGCGTCCGTATTCAACGCCAAAGGCTACGTCAGCGCATTCCTCTACGGTGGGTACGGCTATTTCGACAATATGAATGCGTTCTTTGACGGCAATGGCTATACGGTGATCGACCGGCTGGCTGTCGATCCTGGAAAAATCCACCATGAGACCATCTGGGGTATCGCCGACGAAGATTTATACACTCAGGCGCTCGACACGTTTGACGCCTATCAGGCCACTGGCCAGCCGTTCTTCGCTCACCTGATGACGACATCGAATCATCGCCCTTACACCTACCCTGACGGGCGAATCGACATTCCCTCCAAAACCGGGCGTGACGGCGCCGTCAAATACGCCGATTGGGCGCTGGGCGACTTTCTCAAACGCGCTGCGGGCCATGCATGGTTCGATAATACCGTGTTCGTTATCGTCGCCGATCATCAAGCTTCGGCATCGGGCAAAACCGATCTGCCGCTGGCGCGTTACCGCATTCCACTGCTGATCTATGCGCCCAAGCTGATTCCGCCAGCGCACGACAAACGCCTGATGGCCCAAATGGATATTGCGCCGACTTTGTTGGGCCTGCTGAATTGGTCTTATGACAGCAAGTTCATTGGCCATGACGTGAACCGATTGCCGCCCGGCAAGGAACATGCCCTGATCAGTACCTACCAGACCGTCGGCTATTTGGAAAACGACCGACTGGTGATTCTTGAACCGGGCCAGCGAGTGAGAGTTGAGGCGGTAGACTGGGAAACGCTGACCACCCGACCGACCACAGCCGACCCCGCCGCTATTGAAGAAGCGATCAGCCTGTATCAAGGAGTGAGCTCGGCGTTCAAGACCGGGTTGCTGGGAGAGATCGGTGAGAGCGGAATCGAGGGACCCGGCAGCGGCGATGCGGTCCACCGCTGAAACGGGTTGTTTAAGCGCGTGGGCAAATAGGGCTGTTCAGTCTTCTTGGAAACCGGGTAAGATTCCGGGCGCTCTACTCCCTATCGCTACGCAACAAACTTGGTCGAAACCCATCCCATGACCTATAAAGGACTTGTCCTGGCCGGCGGCTCCGGCACCCGGCTCCATCCGCTGACCGTTTCAGTCAGCAAGCAACTGATGCCGGTTTACGATAAACCCATGATTTACTACCCGGTCGCTACCTTGATGCTGGCGGACATCCGGGACATTCTGATCATCACAACTCCCCGCGATCAGGAAGCCTATCAAACCCTGCTGGGCGACGGCAGTCGATGGGGGATGCATTTTCAGTACGCCATTCAACCCAGTCCTGACGGCTTGGCTCAGGCGTTCCTGATTGGCGAACGCTTCATCGGCAATGATCCGGCCAGTCTGATCCTCGGCGACAACATTTATTATGGTCAGGGCCTGTCAGCGCTGTTGCGCCGGGCCACCGCCCGCCAACAGGGCGCCACGGTGTTCGGCTACTATGTGCGCGATCCCCAGCAATATGGCGTGGTCAGTTTCGATGCACAGGGACGAGCGGTCAACATTGAGGAAAAACCGCAGCAACCCAAATCCAACTATGCAGTGACCGGGTTGTATTTCTATGACAACGATGTGGTGAACGTCGCCAAGACCATCCAGCCCTCCGCGCGCGGCGAACTGGAAATTACTGACCTGAACCGGGTTTATCTGGAACGCAATGAGCTGAATGTGGAACTGCTGGGGCGCGGCTACGCCTGGCTGGACACCGGAACTCATGAATCGCTGCTGGCCGCCGCCCATTTCGTGCAAGTGGTCGAGCAGCGACAGGGTCTCAAAGTCGCCTGTCCCGAAGAAATCGCCTGGCGAATGGGCTTTATCGACGATGAACAACTCACGCGACTGGCGCAACCCCTGGCCAAGAGCGGCTACGGTCAATATCTGCTGGAACTGCTGGAGCGGGGAGTCGTTCGATGAACATCGTCGCGACGGCACTGCCTGGCGTATTGTTGCTGGAACCCAAAGTCTTCGGTGACGCACGCGGCTTTTTCATGGAAACCTGGCAAGCGGCGCGTTACCAGGCGGCAGGAATGCCCGAACGCTTTGTCCAGGACAATCATTCCCGTTCCCGGCGCGGCGTATTGCGCGGCCTGCACTATCAGTTAGTGCAACCCCAGGGCAAGCTGGTCTGGGTCACGCGGGGCGCAGTGTTTGACGTGGCGGTGGATATTCGCCGGGGTTCGCCCGCCTTCGGGCGCTGGTATGGCTGTGTGCTGGACGATGTCGATCACCGGCAATTGTATATCCCGCCCGGCTTCGCTCACGGATTCTGCGTTCTCTCCGAAGAGGCCGACTTTTTCTACAAATGCACCGACTACTACCATCCGCCGTCAGAACGCGGCATTGCCTGGGATGATCCAGCAATTGGCATCCATTGGCCGTTGCGCGACGTGTCACTGTCGGACAAGGATTTGCAGAATCCGCGATTGAGCGCACAGGCGGATGTGGATTTACCGGCGTATGAGGGTTAATTCATGCAAATCATTGTGACGGGCGCTCAGGGTCAGGTGGGCCGGGAACTGACCGAACGGGCGACTGCCCTCGGCCATGCCGTGCTGTCCTGGGATCAGCCGGAGCTGGATATTACCGATGCCGACGCCGTGGATCAGGCCCTGGACGCCAGCAACGCGGCGCTGGTGATCAACGCGGCGGCCTATACAGCAGTGGACCGGGCGGAACAAGAACCCGCGCTGGCGTTCGCGGTCAACCGTGACGGCCCCGCTCATCTGGCCGCCGCCTGCGCCCGGTTGAACATCCCGCTGTTGCATATTTCCACCGACTATGTGTACGACGGCGCCAAAATCGATCCCTATGTCGAAGACGATCCGACCACCCCCATGGGCGTCTACGGCGCCAGCAAACTGGCCGGTGATGAAGCCGTGCGTCGAGTATTACCCCGGCATCTGATTCTGCGGGTCAGTTGGGTGTTTGGTGTACATGGCCACAACTTCGTCAGGACCATCCTGCGGCTGGCGCGGGAGCGTGAGGAATTGCGGGTGGTCGCCGACCAGCGCGGCTGCCCCACCTACGCGGGCGACATCGCCGACGTCCTGTTGGAACTGGCCGGGCGCATGGCCGAAATCGATGCGCATGACGCTTGGGGCGCCTACCATTATTGCGGCGAGCCGGCCACAACCTGGCACGGTTTCGCCAGCGCCATTATTGAGCGGGCGCGGGATGAGGAACGAGCGCCCAAACGCCGGGGCCGAAGCCGCAAACCCGGCGCTGCCGCTAAACTCTCGCCGCAGCACGAACCGCTCGTAGTGCAAACCGTAACGCCCATCACAACGGCGGATTACCCTACACCCGCGACCCGGCCTATCAACTCCGTGCTGGACTGCACCAAACTGGCTGCCCGTTTTGGCATCCAGCCGCGCCCGTGGCAGCCGGGGTTGGATGCGGTCATCGGCTCCTGACTGATCCCTATGTCCGTTGATCTTGGCGAACTGCTGGTTGCCCACCAGAAACTGACGGAAGCCGATCTGCAACGCGCCAGGCGGGTGCAGGAAGACGCTGGCGAAGCCCTGGATACCCTGCTGCTCAAGCTGGGGCTGATTTCGGAACGCGATCTGGCCGATGCTCTGGCCGTGCAGTTGAATCTGCCGCTGGTGCGGCCTGGGGATTATCCCGAGACCCCGGCGACCGATGGCGCGCTCTCGCCGCGCTTTCTCAAGGACGCTCGCGCCATTCCGCTGGCTGAAGATGAGCAGGGATTGACGGTGGCGATGGCCAATCCCACCGATGACTATGTGCTGACCGCGCTGCGACTGGCGACGGGCAAGACCATTCTGCCGCAGGTGGGCATTCCCTCGGAACTGGAAGTGGCTTTTGCGCGGCTATACGGCAGTGGCCGCTCAGCCATGGGCCAGATCGTGGACTCTATCGGCCTGGCCGACGATCTCACCGATGAAGAGCAGATCCAGCACCTCAAGGATCTGGCCAGCGAAGCGCCGGTCATCCGCCTGGTGAACCTGATGATCGCCCGTGCGGTGGAATCACGCGCCTCGGATATTCACATTGAACCGTTCGAGAACCGGCTGAAGGTGCGTTACCGGGTAGATGGGGTGCTGCGCGAGGTGGAATCGCCGCCGTCGCGACTCTCGGCAGCGGTCATCTCCCGTATCAAGATTATGGCCAAGTTGAATATCGCCGAGCGGCGGCTGCCGCAGGATGGGCGGATTCAATTACGAGCGCAGGGTAAGGAAATCGATCTGCGCGTGTCGACCGTGCCGACCCTGTGGGGCGAAAGCGTGGTCATGCGCATCCTCGATAAGGCCAGCGTGGTGCTGGATTTTTCCACCTTGGGCTTCAGCCCGCACACCCTCAAGCGCTTTGTGGACATATTGACGATGCCGCATGGCATCATCGTCGTCACCGGCCCGACCGGCAGCGGTAAAACGACGACGCTGTATACGGCCTTGCAAACCCTGAATACCCCGGAGCGGAAAATTCTGACGGTTGAAGACCCGGTCGAGTATCAACTGGAAGGTATCAACCAAATTCAGGTCAAACCGCAAATTAACCTGACGTTCGCCAACGCCCTGCGCTCCATTGTCCGCCAGGACCCCGACGTGATCATGATCGGCGAAATGCGCGATCTGGAAACCGCCGCCATTGCCGTGCAGTCGGCGTTGACCGGCCACCTCGTGTTGTCCACCCTGCACACCAACGACGCTGCCGGCGGCGTGACCCGGTTGCTGGACATGGGGGTCGATGACTATTTGCTGACTTCCACCATCAACGGCATTCTGGCGCAGCGCCTGGTGCGGCTGCTTTGCCCCCATTGCCGCCAGCCCTATCCGGCATTGCCGGAACTGGTCGAGGAAATGCGGTTGCATCGATTCAGCGCGTCTGGCGATATCCTTTTATATAAGGCGGTCGGCTGCGAGCAGTGCGGTGGGACGGGTTATCGAGGCCGGGCGGCAATCATGGAATTTCTGACGATGACCGACCCATTGCGCCGGTTGGTGCTGAAACACGCCGACGCCACGGTGTTACAAGCCGAAGCGCAACAACAGGGAATGGAGACTTTGTATGAAGATGGCTTGCGCAAGGCTGTCGCCGGGATCACCACCATCGAAGAGGTGTTGCGTGTGACCACTCAGCAGGAGCAGGAAGGGTAAATGCCCCGCTATCGCTACGAGGCCGTGGACAATGCCGGTGAGATGCTGCGCGACGAGATCGAAGCGCCTACCCTGGAAGCAGCGGTCGAACGGCTGCGCGATCAGGGTTTGCTGCCCCTGTCGGTCAACGCCGCTAAAAGCAGCCTCCTGCACAGTGGTCTTAGTCAGCCATGGTTCAGCCAGCGTCGGGCACTCTCGCACAAATCTGTGACCTTATTGACTCAACAATTAGCCAACCTGCTCCATGCCGGGATGCCGCTGGATCGGGCGTTAACCATCCTGATCAGCGTCAGTGAGAACGAGCAGTCGCAAACGCTGCTGGAGCGCATCCAGGAAAAAGTGCGCGGCGGTTCGTCGTTGGCCGATGCGCTGGAGGCGCAAAACGCCTTTTCGCGCTTCTATTTGAACATGATCCGTGCGGGCGAAGCCGGCGGGGCGCTGGAAGTGGTGTTGAAGCGGTTGACCGAATTTCTGGAGCGCTCACAGGCCCTGCGGGAAACCGTTACCTCGGCGCTCATCTATCCGGTCATCCTGCTGTCCGTATCCGCCTTGTCGGTCATTATCCTGCTGACCTTTGTAGTGCCACAGTTCCAGCAACTGTTCGCCGACGCCGGCAAGGCCCTGCCACTGGCAACCCAGATCGTGATTGCGGTCGGCGATGGCTTTCGGCATTACTGGTGGGTGGGAGCGCTATTGCTCGTGCTGCTCGTGGCGGCCCTGCGCCAGCAATTGCGTCAACCGGTCAGTCGCGCCCGCTGGGATCGCTGGTTCCTGAACCTGCCGTTGTTCGGCGATTTCATCGCCAAGGTGGAAACGGCGCGGCTGTCGCGGACGCTGGGAACGTTGCTGGGTAATGGCGTGTCGCTATTGAATGCGCTGACCATCGTGCGGGAGACAATGACTAACCAGGTACTGGCGACGGCGCTCGGCGAAGTAGCCGAGCATGTCAAAACCGGGAGGGGATTGGCTGAGCCATTGCTGGAGGCCGGAGACTTTCCCAAGCTGGCGGTGCAGATGATCCGGGTCGGCGAGGAAACTGGCCAGTTACAGGAAATGCTGTTACAGGTCGCCGATACCTACGATGGCGAGGTGCAAACGGCGGTTAAGCGGCTGCTGACCTTGCTGGAGCCGGCGCTGATTCTAGGGTTGGGCGTGATTATCGCAGGCATTATCATGTCCATTCTGGTGGCGATTCTCAGTTTGAACGAGCTGGCGTTCTGAACGCCGCTCCACGCAACATTTGGGTATGACTCGATGAAAAAGAATGCTTTCCGCCGCTCACGCGGTTTTACCCTGATCGAGCTATTAGTGGTTCTCGTCATTCTCGGCCTGCTGGCTGGATTGGTGGGGCCACAGGTGATGAAGTACCTGGGCGGCGCCAACACCAAGACCGCCAAATTGCAGATCGAAGATTTCAGCACGGCGCTGGACGCCTTCCGATTGGACATGGGGCGTTATCCCAATACCAATGAAGCCTTGCAGGCGCTGGTTGCGCAACCCTCCGGCGCGGCCCGCTGGAACGGTCCTTACCTGCGCAAGAACGTGATCCCCAAGGATCCCTGGGGTAACGATTATCAATATCGCTCGCCCGGCCAACACAGCGGCGGGGCTTTCGATCTGTATTCGCTGGGCGCGGATAATGCCGAGGGCGGCGACGGCGAAAATCAGGACGTGGTGAGCTGGCAGTAGGCGTTGATCGTGAGGCGGCAACGCGGATTCACGCTCATGGAAGTACTGGTGGCGCTCGTCATCGGTGTCTTGCTGGTGGCTCTGACCCCACCACTATTATCCGGCATGAGCGACGCCACCGAACTGCGGGGCGCGGCGCGGCAATTAGCCGCTGGCCTGCGTAATGCCCGCAATGAAGCGGTCACCCGCCAGCAAGAAGCCGCGTTACTGCTGGATCTCGCCGGACGCCGCTTTGCCGTCAGCGGTGATGCCCGCGAAGTGACCTTGCCCAATAGTGTTGAACTTCATCTGTACACCGCCCAGTCGGAAGTGCTTGACCGTGAGAAAGGTCATATCCGCTTCTTCCCGGACGGCAGTTCCACCGGCGGTTCGATCACGGTCAGCGGCCCAAAGCTGGCTTACCGGGTCAATGTCGATTGGCTCACTGGCGCTATTGCTATCGTCGAACAGGAGGCGCGACCGTAATGGTGACTCCATTCCCCACCCTGGACCCACCGGGGTGGCGTAAAGCGCCAAAGTGGTTTGCACGCGGCTTTTCCCTGCTGGAGGTGCTGGTGGCTTTCGTCATCCTGGGCATCTCGTTGAGTGTGTTGCTGCAAGTGTTCGCCACCGGCCTGCGTAATGCTGGCCTCGCTGATGACTATACGCGGGCTGTTCTGTACGCTGAGTCGATTCTAGCCGCCATCGGTCGGGAAGTTCCCTTGGCCGAGGGTGAACGCAGCGGGCCGGTCAATGACCAGTTCTCCTGGCGCAGCACGGTAAGCACTTTTACTGAAGGACTGCCCGATCCTCAAAAAGCGCGCGTCCGGGCCTACCGGGTCAGCGTCGAAGTGTACTGGCCGGGGCGGGTGCAAAGTCGCTCAGTGATTCTGGAAACCCTGCGGTTAGCGCCGGTTGAACCCCCGGGTGGTGGTTGAGGCTGGTGAACAAAGACCACGTCAATCGACGCCAGGCCGGATTCACCCTCCTGGAACTGATCGTTGCTATCACCCTGATGGGGCTAGTGCTGGTGGTTCTTTACAGCGGACTGCGGATGGGATTGACCAGTTGGGACGGTGGCGAACAGCGCGCCGAGGCCACTAACCGGTTACGGCTGGCCCAGGAATTTCTGCGCCGGCAGTTAGCGCAGTCCATAACGGTTTATCAAATTAATGATCGACAAGAACAGACCGTCGTCTTCGCCGGGCGGACCGATGAGATCGAATTCGTCGCGCCGATGTTGGCTCAGTTGGGACAGGGTGGCTTATACCGGGTACGGATTGGCGGCGCCGACGGTCGATTGTGGATACGCTGGCGTCCCTATCTGCCCACTGATCCAGACGCCGGTGAGCAACGGGAGACCGTGTTGCTAGAAGGCGTTTCTGACGTGGAATGGGCCTATTTTGGTCCTGAGCAGGACCAAGACCTGGAATCGCCTCCGCGTTGGCGCTCCGATTGGGCGAGTACTCAACGGCGGCCTCAGTTGGTGCGCCTGAACCTTCATCTGCGTGGCGAACCTTGGCCAGACCTGGTGGCGGCGCTGGCCGAAGGCAGGCAACCATGAAGACGAGGGCCGACCATGACCAACGCGGCATGGTGCTGGTCATCGTGCTGTGGATCGTTACGCTGCTAGCGGTGATGGCCGGCGGTTTTGCTTATTCGATGCGAGTTGAAACCCGGCTGGCAACCAGTGCGGTGGAGCGGGCGCAAGCCCGGGCGCTGGCCGAAGCCGGCGTCGCCTATGCGCTGGCCTGGCAACTGGACCTCGATCCAGAGATACAGAAACAGTGGCCGCCCAACGGCGACCCTCATGACTGGGAATTTAATGGCGGACGAATACGTATCCGTGTTGAAGATGCCGCCGGACGGATCAGCCTGAATAGCGCTGATCCTCAACTGCTCCGAAAAGTATTGACCAGCGTCGGCGTAGCGGAAGCCAATGTGGAGCGCCTGATGGCGGCTATCGCCGACTGGCGCGATCAGGATGATGAGCAGACGCTGCCGGGTGGCGCCGAAAGCGCTGAATATCGCAGTGCAGGTCGGGCGGGGCCTAAAAATGCGCTATTTGAAAGTGTCGAGGAGTTGCAGCAGGTGATGGGAATCGACCGGGATACCGCCCAGCGTCTCGCTAGCCTGGTAACGATCAGTATGATTTCGGGCATTAACCCGCAACTGGCCTCCTTTGCCGTGCTGCGTGCTGCAACTGGACTCAGCGAACAGGCTGTTGCCGATTATGTCAGCGCTCGCACCGCCAGTGAGGAGCCCCCGCCGCCCCCGCCATCAGAAGATGGGATGATTTTTTTTTCCGGTAGCCGTTTGGGTGTTTATCATATCGCCGTCACGGCGCAGGCGGGGACTGGAGCGACGGTGAGCGAAGAAACCGTGGTTTCAATACAGGGTCCGCTTCAGGGACAGGCGGTGCGGTGGCTGTCCTGGCGGTTTTTAGCGCGCTGAAACCCTTTCTTTCTCCAACATGGCGACTTCGTTTTCAATGGCGTCTTCCCTTTATCCACGAATTTTGCGCGGCAATGTCCGCTGGAGTCCGGCCACCTTTTGGCGTTGGTGGCGGGATGGTCTGCTGGGCTGGTTGCCCGTGCGGGTTCGCGCTAGACTTCTCGGTTCCCGGCGACGGCTCATCATTAAACCCAATGCTGACGGCTTGGCATTATTCCGCCAGGAAAACGGTGAATCAGCGACGCTGATCCAGCCATCCCCGGACCGGGGCGTCCTGCGCAAGCTGATCAAGTCTGAACGGCCCACGGCGATCATCTTGCAAATGCCTGCGGATCGGGCGCTGGCGCGGACTGTGACATTACCTATAGCGGCGGCAGCCAACCTACGCCAAGTGTTAGGTTACGAGATGGATCGGCTGACCCCGTTCAACGCCAGCCAAGTGTATTACGATGCGCTGATTCTGGAACGCCACCCGGAACAACGCCGGATTCGGGTTGACCTGTCCGCCTTGCCGCGCACCGAAGTAGATGCTGTGCTGGAGTCACTGGCGGCGCTGGGTATAGCCCCGGATGGAGTAGAAGTCACTGGGGGGCAACCCGACCTCAATCTGTTGCCTGCTGAGAAACGACCTCGGCGCGGCGTCTGGCCCCGGCGTTTACAAAGAATATTGATCCTGATCAGCCTGAGTCTGGCACTGGCCGCGATGTTGTGGCCATTGTGGCAATATCGAACGCTGGTCATCGGCCTGCAGAAACAGGTTAACACCTTGCAGCAAGAATCCGGGCAGGTGCTGACCCTACGAGAGCAACTGGAAAAAGCGGTGGAGTCCTCCCGGTTTTTATTGCAAAAAAAGCAGAGCCGAATGCCGATCATCGAGTTACTGCGTGAATTGACGGTTATTCTGCCGGACAGCACCTGGCTGGAGCGTTTGCAAATCAAGGGCGATACCTTGCAATTGATCGGTCAATCATCGAGCGCCTCAGCGCTGGTGAGCGTGATTGAGGAGTCGAAAGTGCTGAGCGGAGCGGCGTTTGCCTCCCCGGTCACCAACGATCGCCGTACCGGCAAGGAGCGTTTTGTGCTTGGCGCCCGAATCGTTGTGGAGCCTCAATGAACTCCACACCTTCTCCCTCCCGGATGCATCGTCTGGCGGCTTTGTTGCTGCTAGCGCTGATGATGGGGTTGCTTTATTTGCTGGTCGACCGGTTGTGGATGGGCCAATATCGCCTTTACCAGACCAATGCCGAGCGCTTGCAGGATCGGCTGCACAATTTGCAACGATTGACGACAGCCCGCCCGGAATTGGAAAAAGCGATCCAGAATATTCGTGACGACCAGCGCACTGTGGCCTACTTTCTCCCACCGGCTCCGCCGACTCTGGCTGCAGCCGATTTACAGCAACGCGTCAAAAATCTGGTGGAAGGGTCGGGCGGTAGTCTGTTGAGTGTTCAGGCGTTGCCGGCGATTGAAGAAGGCGGCGTGGTGCGGGTGGCGGTCAACATCACCTTGCAGGGCAATATCGACTCTTTGCAAAAGACCCTCCATAGTCTGGAGTCGCAAGTGCCGTTGCTCTTTGTGGATAATGTTGAGGTGACCGCACGTCAGCTCCGGCCACGCCTGCCCGACGGCAACGTCGCGCCGTATACTCGCATCCAGTTGAATGGTCAGTTCGAAGTGTCGGGTTATTTGCGTAAGGAGGGCGGCTAAATGTTCGCCCGGTGGTGGCAACCCCTGTTCTGGATGATCGTGGCGATCGCAGCGGCTGGGGCGCTGGTGCTGGAGAGGCGACACCCACCACGGTTGCCAGCGCCAGCCGTCGCTCAAGCGCCGGACGCCGTTGTTATCCCACCGTTGCAACCGTTCAAGCCACAGCCTTTACCGCGCTATGCCGAGATTGTGGAACGCCCCGTCTTTATTGAAGCCCGCCGTCCAGAAAACGATGAGCTGGCCGCGCCGCCGGCACCGCCACCTAACCCGGATCGAACGTTGAATCTGATCGGTATCGTGCTGGTTCCGAACGCCGCTGCCGCCCTGCTCCGTCCGGAAGAACCCAACGCCAAGGTATTGCGCGTCCCCCAGGGCGGGACCATCGACGGCTGGCAACTGGAAACCGTGCAGGCAGGCAAAGTGGTGCTGCGCAAAGGCGGTGAGGTTCGAGAATTGGCATTGATTCGTCCATCATCGCCACCTCGCCCTGTTCCGCCCGCCACGGCTGTTTCACGGAGGGCTGGAGCGGCTGGAGCGGCAGCGCCATCCGCTCGGCCGGCGCCAAGACCTTGAATAAGAATTTAGAGCTTGATAGTGAGTAAAGTCCATTGAACAAAATGAGGCTCCGATCGTTGACGACAGGGGGATGTCTGGCCGTGCTGCTAGGTGCTTGCGCGACCGTTTCTGAGGGGGAAGCGCCCACCGGAGAGCATTCGGAATCGATGACCGCCGTCGCTGCGCGGGCAACCCCTCCGTTCCAGTTGACCGCCCAACCTGGCCCGGCGGACCGATCCAACCGGCCCACCACCGCATCGGCCATCTTCCCAGGCACCGGCAACTTTATCGACCCGCGTGAAGCGCAAAAACCACCGCCTAAAACGCCCAGCGCCGCGCCATCAGGCAGTGGCGTCACCCTCAATTTCGAGGGCGTCAGCATCCGCGATGTGGTGAAAGTGATTTTCGACACCCTTAAGCAGAACTATGTCATTGATCCCCAGGTGCAGGGCGAGGTGACGGTGCAGACCAGTCGGCCACTGACTCAAGAGCAATTGCTCCCCACCCTGGAGACGTTACTGCGGGCAAGCAACGCCGTACTGATGCGAGAAGGCGGGGTTTACCGAATTATCCCGGCGGCCGGGGCGTTGCGACAGGGTAATCTGACGCCGCGCCTGGGAGGGGGCCGGGTAGGCTATGGGGTGCGTATCGTGCCGTTGAACTATGTCAGCGCCATCGAGATGCAAGCGATTATCGCTCCACTATTGCCGGAAGGAGCTATTTTACGCGCCGACGCCTCCCGCAATCTGCTGATGCTGGCCGGCACTCCGCAGGAACTGAACAGCGTTCAGGACACGATCGATACCTTTGATGTCAACTGGCTCAGAGGGATGTCCATTGGCATGTTCCGGCTGCGCAGCGTGGACAGTCAGGCGGTGGCCGCCGAGTTAAACCAGCTACTAGGCGAAGGCTCCGGGACGCCGATTGCCGGCCTGGTCCGACTGGTGCCGTTGAGCAAGCTAAACGCCGTATTGGTGATCACTCCGCAAAAAGAATATCTCAAGGAAGTCGCAACCTGGATCGAGCGGCTGGATGGCATCGGCGGTGAGCGCTTGTATGTTTACCACGTGCAAAACAGCCGAGCGGAATACATCGCTGAATTGCTCAATGGTTTGTTTAATCTCAGCGGCGGCGGGAGCGGCGGGGGCGGTGAACTGGCTCCCGGTCTGAAACCGGCGCAATTGTCCGGCGGCGCGGGAACCTCGGGCGGATTATCGAGCGGTTCGAGCCTGGGTGGTGGAAGCGGCAGTTCCAGTGGGTTGGGTGGTGGGAGCGGCGGTTCCAGTGGGTTAGGTGGTGGTTCGGGTGGTGGACTGGGCGGCGGTTCGAGTGCGCTGGGTAAAGCGGGCAGTGGCTCTACGCCATCCGCCAGCCGTTCCGGGGGTGCGGGCATCGGTAGCCTGGGTTCCGGCGGCCCCAGCGCGGGCATGGAAGAGGTCCGCATTGTCGCCGATGCCGAAAACAATTTATTACTGATCTGGGCCACCAGCCAAAATTACGAGCGAATTATTAGTACGCTGGAAAAAATGGACATCAGTCCCCGACAGGTGCTGATCGAAGCCACCTTCGTTGAAGTCAGCCTGACCGGCAATTTGAAGTATGGGTTGCAATGGTTTTTCAACAACGACATTGGCAACGATTACCGAGGGAATGGCTCACTGGGACTCTCCGACACCTTGACGTTAACCGATGCGCTGAAAGGTGTCGCGGTGAACCAATTCTCCTACGCCATTACTGACAGTGGCGGGATCGTCAAGGCGCTACTCAGGGCATTGGCCACCGATTCCAAGGTCAAGGTCCTTTCTTCTCCCCAGGTCATGGTGTTGGATAATCAGCAAGCGGCTATTCGCGTGGGTAATTCGACGCCGATCCCCCAAGGCACCTCCACGGTGAACAACGTGACCACCTCTGGCGGAGTTACTTATAAGGATACCGGCGTGCTGCTGGAAGTGTTGCCACGGATTAATGCCGGTGGCATGGTGAACATGGAAATCAAGCAGCAAGTGAGTGAGCCAGGCACTCTTGTGGAAGTTGGCTCATCCGGTTCGGGCGCCGTTTCAGCCCGCGATTTTCTGGAGCGCAGCGTGACCAGCAAGGTCGTGATCAAGGACGGCCAAACCTTGGTGCTGGGTGGCCTGATCCGCGAAAGTGGCACTGACGATCAGTCGGGTATTCCGGTGTTGTACAAGGTTCCGGTATTAGGCGCGCTGTTTGGTCAAACCACGCAGAGGGAAGATCGCACCGAACTGATCGTATTGATCACCCCTCGAGTGGTGAAAGACAGCCAGGAGGCCAGCCAAGTCACTGAGGAGATCCGGCGCAAGATGCAGGCTATCGAGCTGTTGTTGCCGGCATCCTGAATTGGAGTATCGGGTTGTTGTCAAAAAACAACGTTCTGAGTGGTTTCAACTTGAATGAAACGAATAGACTTCTTGCATTTCGGGGTTATTCTATATATAAATACCTCAACCGGTTTTTTGTTGTAAGGATAAAGCTGTTGCGCAAACAACAAAACTATGTTGTTCAGTTGACACCAGCCAGAATCCCTTGTAATCTTTCGAGCGGTAGTCAAAGCTTTATGTTCCTACTAAAGCGCTCGTGCGAAGCAACCTATAGGAGTTACAACATGTTGGCGAATTTCAAGAAAATTAGTGTGGCGGCGGCGGTCGCGGCGGCCCTCGGCGCTTCCGGCGCTGCCCAAGCGGTTATTCAGAGTGAGCCTGGCGATGCACTGTTGATCCCTTATGTGGCGACCAGTGGCGCCGGCAAGCTCAACACCATGATCAGTGTGGTTGTTGCCAGTCCTGCCAGCGTGAACGTCAGCCAGTTTGACACCCTGACGGGTCCAAAAACTGCCGCTGGCTGCACCGGCAAAATTCACTGGTTCTTCTTCGACAAGAACAGCGTCGAAATCGTCGATGACAAGATCAATGTGACCTGTGATGACTGGGTTGGCATCGACTTCGGCTCAATCGTTGAAGCCAAAAAGCTGCCCAGCGCGTTGAATGTGCCCGGCTATATGGTGATCACCGATGACAAAGCCAGTGAAACGACGGCGAGCAACATGATCCTGTACGGCTCTGCTTTCCAGATCAGAGGCAACTGGGCCAGCCAGGCGTTTATCCCGGTGCTGCCGATGATTGACGATGTGGACAGTGCGAAACGCGACGAAGTCAAGCACAGAGGCGCCGCTTTCTTGTCGGATGTTAATCCGGTAACGGCGGGCATGTGGCTGGCCGGCAAGCCTGGCCAAGGATCGTCTTTTAGCATGCGCTATTACGTGCAATCGTCGTCCCCAGCCGGCTCCACTGATTTTGTTTTGTGGTTCCCGGACAACAGTTCGCTTCGCGCCAGCCAGACCATCCTGGTTTTTGATGCGGACGAGCGGCCTATTTCGGCCAGAACCAGCATTCCTCATGAGCTGAATGTTGTGCAGGTCGCAAGCGATGCCAAGGTGGGCGGGCTTTACACTGGCGTCATCAATGATGGTCTGGCGGATACCGGCTTCGTGCAGTTTGATGTTGTCGACTATGCCGCCTCCTCCGCTACTGCGAAAGGCTCTACCGTGAATGGCTATGGCTCCCGTGCGGGCGTGGCTTTCAGCCTGATCGGCGTCGACGGTGCTGTTGGTGCGCAGACGCAGACCGAATTGGCGCATGAGCGTGGCCTCAAGTAATTTTTGACGGTAGTCACCTAGCCGGTATTCCCAATACGTTGGGGATACCGATAGCTTAAAGCGGCGTACATTGAGTGCGCCGTTTTTGTTTTGAGGGTAATTAATATTTTGATGACGACGCAAAAACAACTCCTGCTGGCCTTGACCATGGGATTGAGCTGGATGTTGACGGATGTGCGGGCGGTGTTGGCCGCGACGGAACAGACCACGACTCCACAGGCTGAATCCGGGACGCCCACTGAGGAGCAGCCCGCCTGGCACCATCCGCAAGGTCACTCTACGCGCTTCCTGGTTAATGAAGGGGCCTTCCACGCCCTGGTAGCCGATTTGACCGGCGACGGTCGGGCCGACTTGGCTTTCACTTCGCACGGCGGCAACATGATCCGGGTTTTCCGTCAAGTCGCGCCGCGTCGTTTCGAGGCGACCGAGGAGCAAAACATTGCCGGCTTTCATCCCAACGACACGATCGCCCTGCCCGGCGTTCCCCAGCGTTACTTGATCAACGCCGAAGGCAAAAATCAATTACGGGTAGTGGCGGCGCAGTCCGATGGCCGTTTGACCCTGGTGTCGGATTACAGCCAGCCCCATCCTCTAGGCAGCACACCCTTTGCCTGGCCCAACTGGGGGCGGCTCAGCTTAGCGGTCGTTCCCTACTCGGGCACCGAGTTAACGTTGCTGCGCGATTTTGACCCGGAAAAAGGCCAGGCGAAAACCGCGATTGCGATACCGACCGACCGGGACCCCCGTCCAGCGCGGATTGCTGATCTGAACGGTGATGGCCTTCCTGAGCTGATTTTTCCTACATTCCGAAACAGCAAGATCTGGGCAATAGAGTATGCTGGCGCCGAACAGACGCCCCGCTTACGTGAACTGGCATCTTTCAAAGAGGGCTGGCCACGACAGGTGATACCGTTCGATCTGAATCAGGACGGCAAGATCGATTTATTAGCGCCGATGTCAACGCAGGAACACATTGCCGTACTGTTGAACGATGGCCAGGGTCATTTTACCGAAGGTCAAGCGATCCCATACCCGGGGCGGCTTGGTGTGCATACGCTGGCAGTCGGTCAGGACCGGGGAGGGCGCTATCTGCTGGCGGGAGGATCCCGTGTGCTGGTGCTGTACCGAGAGCGTAAAGAAAAGCCGGGTACGTTCGAAAACAAGCGATTGCCGATGGCCGACTGGCCAAACCGGGTCGAACTGGTTGATGTGGATGGCGATGGCTGGCTTGATGCGGTTATCGCTAATCAGGGACCGCTGGAATCCCAGGTGATCTATGGACCTTTATGGGATATTTTCGGCAAATTATCGGTCAACCCACCGGACAACGCTTAACAGTATTGATACCGAACCGCACGGTGAACCCGCGCCGCTCCAACCGGGATATGGACGGCTGATGAACTTCAGAGGAAAGATGATGACAACCAAAGTCACCGTAGCTGCTGCTTTAGCGGCAGTTATTGTAACCTCAGCTACGGTCGCCACGCCCCAGCAAGCCTGGGCGACCGACGCACCTGCAGAGCCAAAGCCAACGACTACCACGGCTCCAGCCCCCGCTGCGCCCAATCAAACGGCGACGGGTCAGGAGACACCAGCCACAGTGCCAGAAGTGGTGATGGCACAGGTTGCTGGTAAGAAAATCACGGTCGAGCAATTCATGCGATATGTCACACAGGACACCCGGCTGGTCCTGAAAGCCAGGACGGCGCCGGGAAAAACGGAAATTCTGCGAGAAATGATTCTGGACCGCCTGATGGAGGAAGCCATGCTTCGGGAAGGCTTGCTGCCAACGGACCAAGCGCCAAATGACCGTGACTACCTGAAAGCTTACCAGCAACTGGCGAAACAGCGTTTTCCAGCGCCCAGTACGCCGCCATCCGAAGAGGAAATGTACAAGTACTACCAACAACATGCGGAACTCTTTGGTATTCCCGCGATGGTGCGCATCAGTCAGATACAGCTCCGGACGCCGAATAATGCCGACGAAACCGCCAAGACCGCAGTCAAAGCCAAAGCCGAAGACGTGCTCAAGCGCCTGCGTGCGGGCGAGTCGTTCGCCAAGCTGGCTGAAGCGCTGACCGAAAATCCTCAGGGTAAAGTTGCGCAGGGTGATTTGGGTTTCCTGCAACCGGAAAAAGACTCCTGGTTGAAAAAAGCGGTCGATGGCCTGGCGGTTGGCCAGTTTTCCGAAGTGCTGGAATCGCCCGTCGGCTATGAAATAATCCTGCTGCAAGACAAGCGAGACGCCATGATAGCGCCCTACGCTAATGTCCGTGACAGTGTGCTACAACGGATACAGCAGGAAGCGCAGGCCAAGGCGCGAGAAGCCTATGCCTGGAAACTGGCCAAGGAAGTCGGCGTCAGCGTGGAAATGCCTGAGCTGAAGGGCGCCATTCCTGAAACCACACCTTGAGTGCGAGGCCGCATGTTGATGTTGAATCCGAAACGTATGGTTCTGCTGGCTCTGGCCGTTGTCAGTTTGTCCCTGAGCGCCCAGGCTGAGGAACCCAAAAGCACCACTGCCCGTGCCGTCAGCCACGTTGTGGCCCCGGCACCACCGGCGACGGCAACGCCCGCTACCGGTCAGGCCGCGTCACCGGAAGCAGCGCAGGCCGCACTGCAAGAGCGAGTTGAACGCTATTGGGCCGCTCGGCAGGCGCGTGATGTTAGAACGCTGTATGAACTGGAGTCGGCAGCCCAGCCCGGCGGTTGGTTGAAGCTGGAACAGGCCATGTCACTCCAGGGATTGCCGGTACGCAAAGTCAAGATTGAAGAGGTGCGAATCGAGGGCGAAAAGGGCATGACCCGGATCAGCGCTGAAATCATGATCGGCACGATGGGCTGGATGCGACAATCCATCGAAGATCCCTGGGTGCTGCTGAATGGCCAGTGGTATCACGAAACTTTCCGCTAGTGCCGTGCCAACGACACGAGCCACCTGATGATTGAAGCGTTGCTGGAGCAAGCCGACCGGCTGGCGGCTGGCGGACAGACTGAAAAAGCCAGGGATGTATACGTCCAGATTTGCCAGCTAGCCCATCATCAGGCTCGTTACTGGCTGCGGCTAGCCGAATTGCAGTACGAACTTGAGCAGTTTAGCGACGGCTTGCGGGCGCTGGAATACGCCCTGCGGCTGGAGCCGCGCAATCCGGCAGCATTGTTGCTGGCTTCGGCAACGTTGCTCGAAACCGGTGGTTACGCCCAAGCGGCACAACTGGCTGAGCAGGTTCAGAACCTGGAAAGCGGGAACCACTTGGCCGCCCGGCTGAACCAGGGTATGGCGCTGCTGCGGCTGGAACAGTTCACCGAGGCGCTGGCAGCAGCCGATGCGGCGCTGGCAATCGATGATAACCAGCCGGTCGCGCACTCGACCCGTGGTTCAGCGTTGTTCGGCCTTGGCCGGCATGAGGAGGCGCTCGCCGCATTTGATCGGACGCTGGCGCTGCGGCCGGAACATGCGACCGCATTGATCAACCGGGCGGCGGTGTTGCGGATCATGCGCCGCCCAGCAGAAGCGCTGGCGGATGTCGATACGGTGCTGGCGAACCATCCCGCATCTCCAACCGCGTTGCTGAACCGGGCGGCGGCCCTGCTGGATCTGGAACAGCCCAAAGAAGCACTGGCGGCGCTCGACCGGCTGCTGGGCCAGCAGCCCAGCCATGCCAAGGCATTGCTGAACCGTACCCTGGCGCTGCTGCAATTAGGCCGTTACCCAGAGGCGCTGACCACAATTCACACTCTGCGCTCAGCCGAGCAGCCCGTCGTTGGCATCCTGTTAGCCGCTATTGAGACTTTAATGCGGCAGAACCGGATGGTCCAGGCGCTGGCCTGGGTTGATCAGGGCTTGGCTTGGCATCCCGACCACCCGGAACTATTGAGAGGCCGGATTGCTGTCCTGCTGGCCCAGGAGCGCTATCGTTCAGCTCTGGCGGTTGCGGAACGACTGTTAACAGTGACCGAACCGGATCAGGTGGCGGAGCGGCTGGCAGTGGCCGCTGCTTTCAATGCTAACGGTCGGTTTCAGGACGCATTGGCCGTGCTGGAACCGCTGTCTCCAATGGCTCGGAACGATTGGCAGTTCCACGCCAAGCGCGGTGAAGCGCTGGCGATTTTAGAGCGATCCACCGAGGCATGTGCGGCCTTCGCCATCGCCGACCGGCTGGATAGCCGCGCTTTCCGGGCCAGCTACCATGATGGCCCATTTCAACTTCGGCCAGCGGACTCCCTGCCGCCGCCGGTTACGCCTGAACTGATCCAGGCCAATTTTGAATTTCGCCGACTCGAACACGGAGATTGGCAAGATTACGATGGCCGGGTCGCCACCCTCCAGCGGCTGATCGAAACCTGTCTGGCCCGTGACGAACGCTCGCCGCTGTTGCCCTTTCGAGCACTGTTTCTACCGCTATCGCCGACCTTACGGTTGGCCATTGCCTGCCGTGAGGCGGAATGGATTGCGGAAACGGTTGCCAAGCCATCGGCAACTGGCGAACTTAAGCTCATTGCGACCGCTGCGCCAAAGCCGACTCGCCTGAGAATCGGCTATGTTTCGGCGGATTTTCGCGAGCATCCAACGGCTCATTTGATGCGCACCCTGTTTCGTTGTCATGATCGCCGCCGTTTCGAGATTTACACCTATTCCTTACTTGGCGATGACGGCAGCGCCTATTACCGACAGATCAGGGACGACAGCGACCGGTTTACCGATCTGTCGGGCATGGAGAACGCCGCCGCCGCCCGCCGCATCCGGGACGATGAAGTGCATGTCCTGGTGGACCTGATGATCTACACCAACTTTGCCCGTCCAGAGATTTTCGCCCGGCGTCCCGCGCCCATTCAAGTTAACTGGCTCGGCTTTCCGGGCAGTAGCGGCGCGGGTTATATGGATTATCTGTTGGCTGATCCAGTGGTGCTGCCGCCCGCCCAGGCGGCGTTCTACACCGAGCAACCGGCCTGGCTGCCTGAATGCTATCAGGTGAACGACCGCTGGCAGGATATCGCTGAGACGGGCGCAGGCCGGGCTGATCATGGTTTGCCTGAGCAAGGTTTCGTCTTTTGCGGCTTCAATCAGATGCAGAAGCTCGAACCGGTCATGTTCGCGGTCTGGATGCGCATTTTAAAGCGGGTGTCCGGTTCAGTGCTGTGGCTGTACACCCATAGCGAAGAAGCGCCGGAACGCCTGCGGGCGGCAGCGACTGCGCAAGGCGTTGCCGGCGAGCGTCTGATTTTCGCTGAGCGCTTGCCCAAGGCCCAGCATCTGGAGCGCCACCGGCTCGCGGATTTGTTTCTCGATACGCGCATTTACAATGCCCATACCACCGCCAGCGACGCCCTATGGGCCGGGGTTCCAGTGCTGACCTGTCTGGGTGAAGCGTTTCCAGCGCGGGTCGCCGCCAGCCTGTTGCGGGCGATAGGCTTACCGGAGCTGATCACGCATTCCCTGGAAGAGTATGAAGCGCTGGCGATCCGGCTGGCGACGCAACCAGCCGCTTTAGCGGCACTGCGGGCGACGCTGGCCGACCATCGCTGGCGAATGCCGCTGTTTGACACTGAGCGCTTCGCCCGCCACCTGGAGCAGGCTTATCACTTGATGTGGGAACGCCATGCCCAGGGCTTGCCGCCCGCGCCCTTGCAAATTCCACCGCTGCCCGCCTGATGAAATGCTCAAACCTCATCCCTGACTGGGAGTTATACCGGGCTTTTCGCCAATGCTGGTTACAGCGCCCACTGTTTCTCAAGCTGCTGCAGCGCGATTTTGCCGAGCGCTACCGGGGCTCTTACCTGGGGTTGCTCTGGTCGTTGCTGCTGCCTTTGCTGTCGCTGCTGGTGTTCACCTTCTTTTTCGGCGTGATCTTTCAAATGCGCTGGGCGGGGCGGAGCGACGCTTCCCTGGGCGACTTGGCGCTGGTTCTATTTGTGGGCATGGCGCTTTACAACTTTCTGGCTGAATGTCTAAACCGCGCCCCTGGCCTGATCCTGACGCACCAGAACTACGTTAAGAATGTCGTCTTTCCACTGGAGATGCTGCCCGGGGTGATGGTGGCCTCCGCCCTGTTGACACTGACCGCCACCTTGCTGGTGATTCTGCTGCTGCAAGCCACTCTGGGTTCGGGCCTGAGCTGGACAGCGCTGTTATTGCCGGCAATAGTTCTGCCGCTGATATTGTTCGTTTTGGGCCTGAGTGGATTTCTGGCTTCGCTGGGCGTTTATATCCGCGATATTCAGCAGTTAATCATTCCCTTGGTGCAACTGATGATGTTCCTCAGCCCAGTCTTCTATCCAGTTGCCGCGTTGCCGGAGGGGATGCGTCCCTGGCTGCAACTGAATCCGTTGGCTCTGGCCATTGAGCAGACCCGAGGCATTATTCTGTTCGGCCAGTGGCCGGCCTGGACCCCCTACCTGCTCAGCCTGTTCGCAGGGATGCTGGTCGCCTTGCTGGGCGCCTGGTGGTTTGCCCGCACCCGCAAGGGCTTCGCCGATGTCCTCTGAACAGGCCCTTGAAACGCCGACCCCGCCCCATCTGGTGATTGAGGTTGAGGACGTCGGCAAGTGCTATCACATCTACGACCGGCCACAGGATCGGTTGAAACAGATGCTGTGGCGCGGTCGACGTCGCTACTACCGCGAATTCTGGGCGCTGCACAATGTTTCGTTCAAGGTGCAGCACGGTGAGACGGTTGGGGTCATTGGCCGTAACGGCTCTGGCAAGTCCACCCTCCTCAAATTGCTCTGCGGTACGCTGGAACCAACGACCGGCGTGGTCACGGTGCGTGGTCGGGTAGCGGCGCTGCTGGAACTGGGAGCTGGCTTCAACCCCGAATTCACTGGCCGCGAAAATGTCTACCTGAACGCCGCCATCCTCGGCCTCGATGATGGGGAAATCGAGCACTATCTACCGGAAATTCTGGAATTCGCCGACATCGGTGAATTCATCGACCAGCCGGTCAAGACCTATTCCAGCGGCATGGCAGTGCGGCTAGCCTTCGCGGTCGCCGCCCATGTGCGCGCTGACATCCTGATCATCGACGAAGCCTTGGCGGTCGGGGATGTGTTCTTCGTCCAGAAATGCATGCGTTTCCTCCGTAAATTCCAGGAATACGGCACCCTTTTCTTTGTGAGCCATGACACGGCGGCGGTCATCAATCTATGCGACCGGGTGTTGTGGCTGGAGCAAGGGAAACTGCGCGAGGCCGGGTCCGCCAAGGAGGTATGTGAACATTATCTGGCGCAGTTATTCCAGACCCAGGCCCCCGGTGTGGAACGGGTGCAACCGTCCCGGACGACTGTCATGGAGCGTCGTAAAACCGACCTGGTCGATCAGCGGCTAGCGTTCCTGAACCAGACCCGCTTTCGCAATGACATGGAACTCTTTGCTTTTCGCCCTGAAGTCGAAGGTTATGGAACGGGGGCTATCCGGATTGTGGACGCCTGTTTTGAAGATCAACAAGGTGGCGTTTTGCAATGGGTCGTCGGCGGCGAGATCGTGATTCTGGTGGTGCGGGCGTTGACCTTGACGGACCTGGTGAGTCCAATTCTCGGATTCTTGGTCAAGGATCGGCTGGGTCAGCATTTATTCGGCGATAATACCTACCTGACCTATTCCACTAATCCCCGACCCGTCGTCGCCGGCCAGGAATTGACCGCCCGGTTTACTTTCCGTATGCCGGTATTACCCGTTGGCGATTATGCGGTGGACATCGCCGCTGCTTCGGGTATGCAACAGGACCATATCACCCATTGCTGGTGCAGCGATGTGCTGGTTTTCAAATCCCACGCCAGCAGTGTACGTCAAGGCTATGGACTGGTTGGTATTCCGATGCTGGAGATTGAGTTAATCGAAACGACGAAAACGGATTGATGCATCCCGCGCCCTCGGGTTTGCAACAAACTCAGGATTTCACTATGCCTAAGACCGCCACGCTTTACCTTGATCTGATGAAAAGGGTGCTCACGAACAGCATCTATGAGGACCCCAACATCAGCCCCCGGCAACCGTCCTCCTACATCAGACCGCTTCGTGAGAATGGCGAGGATTGGCCCTTGGTCGCCCATACAATGATTGGGATGAAGCGCCTTGATAACCTGCAATATTGTGTCGAGAAGGCGATCGCTGAGAATGTTCCGGGTGATTTGATTGAAACCGGCGTTTGGCGTGGCGGTGCCGCCATTTTTATGCGGGCGATTCTAAAAGCCTATGGGGTAACGGACCGGCGAGTGTTGGCAGCGGATTCATTCGAGGGACTTCCGGCGCCGAATCCCCTGCAATTTCCACAAGATGCCGATGACTCTCACCATGAGAACGCCTATCTGGCGATTTCCCTGGAGGAAGTCAAGATGAACTTCGAGCGGTATGGACTCTTGGATGAGCAGGTCGTATTCATCAAAGGATGGTTTCGAGACACCCTGCCTGACGTTCCTGCGGACTCGTTTGCCGTGCTGCGTCTGGACGGTGATATGTACGAATCGACCTGGGATGCATTGACAAACCTCTTCCCGAAGCTGTCTGTTGGCGGCTATGTCATTATTGATGACTACAAAGTCGTGCCCGGCTGCCGCGCTGCAGTCGAGGACTTCCGCCGCCAGCATCATATCGTGGATGAGATCTACGAAATCGATTGGGCGGGTGTGTATTGGCGCCGAACCCGTTAAGAGAGGACAACGATGACGAGCTATATGGAAGAAAATCTGGACACGCCATTAAGGGAAGTTCTGGCGATCATGCAAGATCGAATTATGAATCAGACCACTTATTGGGGCGTGAAGGCGCTAAAAAATCCGCTGGATCATTGGATTTATCAGGAACTGATATACCAAAATCAGCCTGATATTATCATCGAAATAGGTAATGCGAACGGTGGCAGTACACTTTCCCTGGCGCATATTTGTGAGCTTCTGGGCCAAGGGAAAGTGATTGGCATTGATATCTCACACGAGGGGATACCCGATCTGGTAAAAAATCATTATAGAATCACCTTGATTGAAGGCGATGCCTGTCAATGTTTTTCCGATGTGGCAAAGTTGATCTCTGCAAAGGATCGAGTATTGATTATTGAAGATAGTTCGCATACTTATCAAAACACATTGAATATCTTGCGCACTTATTCAGCCCTTTTGAAGCCTGGCGATTACTTCATCGTTGAAGACAGCATTTGTCATCATGGATTATCAGTCGGGCCAAAGCCAGGTCCTTATGAGGCGATTGAAGCTTTTACTAAAGAAAATGCAGATTTTGCGATTGACCGATCTAAAGAATCCTTTTTGATCACCTGGAACCCCAAGGGTTATCTCAAACGGATCAACCTTAGTGAAAACATATCCGCGCAACACTAAAATTTGCAATCGATTCAAGAGTAAGTGCAGTGGCTACTGACATTGAGTCCTTTACAAACAGCACCTCCATCGTGGACGTGATCATTCCAGTCTATCGGGGACTGGCCGAGACCCGGCGCTGCCTGGAGAGTGTTCTGGCATTTCCACAATGCTCCGCCTACGAAATCGTCGTCGTTGATGATTGCAGTCCAGAGCCGGAATTGTCGGCCTGGCTGCGTGCGTTAGCTGAAACTGGTGCTATCACCCTGTTGGAAAATCCAGTCAATACCGGCTTTGTCAACGCCGTCAATCGCGGCATGATTCTGCACCCCGACCGCGATGTGGTATTGCTCAACAGCGATACTGAGGTGCATGGCGACTGGCTGGATCGATTGCGTTGTTGTGCGGCTAGTGATTCGATGATCGGCACGGTAACGCCCTTCTCCAATAACGCCACAATTTGCAGCTATCCCCGCTTCAATCAAGATAATTCATTGAATGGACACGGGTCGCTAGCCGCTCTGGATCGTGCGTTTGCTGAGGTTAATGCCGGTTTGGCGATTGAAATACCCACCGCTGTCGGTTTTTGCATGTATATCCGGCGGGATTGCCTGAAAGAAGTGGGTTACTTCGACGCCCTGATTTTCAAAAGAGGTTATGGCGAGGAAAATGAATTTTGCCTGCGGGCTGCGGAGGTCGGATTCAAGCATCTGTTGTGTGCAGCGGTGTTCGTCTATCACCAGGGCGGTGTGTCTTTTGGTCAGGAGACCAAGGTATTATGCGCGGAAGCGGAACAGAGAATACTGGAACGCTATCCTCACTATTTGAGCATCATTGGTGAATACTGCAACCGGGACCCGGCCCGGGTTTTGCGACGTCGCATTGATGAATTCCGGCTGATTCACTCGCCCCGTCCGCGAATCTTGTTCATTACCCATACCTGGGGTGGAGGTACGGAGAAACATGTTAAAGATTTATCAAAGATACTGGAGACGGACTTCGAGGTCATGATTTTAAGGCCCACTGGACCTTCCGGGTTCAGTGTTGAATGGGGACGCAGTGAAGAAGAGTTCATCGCCTATTTTTCTTTACCTTACGACTATCCAAAGCTCCTGGATTTTATCAAGTCTTTGGGAATCATGCGGCTTCATTTTCATCATGTCATCGGAATGAACCGACAAATCTTGCAATTGCCGAAAGACTTACACCTGCCTTATGACTTTACTCTCCACGATTATTACCCCGTTTGCCCTCAATATACCTTGACACTTAAAGACGGTCGCTATTGTGGCGAACCCGATGTCGCCGGGTGCAACGCCTGTTTGGCTGAGCGCCCCGCCCTTTGGGGACTGGATATTGTGACTTGGCGTGAGTCGCTGGGAACCTTGTTGACCAACGCCGACCGGGTGATCGTCGCGTCGCAAGACATGGAGACACGGCTACACCGTTACGTGCCTGCAGCCCACTATGTCAGGCTGTCGCACCCGGAGCCGGTGCTGGCGGTTCCCGTGCTGCACGCCGCGCCCTGCGGTGAACTCAAAATCCTGGTGTTAGGTCGATTGACGCCGATTAAAGGCCTACATCGGCTGGAAGCTTGTGCGATAGATGCCCGGTTGCGTAGCCTGCCGCTGTTTTTCCGGGTTATCGGTCATGCTGACCGGGTGGTCCGACAGGAACCGGAGATACCGCTGTCTTTTTCCGGACCGTATAACGATGCTGAATTGCCATTGCTGATCGGTCGAGAACGGCCAGATGTGATTTTTTTCCCCACCCAGTGTCCGGAAACGTATTCCTATACGCTGAGTTATGCTTTGGTGACGGGCTTGCCCATTGTGGCGCCCCGTTTGGGCGCGTTCAGCGAACGGCTGGCTGATTATCCCCACGCCTGGCTGCTGGATTGGGATACGTCAGTCGCAGAGTGCAACCATTTGTTCATGAACCTGTTGGAGCGCGAGAGTCTCCAGAAAGTATTGGCAGAGGCTAGCCATGACGCCTGAACACTATCTGCGGCGCTACGTTGAGCCGCTCCAGGCATCGGCTGAAACGGTATCTGCGGGGAACTGGCAACCACTGGCGCCGGACTATTACTATCCCCCTCATGCAGAGCGTGGCTCCAGTCTGGAAACGCTGAACCGCGCCGAGCTTTTGGAGATGTTGCAGCAAATTCTGGTCATTGAATATCCGCAACAGCGCCTTCCCGAGTGTGCGGCCAGAAAGTTTCCTGAAGTCTTGCAGCGGTTGAAGAATGAACGGGCGTGGCGGCAAACCGAGATGGAACGGCTGGAAGAGGTTCTGGCCCAGCGCCAGTCCGATCATGAGCGAATGGCCGCTGAGCTGATCGAGCATCAGACCGAATTGCAACGGCTAGCTGTAGAGCTGAAACACTGCCAAGGCGAGTTTGCGGTGCTCGTCAACGAAGCCTCTACCTTGAGCGCCAATCTGGCGGAAATGCGAAAATCTACCTCCTGGAAGTTGACTCAACCGTTACGCTGGTTCGGCCGGATAGCAAAATCGATTCTGTCGTTAAAGGGATAATCAACAGCTTCTTAAAATGCTTTGGCGTACAGTGAAACGGGATTTAACGATGCTACTCGATCATCACGGTTATTGCCCGATCTGCCAGGCTCCAGCCCGATTTATCGCTGAACAGGCCTGGTTGCGCGATCATTACCTGTGTACCGCATGTGGCAGCATTCCCCGCCAGCGGGCGCTCGTTCATCTGCTCAACCTGTTGCGGCCTGGCTGGAAAATGGTCGATATTCACGAGAGTTCGCCCAGCTTGTGGTTTTTTCGGGATCACTGTCCGCACTACTCTTTTTCATATTTTTTCGAGGATATCGCTCCAGGCGCCTGCCAGAACGGTGTGCGTTGCGAAAACCTTGAACAATTGACATTCCCGGACCAAGCCTTCGATCTTTTTATCACCCAAGATGTACTTGAGCATGTGTTCGCGCCAGACCGCGCCCTGGCGGAGATTTCGCGGGTGCTGCGGCCAGGGGGAATGCACATCTTCACTGCGCCTAAGCACAAGGACTTAGTACAGAGTCGCCAGAGAGCATATTTTGAGAACGGTCAGGTGATTCACCTGCTGGAAGCGAGCTATCATGGTAATCCGATTTCGACCAAGGGATCTTTAGTGACTTGGGATTATGGAGCGGATTTTATCGAACTGGCTGAACGCTGGAGCGGCTATCAGACTAGCGTTTATATTCTGCATGATCGTCGCATGGGGATCGATGGAGAATTTATGGATGTGTTCGTGACGGTCAAAGATCAGGTGAACTGTGTATAACCCCGCTCACAAAAGAATGGCTCATATTGGGTTTTGAGGACATGCTACCGGCTGCAATAAAGTGTCCATGAGTGACCCCAGCAAGGCTTGACCGCGCCGCCTGACGTTATGCACGAACTCGAAGAAACCCAGGTAAAGTGGCAGTTTTTCCTGAGAGAGACCCCGATGCGGGCGCAACCAAGAACGCAACAACGACCAAAAGCCTTCCAGGATGTTGACATGGACCGCAGGGAAACCGTCACCCTCCTCGTCACGGGCGTATTCTCCCCGGCTGTGACACACGCTCTGATGCCCATATCCCCACTGCGGCAAGGCATCATAAATCACATACTCGTCCGTATTGACCACCGTGCCAAGTGTGATCGTGGCTTCAATGAGCGGTCGTATGGTTTGCTGTTGCACGTTCTCCAGCAGGACGATCCGGACCGCGCCGCCGCGCTCGATCATCCCGAAGATCGGCGGCTTGTCCTTCGCGAGCGTGCCCCGACCGGGTGCGCCTTGGAGCCGCCGACGGCGTGGGGCGCGACCCTTGATCTGATCAGGCCGGCCCTTATGTCCAGCGACGACATACACCTCGTCGCATTCCACCACTGGAGCCGCCGACGGCGTGGGGCGCGGCCCTTGATCTGATCAGGCCGGCCCTATGCCCAGCGACGACATACACCTCGTCGCATTCCACCACGCCGCTCATCCGCCCGTTGGAACGGCGCTTCACGATACCTCCACGCAACGCCTCCGCCATCGCTTGGCCATCACTTTCATTCAGGTTCAACTCCTCGGCAATGTGCCGATTCGACACATTCAGCCTCAGGTACAGGTAGGCGAACCAGACCGACAAGGGCTGATGCCGCCCCATGAAAATGGTCTTGGTGAGATCGTCAAACCGCTTTCCACAGTTCTTGCAGGTGTAGCGGCGACATTCTTGTTGCCGGTGGTTGCGACCGCGCCGGGCGATTTTGTTGGACGTGCAAGCCGGACAACACACCCCGTTGGGCCAGCGGATCCGTCTGACTTCTTCGTAACATTTTCTTTCATCGATGAGGTTGTTGAGGCGGCACATGGCGAACAGGCACAGGGTGGACGAAGTTCGAGAATTTTGTCACGTCCTCAAAACCCAATATGAGCCATTATTTTTACAGAACTTTTGATGGAATACCCGCTGTGGTTGAATACCTCGATATCTCACTCACAATGTCTCCGGACCTGCCCCACTGGCCCGGAAGCCCAACCATCGAGTTAATCCGTCGGCGCGACATGGCGCGGGGCGACGCCGTGAACGATAGCACCCTGTTCTGCGGCGTCCATACAGGTACGCATGTGGACGCGCCCCTGCATTTTCTGGCTAACGGTGCAGACGTGACCCACCTGGCGCTGGATGTGCTGATCGGTCCAGCGGTCGTGGCCGTGCTGCCCGATGTAACCTCCGTCACCGCCGATGACCTGGAAGCCCTGAACCTGCCGGTCGATACTCAGCGTCTACTATTGCGCACCCGCAATTCCGAGGGTTGGCGGCGGGGAGACCGCGAATTCCGCAGCGATTTCGTAGCCCTGACCGTCGCTGCTGCCCGCTGGATCGCAGCGCGGGGCATCCGGCTGATTGGGGTTGATTACCTGTCGGTGCAAATTTTTCGCGGTGATCCACACACTCACATCGCTCTGTTGGAAGCCGAAGTCGTGATCGTGGAAGGCTTGAATCTGGCCGAAGTGGCTCCGGGACTCTACGAACTGATCTGCCTGCCGCTCAAACTGGCTGGCGCTGAAGGCGCACCGGCGCGAGCAGTGCTCAGAAGCACATTGAAAACGCCTTTCCTGGGAGCGGGACCGGCGGAAAAGTGAAAGGATGGACAAAGTCGTTTAAACATCCAGATTGAGCACATCCAGCGCATTCTGCTCAATGAACTCCCGGCGTGGCTCAACCTGATCACCCATCAGGGTCGTGAAAATTTCATCGGCGGCTACTGCATCCTCGATTCGCACCTGCAACAAGCGGCGACTTTCCGGGTCCATCGTCGTCTCCCAGAGCTGATCCGGGTTCATCTCACCCAAGCCCTTGTAGCGCTGAATGTGTTGGCCGCGCTTGGCTTCTTCGAGCAGCCAGTCCATTACCGCCCGGAAATTGCCCACCGGCTGGATTCGCTCACCGCGCCGCACCACGGCATCGTGCTCAAATAAACTGGCGAGTCGTACCCCAAACTGAATCAAAGTCGTGTACTCGGGAGAATTGAAGAATTCTGCGGTCAATCGCGCCTGCCGAACGACGCTGTGCGCACGGCGGGCGATGATGAGGCTATAACCTTCGCCATCGTCGCGGGCTTCAATGATCGCTTCATAGACGGCGTGCTCATTTTGCCAGGTGTTGAGCCGCCCGATCAGTTGTTCAGCCCAGGTGCGCAAACCCGCTTCGTCACGCAATAACCCATCGCGCAACGGCTGTTGATAAATCAATTGTTCCAACAACAAACTGTCATAGCGGCGGGATAGTCGCCGAATCATCGTCATCACCGCCATGTAGCCCCGCGCCAGGTCCTCCAGCACTGCGCCCGTTAAAGACGCCGTCCCCTCACTTGGGGTCAGCGAAGCGCCATCCAACGCCGCCTGCAAGAGATAGGTGGAGAGTTCAGCGTCATCTTTGACATATTGCTCCTGCTTGCCTTTCTTAACCTTGTATAGCGGTGGCTGGGCAATATAAATGTGACCTCGCTCAATGAGTTCCCGCATTTGTCGATAAAAAAACGTCAATAACAAAGTACGAATATGCGATCCATCAACATCCGCGTCTGTCATTATAATAATACGATAGTATCTCACTTTATCAGCGCTAAACTCCTCCCGCCCAATGCCGCAACCCAGCGCGGTAATCAGCGTTCCCACTTCGGCCGAAGCCAGCATCTTGTCGAAACGCGCTTTTTCGACATTCAGAATTTTGCCTTTGAGCGGCAAGATCGCCTGAAAACGCCGGTCACGGCCCTGCTTGGCGGAGCCACCGGCGGAATCGCCCTCGACCAGGAATAATTCCGACGCTGCCGGGTCTTTCTCTTGGCAATCCGCTAACTTACCTGGCAAGCCTGCAATGTCCAGCGCCCCCTTGCGCCGGGTCATTTCACGGGCGCGGCGGGCGGCATCGCGGGCGCGGGCGGCGTCAATGATCTTGCTGGTAATCGCCTTAGCCTCGCTGGGATTCTCCAGCAAAAACTCTTGCAACTTTTCCGACACCACTGACTCGACCGCTGGCTTGACCTCCGAAGACACCAGCTTGTCCTTGGTTTGTGACGAAAACTTTGGATCGTGCAGCTTGACTGACAGCACCGCTGTCAATCCTTCGCGAGCATCATCGCCGCTGGTCTCGACCTTGGCTTTTTTCAGAATCCCTTCTGCTTCCATGTACTGATTGAGTGTGCGGGTCAGCGCGCCGCGCAAGCCTGCCAGGTGAGCGCCCCCATCGCGCTGCGGGATGTTGTTGGTAAAGCAAAATACATTTTCCTGATAAGAATCATTCCATTGCATCGCCAGTTCAACCTGGATGTCGTCGCGGGTCGCATTGAGGTAGAACACGCAGTCATGCAATGGGGTCTTGTTACGGTTCAAATGTTCAACGAAGGCTTTGATGCCGCCCTGATATTCGAAGCAATCTTCCCGGCTGGCGCGCTCGTCGCGCAAATGGATGCGCACCCCCGAATTGAGGAACGACAACTCACGTAGCCGCTTGGCCAGCACGTCGTAATGGAAGTCGATATGAGTGAAAATGGAGCTGGGCTTAAAGCGAATCTCCGTGCCCGTTGAATCCGTATCGCCGATCACTCGCAATGGCGCTTGGGGATTGCCCAACCGATATTCCTGCTGATGTACCTTGCCATCGCGGCGAATGGTGAGACGCAGGTATTCGGACAGGGCGTTGACGACCGACACACCGACCCCATGCAGGCCACCGGAAACTTTGTAGGAACGGTCGTCGAACTTACCGCCAGCGTGCAGCACCGTCATAATCACTTCGGCGGCGGAACGCCCCTTGGAGTGCTCGTCCGTAGGAACACCGCGCCCGTTGTCAACGACCGTTACTGATTCATCAGTATGAATGGTTACGCTGATTTCGGTGCAATAACCGGCCAGCGCCTCGTCAATCGAGTTGTCCACGACCTCGAACACCATGTGATGCAGGCCCGTGCCATCATCGGTGTCGCCAATGTACATACCAGGTCTTTTGCGGACAGCGTCCAGCCCTTCCAGGACTGTAATGCTCGACGAGGTGTAAGACGAATCGTTCATAATTCCAAATTTCCTGAATCCGTAATTGGAACGAGGATTATATCACTTTAGGGGGTGAGATTCGGGTGTCAGGCATCACCATCAGGAAGCAGCGCTTATTTCGCCTTGCGAAATCTGAAAAGCCCGTGCATCCCGCCAGGCAGCGATATCCAGCAATCCCGATTCGATAGCGGTGACGAATAATTGCGCATTGAGCGCCGCCAAGGTGTGCATGACTCGAACTCGATTGTCCGCGTCCAATTCCGCGGGCAGATCATCGATCAGCAGGATGCAGGCATTGCCGACGTGCCGTTGATACAGTTCCGCCTGCGCCAGCACTAGAGCAATCACCAACAATTTCTGTTGTCCCCGGGATAATGCTTCGGCAGGCGGTCGCCCAGCGATGCGAATTGTGAAGTCGGCCCGGTGTGGACCCATTCGGGTGTGGCCCTGCTGGCGATCTTGGTCGCGCCCTATGCGCAACCACTCGACGAAACCACGTTCTGGCGGCTCCAGAGGCCATCCACGGCGATAATCCACCTGGACCCCGGCTTGCCCCAGGGTTTCCCCAGCGAATCGCTCCAGGACGCCTCCCAGCGCCTCACAGAAGGTTTCACGCAGCCGGTCGAGAAGAGCCGCCGCTACCGCCAGTTCGCCATCCCAGGCATTCACCGCCCGGTGAGCTGCTCCGAAGCGGAGTGCGGCGTTGCGGTGGCGTAACGCGGTTCCATAACGTCGCCAAGCGTCGAGGAAACCCGGCTCAGTGTGGAATAATCCCCAGTCCATAAACCGCCGCCGTTGTTGTGGCCCATCTTCCAACAGGCGGTGGCTATCGGGATTGAGCAGCAGCACTGGCGTTTGCCGGGCCAGTTCCGCCAGGGAGCGGGTTGGGACGCCGCCGATGCGGGCGGTCAACTCGCGGGCGGTGCGCTCCATGCCGACCGGGATGCGCTGGCCTTCGTCGCTGTTGCTCATGACCGCCACTACCCGTAGAGCGGTCGCGCCGGTCTGAATCAAGTCCCGAGGCTGGCGAGTGCGAAATGAACGGCCTCGTCCCAGAAAATACAACGCCTCCAGCAAGCTGGTCTTGCCAGAGGCGTTAGGGCCGATCAGTAGATTCAGACCGGGTGAGCAGCAGTCCAGCCGCACCTGCCGCAGGTTACGAAATCCGGCAATGTCGAGGCTGATGACGCGCATTCAGGAGGCTGGCGCCTCAATCAAAGCCGCATGGGCATGATGACGTGCTTGCCACCGTTGCCTTCAGCCTCTTCGATCAGGCAACTGCTGGTGGCATCAGCGAAAGAGAGCTTGGCCAGTTCGCCGTTCAGTGCGCCCAGCGCATCGAGCAGGTACGTCACATTGAAGCCAATCTCCATTACCCCACCACTGTAGTTGATTTCGACTTCCTCTTCGGCTTCCTCCTGATCGGAGTTCCGGGCTTTTGCCCGCAAGATCCAGTCCTCCAGTTGCAGTGCGATGCCGGTGGTCTTGTCGTTGAGGACGATGCCGGCGCGGGCCAGCGCGCTGCGTAATACCTGCCGGTCGGCGATCACAATCCGATGGCCCTCGCGGGGAATAACCCGTTGGTAATCGGGGAACTTGCCGTCAATCAGCTTGGAGGTAAACCGAATCTCGCCCAGCATGACGCGCAGATGGTTAGCGCCGAGTTTGAGAACCACTTGGGCGTCGCTGTCGGCCAGTAACCGTTGCAATTCCAGCACTCCCTTGCGTGGCACGATGACCTGACGCGCTTCTACCTTGGCGTCCTCGGTCTGCAATTCTTGGAACGCTAACCGATGGCCGTCAGTCGCTACCAGCCGCAGGATATTGGGGCTGACTTCCAGCAGCAAGCCGTTCAGGTAGTAACGTACATCCTGTTGCGCCATGGCGAAGTGACTGCGTTCGATCATGCCGCGCAACGCTCCTTGGTGCAGGCGGATATCGCCATCGAATGGCAAATCCTCCAGTGTCGGGAAATCGCTGGCGGGCAGGGTGATCAGGGTGAAACGGCTGCGCCCACAGCGCACGGTTGCCTTATCGCCTTCCACGCTCAGGGTCACAG
>JBAQIQ010000289.1:0-3452 GCA_049288935.1 Candidatus Competibacteraceae bacterium
GACGTCGCCGTGGAATTGTCCGGCGAATTGCCGATGCCACCCCTTCAGCGCCTGGAATACCCGGTGGTTGAGGATGACACGGAAGCAACGTCCTCTCCAGCGGTGGCAGCGCCGATCCAGCTTACGGAACCGACTGAAGCAACAACCGTTGCATGGCGTGAATCGCTGACGCCGCCCACCGAGGCATTTGAGTCAGTCGAACTGGCCCTTCCCGAAGTGGAAACCACGATCCACGCTATCGACACCGAAGCGGTTATAGACAACACCGAAGCGGTTATAGAATCACCGTTGACGAGCGAAATACCGATTGCGCCAGAAGCGGCAGTCATTGCATCAGCCAGTCAGGAAACTGCCCTTGAGGAGGCCCCTGCGGAGAATATTCCGACCCGTCATGAGGCTCCTGTTGCTGCCGAACTCCTGTCCGAACCGTTGGAACCGGCTGAACCGGCTGAACCGGCTGAACCGGCTGAACCGGCTGAACCGGCTGAACCGGCTGAACCGGCTGAACCGGCTGTTGCATCGTCGGATGCTGACGCCGAACATCCGCTAGATCCGCGATAGGAATTCTCACTCCCCAACCTCTCTCCCACAAGGAGAGAGGGTCAACGGTCACAACCGATGTTGCTCGCGGATATGCAACAGCAAACCTTGGGCGGCTTCCTCAATCAGATCCATCACCCGATCAAAACCGCTTGGTCCCCCATAATACGGGTCCGGCACTTCCCGCTCCGGCAAGTGCGGCGCGAAATCCAGGAAGAGCCGAACGCGATTGCGCAACGCCGAATCCTGGCACAATCCCATTAAATTCTCGAAATTGTCTCGGTCCATGGCCAGCAGGTAGTCGAATTCGGCAAAATCCGTCTCTGTAACCCGTCGGGCGCGCAGATGGCGTAAATCCACCCCCCGGCGCAGGGCCGTCGCCTGGCTGCGGGTATCCGGTGGAACGCCGATTTGGAAAGAATGAGTGCCGGCTGAATCGACATGAATTTTTTCAGATAAACCCGCCCCTTCCAGCATTCGCCGGAAGACCCCCTCCGCCACCGGAGACCGGCAAATGTTGCCCATACAGACGAACAAGACACCGACTTCAGCCTCCATTCGGGTCTTTTTTATGTTTCTTTTCAGAAATCTGGAGAACACCGCTTGCCTCCGGTCAGGGTTAGGGAACGAAAAAGGGTCAAATCGCGTCGCCCATCATTTTGAATCCGTCAAACATCGTACAATCAGAACCTCTATGGATCATCGCCATGACTGCTGAATCTTCGCAAATCCTGAATGAACCGGGCTACCAGCAACTACTGGAAATTTTACGCAACATGGATTCCATCGCGGTCGCCTGCTCCGGCGGGCTGGACAGCAGCTTACTATTGACCATGGCGCACCAGGTGCTGGGCGAGCGGGTTCTGGCATTAACGGCGTTGACGCCTTACATGGTGTCCCAGGAAATCGATGAAGCCAAAAATTTGACCACGCGGTTGGGCATCCGTCATCAGATTCTCATCTTACCGATACCGACCGATATCACCTACAACCCGCCGGATCGCTGCTACCGTTGTAAGCGGACGCTGTTTGCTGAATTGAGAGCCGTCGCCATCGTTGAGGGCTTGACCTGGCTGGCGGACGGCACGAACCGGGATGATCTGAGCGATTACCGACCGGGACTGCGCGCCTTGAGGGAATTAGCGATACGCAGCCCACTACTGGAAGCCGGGTTAGGCAAGTCGGATATTCGCCGCTATGCCCGTGCGTTGGGTCTGCCGCAATGGAACAGGTCCGCTTCCGCCTGTTTGTTAACCCGTCTGCCGCACGATACCCCGGTTCAAACCGAACTGTTGCGCCGGGTCGAGGCAGCGGAACGGGTGCTGCTGGACTTGGGATTTAGCGCCGTGCGGGTGCGTTGCCATGGCCATCTGGCGCGGATCGAAGTGGATCGTGCTGAACAAGCCCGCTTTCTGGAAGACGCCATAGCGGCGCAAGTAGGAGAAGCGCTGACCGGGTGCGGGTTCCGCTACGTGACCCTGGATTTGCAAGGCTATCGGATGGGCAGTTTCAATGTCATCGCGGAGTAGCCAACAGTGAATGAAGCGACCTTACGCACACTGCTCGAACAGGTTCAATCCGGCCATCTGGCGGTGCAAGGCGCCATCGACCGGCTACGCGATTGGCCCAGCCGTGATTTGGGCGAGACGGTGCTGGACACCCACCGGGAATTGCGGCGCGGTCATCCCGAAGTGATCTATTGCGCCGGCAAGACGTTGACCCAAGTGCAAACCATTTTCGCTGCGTTGGTGGAAGGCGGCAGTAACATTCTGGCGACCCGCGCCACGCCGGAAATGGCCGAGGCCGTGATGGCGCTGCATCCCACGGCCCGCTATAACTTATTGGGGCGCACTCTTGCTATCCAGCGCCAGGATCAACCACTGACGCCCACGGCCATCGCCATTGTGACCGCTGGCACATCCGATCAACCGGTCGCGGAAGAAGCCGCTGAGACAGCGCTACTTTTCGGCAACCGGGTGGAGCGAATTAACGATGTCGGAGTGGCCGGGTTGCACCGTTTGCTGGCGCGCCTGGAAACGATCCGCCAGGCACGGGTAGTTATTGTCGTGGCCGGCATGGAAGGAGCGCTGGCCAGCGTAGTCGCCGGACTGGTGGCCCGCCCGGTGATCGCTGTGCCGACCAGCGTCGGCTATGGCGCTCATTTCGGCGGCTTGTCGGCGCTGCTGGGAATGCTGACCTCCTGCGCCGGCGGAGTGGGCGTCGTCAATATCGACAACGGTTTCGGCGCTGCCTGTCTGGCCAGCATGATCAATCAGGGGTGACCGGCCGTTTCACCAGAATTGCGCGCGAGGCCCCGACGTCTACGCCAGAGAGGAGATCAAATCGAGCAATATCTGAATCCTGGCCTTGATTTTCGCCCGTTCGCCGGGGTTGCACGGCCCTTCCGCTCAGCTTCTCTTGATGGCCAGTCCAGACTTCTGACTTGATCGGCTAATGCCGCGCCCGTCGTTTCCGCCTCGCTCAGCACCACTTCAAACGGATAGCCCTTGATCTGCTGAGTGACTGGGACGCAGACCAGCAATTCCTGCCTTGCGGTTGTACGCTTTGGGACTGAGGACCACCGCAGGTCGGTGTCTGGCCTGTTTGTGGCTGGTTTGCGGTGTGAAGTTCATCTATACGATGTCACCGACATTGGGAACGCAGCAACTGGACATCAGAGCCGCTCACGCCCTTGAGGTACGCCAAAATCTACAGCCTCATAGCGGTTTTCAGAAGTGATCCCAGCCAACAGATCATTGAGCGTATAAGAGGGCAAATCGGACTCATTGACATCCTCCCCGCCCTGAAGGCTGGGGATTCCTGACTTCGCAATCAGGGTTTTCTGTTTCGTTGAGGATTGCCCAGAGGAGCTAAGGCTTGGTTTTCGCCGATTCGATTCCCCAGAGTGGGGA